>NZ_AHYZ01000220.1 GCF_000255495.1 Liquorilactobacillus vini DSM 20605
CCACATATTTTGTATGGTCGACTTGTTGGGTTTTACCGTTACTGAATCCTTAAGAGTACAAAAACTATCGCCAGTTTTTAAATCTTCATATTTCAGTTTTACCGTTACTGAATCCTTAAGAGTACAAAAACTTGATGAATTTGTTAACTTAGGTATGTTTCGTTTTACCGTTACTGAATCCTTAAGAGTACAAAAACTTGCGTGATTAATGCTTAGGCCAACCGAAA
>NZ_AHYZ01000219.1 GCF_000255495.1 Liquorilactobacillus vini DSM 20605
AAACCCTAAAGAAAAATCTAAAATATGTTTCAAACAGCTGTGAATCATCACTTTCTAATGGACCTATCGAAGGAATCAATCGTAAAATCAAAGCACTTAAACGGATCTGTTACGGATTCAAAAATATGGATCATTTTTATGCCAGAATTCTTTTAATTGTAAAATAAAGAAGCCCCCCATTCAGAGGACTTCATGGTTCCACCAATATAGTTTGACGGAGACCC
>NZ_AHYZ01000218.1 GCF_000255495.1 Liquorilactobacillus vini DSM 20605
TTAATTGAAGGCTGAAAATTAAAATCAAATTCTTCTATTTTTTTGATTATTGGGAATCTTGCTCTTTGGATCCTTCGTTCAAGTTCTAATTGATGTTGATAATTTATTTCCTTGTTGGTCAGGTCTAAGAGGGCTTCACTAAAACTAATTTTGTGATCATTGACTTTTGATATATACTCATTTAAATTCTGACGAATATTTTCTAAATTGAGATAGGACAAATTAGAGTTTAGTTGTTCATATTGATTCATTAGACGTTCTCCTCGTATTATGGTGTTTATAAGTTGTCATAAACACTTAAATCTTTACGCATATATTCATTAATTTCTTTTTCGCTGGCATCTTTCATTAAGTCACTTTTTAATACAGCTAGTTGATCTTCAGTATTGTAAGTAAATTGCTTATCTGAAACA
>NZ_AHYZ01000217.1 GCF_000255495.1 Liquorilactobacillus vini DSM 20605
CAGCGTATCCAAGCTATTGAATAACCGGCAAAATTAAAAAAATCTGTCCAACCAAGGGACAAGTATGTCCAAAAGTTCAAAGCAATTCTGAGTTAGTTGAAAAATCTCACTAGTTAGAACTTATAAACATCGTATTTCAGCAAAAGATAAAGACATACACGTCAGTTTTCGAAAAAATACGAAACCTGACGGGCTTTTAATGAACTATGAATAATTCAGGATAAAAACAAAAATTTTATTATAAGTAAAAGAGGAACTGTACAATTTAATTTAAAAAAGGGAAATTATAATATTTCTGTTGGTTACAAAGCCCCACTATTTTATTATATAAGCTTAATTATCACAATAATAAGTTGGATTATCCTACCTG
>NZ_AHYZ01000216.1 GCF_000255495.1 Liquorilactobacillus vini DSM 20605
CTAATTAGCTTGAATTTTTTGAAATAAGCCAGTGTAAAACAGGGTCCCCAGTGGCATAATCAAACTATTAATTGTTATTAAAATGGTTGTTACACGTCCCAGAAATTCTGTTGGCACACTTTTTTGCAATTCGACTTGCATGACAATATTAGGAATTACGACGACAACTCCCAGTAAAAACATGACAAACGCTCCGGCAAGACTAACACTAGCGGCCGAACGGAAAAGCATAAAAACACCTCCCAATAACATCATGATCACGCCATCTAAAATCAGTGGGACCAATAATAGCTGGCGAAAGTAATTCTTAGTTAACTGCCAGCTCATAATTAGGCTCCCCAATAAAATTCCAGCAGAATCTGCGCTTTCTAAAACACTGATCGGCAGATTGCCTAAATGCAACCTGTCATTGATCACAAATGGTATTTCAACCGTCAAACTAGTGAAAACAAAATTGACCAAGACAGCGATCATGATGACTCCTTTGATCAGCGGACGATGGCGAATATAGTTGATTCCAGCTTTAAACATCTGTAACTGTCCGGTTTGTGATGACCGTTTTTTAGTTGTTTTAGATGCATAATGAAAGTTCATCGTCAGCATGATCAGAAACGAAACTAGCGAGGAGAAGATCTCAATCATGATGAAGGCCTCAAATCCCACCAATGAATAGAGAATCACTCCCAACAAGGGTGAAAAAATCGCAGAAATTGAGCTGGCAGTTGAAGTCAGTGAGCTCAGCTTTTGAATCTTGCGGTCATTAACTAATTCGTGAACAGCTGCCGAGTAAGTGGTCGACGAAAAATCAGTCCAAATATAATCCAGTATGGAGAAAATCACTACCGGGATCAATTTACCAATTCCAGCAAACAGTGGCAAGGCCCAGGCAAACAGAAGCAAACTGGATAACCGCGACAGATCACTGACAATTAAGATAGCTTTATGGGGATAACGATCAACAAGATTCCCTAATGGGACTAACAGGAGCAAGCTGACAAGTGGACCAATAATCGTTGAAATCCCAAAACTAATTGCTAAATGAGTCTGATTCAGCAACATCAGCCCCATTCCAAAGGAAAACATCTCCCCACTTAGAGAACCGATTAAGTTACTAGAAAAGTCTTTAAAGATTTGTAGATTGGACTGTCGATCACTGATCGTAATTTCAGACATTTTGCCACTTCCGGTTTCTTTTAATTAGTCTAAGTAATAAATTTCAAGATTTGAAGCTTTGAGTTGCCCTATCAACAAGATTGTCTTGGTCAAAATGGTCGCATCAGCAGCTGGTTCAATCTCTACATTGCCCATCAAAGATTTAAGCCGGTCAATCACTTGCCAACCTTGCGGAATATATAAATCCAAGTTGCTGGCTGTGCAATCGAGCTTGACTACTACTTGATTTTCTTTAACCGCGACCTGATTAAAATAAATACTCATATCGCTTGCCAGCATGACCACCTCAACTTCTTTTAAATTCCGGGCTTGCAAGTATTTCGTGCTAGACGTCAGTCGACCGCTTAACTGAATAATTTCATCATTATTAGTTGTCCAGCCTTTTTTAATGTGTTTGGTCTTAGAACGATTGCTAGCAAATAAGGTTTGCAATGAACTAAAATGATGATGTTGCATAACTGGTCCCAGAATTAATGACAGTCCGATATCCAATAATAATGCCGTCAAGAAAATCGTCCAACCTGAAAGCGCAATTCCCAAGAGTTTTTGGTACAAGAAAAACAAAAAAGCTAGCGAGAAAATAATTCCTGTCAAACTGAGATTGATTAAATTCTTGATAAGAATCATTACGATCAAAAAAGTGGCAATTAATGTTCCTGGACCAAATGGATAATTGAACCATTGCAACTGACTGCCAATCAGCAAAACTGCTGCTAATAAGCAAGCCAAGCCCCAAAACCAACGTTCTTTCTTCATTAATGTAATCTCCTTTCATTCAACCGGTGTTTTAAACTTTTATAATAACTGCGTGACACATATAATTGCTTTTGCGAATTATAGAATTGAATCACATTACCGGTGAGAGTATGCTTCAAAGAAAAGATCTGATCAAGATTTAAAATAGCCGATTTAGCGACCCGCATAAAATTGGGCGGCAAAAGCTCTGCCAACTGATATAGCTTCTTATCTGTCAAGTAAGTCTGACGTGCCGTATGGACAAGAATTTTTCGCTCGTCCGTTTCAAAAAATAGAATTTCTGTTAACTTTAAATAATATTCCGTGCCATCCTGATCAAAGAATTTAAAATGTTGAGTTTGTTGGACTTGCTTCTCAAGCAGCTGACTCAAGTCTTTGACTTGCTGGTCCAGTTTTGGTGTGCGAATAATAATTTCTTTTTCCTGCAGATCAGACTGAACTTCAATGGTAATTTTCATACTTTCACCTCTTTGGCGTCTTGATTTGATTAGCTACATTTCACCATATTTGCTGACTAAAATAAACTGCTATTGTCTAAGTGGTCAAATTTCAGCCCTTACCGACAGATCTAGCTAATCAATTAGCGACTCAGAAAATATAAAAAAACTGCTGTCCGATTCTGGATAAGCAGTTTATAAATTATTAATAAATTAAATTATTTCCTTATCTGACCAATCGCAATGACTTCATCAGTTAAGCTTGAAGTCCCCAGGTAAGTCAATGTTACGTTAAGCATTTTTTTATTATTACTCTCCCAATAATTTAAAAGTCATTAACATCCAGTACCGTGTAACTTCGCTTATCGTAACGATTGCGACTAGTTGCATATTCAATATTTTCACCGTTATTTAACCAGACGATTTCTTCAAATTCCAACATTGGATCGTTTTTTTGGGCTTGTAAATATTTAATATCTAATTTATCTGGCAACGTCGCTCGAATTTTGCGATATGCACCACCAAATTTCAAATGCAACTGCTGATGCAAATAACCGTAAACCGATTTATGCAAAATGTCTTCATTTAACCCAGGCACTAACTTAACTGGCATAAAAGTGTGCTCTAAGATCAAAGGATCACCGTTTAAAATTCGCAAACGTCTGATTTCATAGACCGGATCATCTTTTTTAATGTCAAGCTTGGTTTGTAAATCCTGATTTGGAAAATGAACTTCAAATGAAATAATTTTACTCTCAACCTTTTCGCCAGTATGTTGTTGACTTAATCCATCGAAAGCATTCGCTGGGGAATCATTAGCTGCTTTGATTGGAATGACTCCTAAAACAATTGTTCCCAAACCCGACTGCTTGTAGATCAAACCCTCATGCGCCAGCAAATCAAGTGCCTTCTTGACCGTCAAACGACTGACATTAAATTCACTAGCTAATGAATTTTGATCTGGCATAATTGATTTTGCTTTATAAACTCCCTTAAGAATTCGTTGACGAATTGTTTCTGCAACAAATTGATATTTAACGGTTTTCATTATTAATAACCTCAATATTGATTTTCTTTTACTTTCTATTTTACAACTTTTATGAGTCAAACTTGGACTTTTAATTAAGAAAAACTAGTCTTTTCTTTTAAAAGATTCATTTCTACAAAAAAAAACAGAGTCAAGATGCAGCTCTGCTTAAAAGTTTATTCTATGAAGTAGATTAATTTTACAAGTTCTCACCATTTGTGGCTATAATTCGTTGATACCAATAAAATGAATCCTTAGGAATTCGTTTTAAAGTACCTTTACCTTGATCATCTTTATCAACATAAATGAACCCGTAACGTTTTTCCATTTGACCAGTTCCAGCTGAAACAATATCAATTGCTGACCAAGGCGTATATCCAATAATCTTGATGCCATCTTCGACAATTGCTTTTTTTAACTGAACCAAATGTGCTTGCAAATAATCGATCCGATATGAGTCATGAATCTTACCGTCAGCGGCAATTTCATCCCGCGCGCCAAGACCATTTTCAACGACAAATAAGGGTAAATGATAACGATCATTAAACCAGTTAGCACCATAACGCAAGCCTTCAGGATCAATTGTCCAGCCCCATTCAGAAGCCGGCAAAAATGGATTTTGAACATCACTACTAAAATCATCATACTCATAAGCTGGATTATCTTCACTAGCCTTAACAGTTTTTGACATATAGTAACTGAAACCAATATAATCAACTGTTCCCTGTTTTAGATCATAACGGTCAGCCACAGTAATATCAGTGCGATAATGCTTATTTTGCAAAAAAGCTTCCATAAATGATGGATACTCGCCATTAACATGTACATCAGTAAACCAATAGCGCTTCTGCATCGCTTTTTCTGCCATCATGATATTTTGTGGCTGTGAGTTTAATGGATATAATGGCTCCATCGCTAACATGCAGCCAATTTGATAAGCTGGATTGATTTCATGGCCATGAGCAACCACAATTGCACTTGCCACCAGTTCGTAATGTGCAGCCTGATACATTAGTTGCTCAGCATTCTCACCTGGCTTGACTTGAATTCCCGAGTTAGTGTAAAGGCAAAATTCATTATGATAACCGGTTTGATTATTGATTTCATTAAAGGTCATCCAATACTTAACTTGTTTGCGATAACGTTGAAAACAAACATCGGCAAATTTAACGAAAAAATCAATCATTTTTCGATTACGCCAGCCACCATATTTGACAACTAAATTATAAGGAATTTCAAAATGTGAAAGCGTCACGATTGGCTCAATCCCATTTTTTAGACATTCAGCAAATAAATCATCGTAAAATTTCAAACCAGCTTCATTGGGCTGAGTCTCATCGCCTTGTGGAAAGATTCGACTCCAAGCAATTGAAGTTCGAAAACATTTAAAACCCATCTCAGCCATTAGTTTCAAGTCACTTGGGTAATGATGATAAAAATCAATTGCTTGATGATTAGGATAATTTTGACCAGTAATAACTCCAGCTGTAATTTGGCGCTGTTGTTTAGCTGACCCAGCCGTCATCACATCAGCGACGGAAGGCCCTTTACCAGCTTCATCCCATGCACCTTCCAGTTGATGAGCGGCGACTGCCCCACCCCATAAAAAATTTTCAGGAAATCTCTTCATCAATTTTCTTTCCTCCTATAGTTATTAATAAAAGAGGCTGGGAAAAAATCTCAGCTTCTCAATTTTGACTAAATATAATTTTTGATTATTAAATAAATTACTTTGCGAGCCTTTGATAAACTGCAACAAATTCCTTTGCCAAGTCTTTAAAAGCAATTGCTGTCATTAGATGATCTTGAGCATGAACTAAATACAAATCCACTTGAGTTTTTTCACCCTGAGCCTCTTTAGTTAACATCTCAGTTTGAACATTATGAGCTTGATTTAATGCTTCATCAGCTGCCTTGAGATTTTTCTCTGCTGCTTGAAAATCTCCTTTTTTTGCAGCTTGAATCGCTGCCACACTACTACCTTTAGCATTGCCTCCCGCCATGATTAATCCCATAACTACTTGCATTCGTTTATCCTCATTCATGTACTATGCCCTTCCATTTAAAATTTCTTCAGCTGTCGTCAAAACTTTGGCTCCATTCATCATGCCGTAATCAGTCATATTAATGACATCCATTGGGATTCCAGCTTTGTCGGTCTTCTTTTTAATTTCATCTTTCATATAAGCTACCTGAGGTCCAAGTAGTAAAATATCTGGTTTCGTAAATTCAAGTTGATGATCAATATCAGCCGTTGAAGTTGCAAAAATTTTATAGTCTTTCCCCTTTTCTTTGGCTGCAGCCAACATTTTTGAAACTAATAATGAAGTCGACATTCCTGCTGAACAGGCTAACATAATTGTTCTTTCACTCATTGAAATCAACTCTCCTTTAAATTATTTTGTCTCGTTAGCTATTTTTTCTTGTTCTTGAGCTAACAAATAACTGTCATATTTTTTAGCAAATGGAAAATAAATTGCTGTTGACATAATTAATACAATTGTTTGCCAAATTGCCATTTTCCAGCCGCCAATTAAAAAGCCTGAAATGATTGGCGGTGTCGTCCACGGTGCCGCCACTCCATTTAAAGGTGGAACAATTCCAAAGTAAATCACTAAATAAGTCGTTAAAGCTACAATCACCGGAGTTAAGAAGAAAGGAATCGCCAAGAACGGATTCATAACTAATGGCAAACCAAATAAGAAAGGTTCATTGATATTAAAAAGTGCCGGCACCAATTCAATTTTCCCAAGCGATTTCATTTGAGCTGACCTTGCGGCATACAAAGTAAAGATAACTAAACCAATCGTAATACCCGAACCAGTTAAATTAATAAAGTTATTATAAAATTCATTGGTAACGATATGTGCACCATTTGCAAGACTTAAGCGTCCTTCATTAAACAATCGTGCATTATCAAAAGTATTTGGAATTAATAAACCACTGGTGATTGCTCCCATAATTAAACCGCCATGCACGCCAAAGAACCAGAAGAAAGGTACCAAAAATGCGATAATTAAAGCGCCACCCAGAGAATCCGATAAACCTTGCAAAGGCGTTTGCAACATTTTATAAATTAATTGCAATAAATCAGTACTCATAACCATCTTGAAGAAAGCATACAGCAACATTGAAGCAGTTAAAATTACACCGGCTGGGATCATTGCCGTAAACTGATTAGCAACATTGGCTGGCACTTGTTCTGGTAAGGTAATTTTCCAACCAGCTTTTAACATTTTGGAATATGACCACCCAACTAATATTCCAATAATGATTGCTGCAATCATTCCCTGACCACCCAACCAAGTAATATTAATTACATTAGTAACTGGTGATGAAAGAAATGTTTGCAATGCGTGAGGCAACTTGTCGATATTTTGAGCAACTTGCGTACCACTCATAACGGTACTACCTGCTGCGTTGGTAATGCCAGAACCAGCCTTACCCATTGAAGCGACTAAAGGATTATCAACTTGTAAAAATTGCAAAATCAAAAACGCTGATAGGGAAGTTAAACCAGCAGGAAGTGGCTCATATCCTTCATTTCGAACATAAACATACGCAATTCCAATTGAGGCCCAGACCGAAATCAACCCAAACGATGCTGTATAGGCTTGACTAAACACTGCTGACCAGCCAGATGCTTTTAAAGCATTAGCAACCGAGGTTATTGGAATATTTGATAAAATCAAAAATACTGAGCCAATGATAATGAACGGCAAAGCATAAACCATTCCGTCTTTTAAAGCAGTGATCGCTTTGGTATTAACAAATTTCATAATTGGCGGTAAAACTTTTTTATTAATAAAGTCTCCAAAACTACTTTTTGACATTATAATTCATCTCCATTTTTTTCAAGTAACGATTTAAACCAGTAAAATGACTTCTTCGGAATCCTTTGCAAACTTCTTAAATCGTGATTACTTCGATCAACATAAACCGTCCCATATCGTTTTTCCATATCTCCTTGAGAGCTAAGAATGTCAATCAATCCCCAGCCAAGATATCCTAGAACTTTGGCACCATCGATAAACATTGCATCTTTCATAGCCTTGATGTGTGCTCGATGATAATCAATCCGTTGCTGATCATTAATTGGATCGTGACCATTCCATATTTCTTTCAAACCAATCCCATTTTCAACTGGGAAAACTGGAATTCCATAACGGTTATAAAGTGCTGTTAGTACATTGCGAAAACCCAGTGAATCAATCGACCAATTCCATTCATTCGTTTCTAAAAACTCATTAGGAGTACTTGCTTTTTCTCCAAATAAATTTGGTGGAATTTTAGTATTTAATTTATCGGAACTGAAAACTTCACTCCGATAGTAACTAAATGCTAAAAAATCAACTTTGGATTTTTCAATCAGTTTTAAATCTTCCGCATTTAAATCTATTTTAATTTGATAATTTTTAATAAATTGCAAAACTTCTGGTGAATAATGTCCTTCAGCAAAGATATCGTTCAAATTATTATATTGAAATTCACAAAATTTTCTCACTGCCATGGTATCTTTAGGACGACAACTAGCCGGATAAACTTCGGTATATGCGGTCATTCCGCCGACATTTAGTGACGGATAATTTTGATGAATATAAGCTGTTATAAGCGAATGTGCCAAAACCGTATGATGAAAAATTGTATACATCGCTGATAAAGTTTGTTCACCCTTTAAATAGCCTGATATCCTAAAAGCTGTCTTAGTAAAATACAAGTTTTGTTCATTAAAAGTCAACCAATATTGCACGCGATCAGCAAAATGATCAATCATCTTTTTAGCAAATCTGACAAATGCAGCGACCGTCCTTTTTGATATAAAACCGTTTTCTTTTTTGGCTAAAGCTAATGGCATATCAAAATGATATAGGCACACCATCGGAATAATCCCTCGTTTAAGCATTGCATTAATTATTCGATCATAATAAGCAATTCCTGCTGAGTTAAAATCACCATCCCCAGTTGGATTCACCCGCGACCAAGATATTTGAATTCGATACATGTTTAAATGCATGTTTTTTAATAAATCTAGGTCTTCTTCATAACGATGATATTCATCAATTGCAATTTTCCAATCACTACTTGTTTTGGTAGCTTTTCGAAGATCATAAACAGATTTCCCTTTGCCGGCTTCATTCCATGCACCTTCTGATTGCATGCTTGAGACTGAATTGCCCCAAAAAAAGTTTGACGGCATTTTTCGTTTGTTTTTCAATCTCTCACTCCTTATTAAACGCTTTCATTCTCGAGAACATCTTAAGTATAGATTCATCCTTAAAAAAAGTCAATATCTATTTTTTATAAAGTATATACTTTTATAAAGGCCATAAAAAAAGCATCTTCATTACTAGATGCTTTTTTTGCCTATTCTATTTCTTCATGGCTGGGAAACTTGGCTTTAATTCCAAATATCAGTCCACCGACAATCATTGCCAGCAACAGAATAAAACCAAAGCCGAAATGGCTACTGAAAATAAAAGCTGCTCGCTGACTGTCAGTTTCAGCTAATGATGAGCCCCAGGCCATTAGAGTCGTAGTAACGGCTGTCGCCAATGCTCCGCTGATTTGCTGCAGTGTGTTCATAATTGTACTGCCATCTCCTGATTGTTGACGTTTTAAATGACTTAAACCAAATGTTTGAACTGGAGACATAATCAAGGCCACCCCAATCATCAATAAAATATGAGCAGTTACTAAATGAGCAATCGTAGCTCGTGAAGTGAGTACTATCAATAAAGTCAGCCCCAGCAAAGCAAAAATTACTCCCCCACTAGCTAATTTGCGGGCCCCAAATCGGTCATATAGTCGACCGGAAGCAGCTGAAACAAAAGCATTAACCAGTCCGCCAGGCAGCATCCACAGACCAGTTTTGATCGCTGAGATCCCTAATCCGCGTTGAAAAAGCAAGGGCAAGAGATACATTGAGCTGATAATAATTCCAAAATTTAGCGCAATTACCCACGTACTCAGGTTAAACTCACGATTTTTAAAAATTTTGAAGTTTAAAATTGGCTGTGAGCTGTTAAGCTGTTGATGAATATAACCAAATAAAATAACCACAGCTACCGCTAACAGCCCTAAAACTAACGGTGATGTTATCCCTAAATTGCTTACCAAGCTAGCAGCTGTAACTAACATACCAAAACCGGCTGCCGAAGCAATCACTGCTGACCAACTAAATTTAGGCTTAGTTTGAGAAATCAAATTTGGCACTGTTAAACGAATCAAAATCCAAGCTACCACCAAAATTGGCAAAAATAACCAGAAAATCCAACGCCATGACAAATTTTGCAAAATAACTCCGCTGATAGTTGGCCCTAAAGCTGGTGCAAACATAATAACAAGGCCAATGATTCCCAAAACAGTTCCTAGTTTTTGCGGTGGAAACAATAAAGCAGCAATGGTAAACATTAATGGCAGCAATAAACCCGTCCCGATTCCTTGAATCATACGGCCAAATAATAACCAGCCAAAGTTAGGAGCACAGGCAGCCATAACCGAACCCGTTGCAAAAATCGTTACAGCAAACAACATCAGCTGCTTAGTCGGAAACCAGTGCGAGATTAAACCGGAAAGCGGCAAAACGATCCCGATCACCAGCATGTAACCCGTGATCAGCAGCTGAACTGTTCCTTCATCGACTTTCAACTCTTGCATCAAGGTCGGCAGTGCAATGTTCAAAGCTGTTTCACTAAAGAGTCCAATAAAGCCACCAGCTAGGATGCCAATCAAAGCCACAATCGATGCTTGTCTTTCTCTCTTTAAAATAAATCATCCCTCCAAACACAAAATCCCCCCTTACCGATAAAGTTAACTTCGGTAAGGGGGTTATTTTTGT
>NZ_AHYZ01000215.1 GCF_000255495.1 Liquorilactobacillus vini DSM 20605
CTTACGCTGTTCCCAATCATCATTAAATCCTGCAAACCTGATTGCAGGTACTTTTTTAGCATTTTTTTTTGTGTTCATTAAATCAGCTCCCGCATTAGTTTCTTAAATTGGTCTAGTTGTTTAGCTGATTTTTCATCTGTTCCTGTCAGCTCATCCATCATATCTAACAATTGTTTTTTGTTTTCAGCTATTTTTTTGTCTACCTCTTGTAAATCAGTTGCAACTTTAACTAAATCAATATCCGGTTCTGGTTCAAAATTATCAACATATCGCGGAATATTGAGATTATAATCATTTTCTTTAATTTCAGCTAAAGTTGCCACATGAGCGTATTTATCAACATCTTTTCGTTCTTTGTAGGTCTTAACAATTCTTGCTATGTCTTGTGGCCGAATAATATTTTGATTCTTGTTTTTTTCAAAATCACGTGAGGCATCGATAAACAGTACATTATCATTATGCTTATGTTTCTTTAAAATCATAATCAAAGTTGGAATGCTGGTTGAATGAAAAATATTAGCCGGCAAGCCAATAATGGCATCAATATGATTATCTTCAATTAACTTCTGTCGAATCTTGCCCTCTTTTGCACCTCTGAATAAAACGCCATGCGGTAAAACAATCCCCATCGTGCCATTTTCTTGCAGATGATAAAAGCCATGCAGTAAAAAGGCAAAATCAGCTTTTGATTTAGGCGGCAATACTCCGTAATCTCGGAAGCGTGGATCACTCAGCCGCTTTTCACTGTTATCCCAGTGAGCGGAGTAAGGAGGATTCATGACCACAGCATCGAACAAATATGGTTCATCAGTCGGCCAATCTTTGCTCAAAGTATCTCCATTATGCAGATGCATGTCGTCATATGAAACACCATGCAGCATTAAGTTCATGCGAGCCAAATTATATGTAGTGGTATTTAATTCTTGGCCATGATAGCTGATTAATTTTGGATTATCGACATGCTGACCCACTGTTAACAGCAACGATCCTGAACCAACTGCCGGATCGTAAATCGTCCGAATTTGATTGTCGCCTTTATCCCGCTGGTAAGTGACAATTTGGGCAATGATATCTGAAACTTCATGCGGCGTATAAAACTCACCGGCCTTCTTCCCCGCATCACTGGCAAACTGTGCAATCAGATATTCATAAGCATCCCCTAAAACATCACCATTATGTTCTGTCAAGTCGACTTCATTTAAGGCCAGCATTGTATCACTGATTGCTTGATTTCGCTGTTGCAAAGAACTACCTAATTTATTGCTACTTAAATCAACATCATCAAACAATCCGGAAAAATCCTGCGCTGAACGCAAATTTTGTGTCGAACGTTCCAAGTCATGCAATGCTTGTGATAAATCATCAAGTGCAAAAGTATGTTTTCGAATTTTTTCAATTAACGAACCATACAAAGCTTCAGGCTTAATAAAATAACCTAAAGCATTTTTCAAGTAATTAGTTGCCGGCTCTTTCATCTCGATACCTTCAATTTTGAATCCTGGCTGCATATACTTTTTGTATGCCGCGGCAATATTTTCACTTTCCCCTGACCATTCTTCAAAGGCATCTAAAGTCTTTTCAGACAAGAAGCGATAAAAAATCATCCCTAATAAATAATTCTTATACTCTGATGCATCCATCTTGCCCCGCAAGACATCGGCGGCATTCCAAAGTGCACTTTCTAAACTTTTAGCTTGACTACTTTTTTCTGGCATTTTGATTCTCCCACTTTTTAATGTTTAACTAATAAGATTTTACATTACTTGAAATACAACTAAAATATAAATAGTTGTTATCTTTTTTTAAAGACCGATTTCCTTAAAAAATCGGTCTTTAATTTATCTCTTCAAATAAACTTTTAAATTATTCTCAATAAAGCTACGCCATGCTTTTTGCGCTTTGACTCGATAAACCGGTAATGGTCCTCGAAACTGCAGACCTGCTTTTGAAGCAGCTTGCGCCTTTCTTGCCTGAGTTACATCAGCACTTTCGGTAAGTTCTTGTTCATGCCGCCAAATATTAGTCCCAATTTTGTGTTCTCGTGCAACTCGCAGCAAAGCTTTTTGATTTAGGCCCCAAAGTTCAGCAAATTCTTTAGTTTTTTGATCTAACCTATTTTCAGCAAATTCCGCGATTAATTCAGCTGCGTCAAGTTCTTTAACTGGTTTTCCAATCTTTTCTTTTTGCCGATACTCATCAAGCTTTTCTCGAATATAGGGGAATGCTTCATTAATCAGCTGAGCATCATCAGGGTGAATTTCTTTTAATTCGTTAACCTTTTTGCTGATTTCTGCTTGTTCTTGAACATACTCAGACAGATGTTCTTGCTTTTCAGCAATCGTTGAATACTGCTTTTGCTGATCTAACATATCTTGAATCAAACTTGTCAGATAATCATAGTCGACTTTAACGATTGAACTGATCGATAAAGAAAAGTCAAGGCCAGCTAATTCATCGCCATCTTTAATACCAACTTCAATTTCATGTTTGATCCGTTCGAATTTTCCAGTATAGTGTTCAATTTCTTCATCAGTGATTCCAAAATTCTTTTCACCGTTTTTCCAAGTAAAGTCCTTGTACATTACTAAAGAATTTAATTGGTTAGCTACTCGGCGAAAAGCTTTAACGAACTGAACTTTATCGGCATTGCTTTTCAAATCATCGGCAGCATTTGGGCTTGGGGCAATTTGCTTTAAATCTCCAACTGCCGCTTGAAACTGCTCAACGGCTTCATTATATTTTGGCCGCATCACAATGCTGAAAGATCCCTCACCACTGTATAAACGATAAGCCTCTTTTTCATTTTCTTCCATGACAGCCGGTCGGCGGAAAGTAACGATCTGGCCTTCACGTTTTAAATCACGATTCTGTAAACGGTTTGTCCGCGAATACGCCTGGATCAATTCTTGATATTCAAGCATCCGGTCAACAAATAGCGTATTTAATCTTGGAGCATCGAATCCAGTTAGTAGTCTTTTAACCACGATCACTAAATTGATATCCTGACTTGGTTTTAAATGGGCATAATACGATTCTCTGCGAGCAGCTCGTTTGGCGACATCTTCATTATAAGCACTCAAATCATCCATCCCAAAATTAGTCTGATACTGCTGATTGTAATCTTTGAGGATTTCACTCAATTTTTGATGTTCATTACCACTATTGTCATCATTTTCTGCCAATGAATAAGTAATCGCTATCCGTGGCCAATCAGGATCAATTTTGTTCTGAAAATCCTTTTTCTTCTTTTTAAAAGCTGCATAATACCTTTGTGCCATAGCAATTGAACTGGTGGTCAAAATAGCATTAAAATTACCATTTCCTAAACTAGTTTTCCGCGGTCCATTTTTCAAAATATATTCGACAACTTGATTTAGATGTTCATCGCCTTTTTCATAGTCTTCATTCTTGATGTAATTCTTCTCCAATTCTAAATCAGATAATTTTCTAACTTCATCATGAAGATTAGAAATGTCAAATGATGATACATCTCGTCCTTGCTTGGCTCTCTTCTTAATTAATTTGTCTTTTTCGCTTTGAATAGCTCGTTTGACTAAAGTATCCTGATCAATTGTATTGACATGTTCAACATTAAAGGGCAAAACAGCCTGGTCTTCAAGAGCATTGCGAATATTGTAAGTATGGCAAACTTTGCCAAATAATTCTTCAGTTGTAACTGCCAATTCACCTTTGATCTGCTTTTTATTCTCGTTAAAAATTGGCGTTCCAGTGTAGCCGTACCAGTTACTATTGATAAAGGCTTCACGGATTTCTTTTTGCATTTTACCAAATTGCGAGCGATGAGCTTCATCAACAAAGAAAATAACCCGTTTTTGCAAAATTTTGCCAAAACGAGTAGTTTTGCCCTCTTTTTCAAATTCCTGCTGTCTTTTTACTGCCCGATGCAGTTTTTGAATTGAGGTCACCAAAACTTTGCCGTCTTTTTCACGCAATTTGCGCATTAAATCACCAGTATTTTCAACTTCTTTGATTGAAATATCGTCATTAGCGGCATAAGCTGAAAAATTACTAGTTGTTTGTTCATCCAAATCTTTGCGATCGACTAGGAAAATTACCCGATCAACCCCTGGATCTTGAGCCGCCAATTTAGCTGTTTTGTATGATGTTAAAGTTTTACCTGAACCAGTCGTATGCCAAACAAAACCATCTTTATGTTCATGAATGCGGCGCATTACAGCTTCAATGGCGTAGATTTGATAAGGACGCAAAAGGATCAGACTCTTTCTTTCTTCATCAATCACGGTATATTCACCGACTAACTTATGAGCCATTGGAATATTCAAAACTTGTTTAGTAAAATCGATTCCATTTTCAACCGGATGATTATCCGGCGTGCGCCATTTAAAAATAAATGATTTATTGAATTTGTCCGGTTCAGCATTGGCAAAATAAGCTGAACTGTCTGGACTCATGATGACAAACATCTGAATCAACGAGTAGATGCCAGTGTACTTTCCTTCAAGTGCATACTTTTGAATCTGATTGAAAGCCTTTGTTAATTCAACTGTTGATTTTTTAAATTCAAGTTGAATCAGTGGTAAGCCGTTGATTAATAGTGTCACATCAAACCGGCGTTTTGCATCCCCTGGCCTGAGTGCTGGCCGAACTGCCTGACGAACAACTTCATAGCTTGATTTTCCGCCAGCAACATCGGCTTTCCAAAATAATTCCAGGACAACTTTACCTTCTTTAGCATCATCACGTTGAATCTCAACTTTACCGATACCATTCTCAGCCGCCAATAACTTAGCGGCTTGATATGGATTAGGTACCTCAATTGCCCGTTTTATTTGATTAAACTCATTCTCAGTCAGTGGATTCCCATGCAATTTTGCATAATTATTATTATTAATTTTGTCACGTAAATTAGCCCAGAGTTTATCCGGCGTTGCCATATATAAATCTTTTCGTTCCACCCACTGATTTTTCCCAGTCGTTAAAGTTTCAACGACTTCTTTTTCAAAATCTAATTCCTGCACCGACTGCACTTCCTTTTAAAAAATTGCATATACTCACTAATACCTG
>NZ_AHYZ01000214.1 GCF_000255495.1 Liquorilactobacillus vini DSM 20605
CAGGTTAATCTTTAATTTGCTTGATCTGCTGAACCATTGACAATTCTTCATTAGTTGGGATAACTAAGATTTTAATAGTTGAATCCGCAGCCGAAATCACGCCTTCTGTTTGCCGCTGATTTAAACTTGCATCAAGCTTAAAACCAAGAATTGCTAATCCACTAACAATTTGCTGTCGCAAACCAGCATTATTTTCACCAATTCCGCCGGCAAAAATCAAAGCATCAGCACCAGCTAACTCAGTATAGTAGGCTCCAACATATTTAATGATCCGATTGACAAAAATTTCAATTGCTAATTGAGCGCGCTGATCATGATCCTTTGCTGCTTCAATATCACGCATATCTGGTGAAATCCCCGAAATTCCTAGTAAACCTGATTTTTGGTTCAAAATATTTAAGACATCTGCGACGGAGCAATCTAGTTTTTTCATTAGATAAGGAATTACCGACGGATCAATATCGCCGGAACGTGTTCCCATCGTTACCCCAGTCAGCGGAGCAAACCCCATTGAAGTATCAAAGGCCCGGCCATTTTTTTCAGCGGCTACCGAAGCTCCGCTGCCTAGATGTAAACTTATCATTTTTAATTGATCGTAAGGTTTACCTAATAGTTTGGCTGCCCGTCTAGAAATATAATCATGGCTAATTCCATGTTCACCATAACGTCTAATTCCAAATTTTTGAGTATCTTCATAAGGTAGACTGTAGATAGCATTGCTTTCTGGTAATTTAGTAAAAAATTGGCTGTCAAATACGGCATATTGTGGTGTCTGTGGCAGCATTTGCTGAAAAATTTCAATATATTTAACCTCATTGGGATTGTGCAACGGAGCAAAATCATTCAGCTTTTTCAACTCAGTAATTTTCTGACCGGTCATTAAGGTGGCCTGTTTAAATTCAGTGCTGCCAGCAACGACCCGGTGACCAACTGCTGAAAGTTCCGTAAAATCATTAACAAGTTTTAATGATTTTAGTTTTTAAAAATTAAATCAGCTGCTGCTTCATAGGTCAGTTGGTCAAAATGATCCGTAGCCTTTTTGCCTTGATATTTAGTAGTCATTATCGAATTCGGCATTTTGATGCGTTCTACCAAACCCGAAGCAAGTGGCTTTTGCGTTTCATCTGCAAACAGTTTCCACTTGACTGACGAACTGCCTGCATTGACTAATAAAATTTTTTTCATGCTACAACCTCCAAAGTAATTAATAAATGACTGATTCCTTACTGTTTAATTCTTCTACATATCAAGCATACCAAAAAAATGCTAAAATTCTACCATAGTTAAATAAAAAAATTTATTAAGGAGCCTGCTAATTATGATTAAACAATGCGCTACTAAGCCATTTAATTGGTTAGATGTAACTGATCTTGATCAAAATGATAAACGTATGTTATTAAAACATCATCAATTAAATCCATTAAGTATTGAGTACGCGACTGATCGTCATGAACGAGCACACTATCTTAATGATCTTGATCAACAAACTTCATTAATCATTTTTAATTTACCGTTGCCAAAATCAGCTGTAGTCAATCAACAACCATCCATGCATTTTACGACTAGTCCTTTGACTTTCATTATTAAGAAAGGAGATTTATTTACCTTTCATAATTCACAATTCAACCAGCTAATCAAGCAGTTAAAAGCGCTTTTATCACAGCACGATACTTGGACACCAAAGAGCTTCGTCTTAGAGGCTTTGTTTGCCGGGACTCACTACTACGATCAAATAATTGAACAGCTTAATGATCAAAGAAGCAACTTGGTTGATAATCTTGATCAAAAAATTCAAAACCAAGATCTACTGGCCCTAGCTGAGATTGAAAAAAGTTTTGTCTACATTTTAAGTGGCGCGCAAACCAACTTGATGCTGCTTGAAAAAATCGCTCAAGCCAAGGAAACTGGCAAGACTAAGCGAATTGAACATAAAGCAGTTATAAAATTATTGATTGAAGCCCGACAAGCTGAACAAATGGCTAAAATCTCATTGGATGTGACTGAACGCCTGACGGCAACCTCTAATAATTTGTTGAACAACAACCTGAATGATACGATGAAATTTCTAACCGTCTGGTCGCTGGTTCTAACTATTCCAACAATTGTTACTGGATTTTATGGGATGAATGTCTTTTTACCATTGGCCAAGTACCCAGCAGCTTGGCTCTTAATTATTGTGCTAATGGTATTTTTAATGCTGATTCTTTGGTATTATTTGAAAAAGCACCGTTTCATTTAAAGCTTTATCACAAAGATTACAAAAATCATGTATTTTGTAATCTTGGAGCTTTTTTCTCTGATTTTGAAGAAAATGCTAAAAAAAAAATATATTTTTGAGTGTTTTTAAATACTTTTTCTCCAATTTTTGGTAATATTCATCGAAAAGATCTTGGACGATATTTTCTTGAAATTTGTAGTCTCTAATCATTGATCCACCAGCCTTTATATTTATTAAGCGCTTTCAGCATTAAGAGGCCCTAATCCTTTTTATTACAAAAATCAGCCTAATATTACAAAAAAAGCCTGAAGAGTAATTTATCTGCTATTTTCCTGTTATATTCAGCCGATATACTAAACAATGTTGATTCGATAAGTTGATTGTCAATTCAAATTTTAGAATTTTAGGCAATTATGTCATTAAATACAGGAGTGAAAATTACAGATGGACATAAAGAAAATTTTGTTATCGGCTGCAACAGTAACTGGAATTATGACAGCTGGAACAGTAGCTGCCAATGCAGATACCGTATCCGTCAAGGCCGGAGATACAGTTTCCGAACTTGCCCATGAATACGGCACAACAGTTTCTGATATTCAAACTGAAAATAATTTGAGTAACGTTAACATGATCTATGTTGGACAGCAATTAAACGTTAATGGGACTAATAGTGCTACTACCCAAACTACTAGCAGCAATTCTACGGCTAATAGCAGTACCACAACTTCAAGTAATACTACTACTACTCAAAGTCAAAGTACTACGCCAGCAACTAACAATACCGTAACTGCATCAACAACTAACAGCAGTGTTTCAACTGTTGCTAATACTTCGGCTAGTGAAAATGCAGCAAAGGCTTGGATTGCTGCCCGTGAATCAGGTGGTTCTTACACTGCACAAAATGGTAATTATTATGGCAAATATCAGCTTTCTAAGTCATATTTGAATGGTGATTACTCAGCAGCTAATCAAGAAAGAGTTGCTACTCAATATGTAACAAGCCGTTATGGATCTTGGCAAGGTGCCGTTAACCATTGGAAGACATATGGTTGGTATTAAAATAGAAATTCTTAATTAAAAGAATTAATAGTAAAAAGGCATAATTCCTTTTCTAGGAGTTATGTCTTTTTTGTTTGCTT
>NZ_AHYZ01000213.1 GCF_000255495.1 Liquorilactobacillus vini DSM 20605
AACTTTTAAAGGCTGCAATTTCTTCTAAAAATAAGTTTGTTACTAAATATCAATTAATAATGTATCGTTGATAAATTCTGGTCGTCAGGCCATAGACCATTAAATAACCAGCTGTTAAAAGAGCGATAACCAGGAGGCAAACTTTTAGCAGTAATCCTTGATCAAACAAAGAAAACATTTTTAGAATACTGATTATCGCTGGTAAAGCAAAAGCCATATGAACAATAGCACCAACAATTGGCAACATAAAAACTAACAAGACTTGACTTTGAATTGCCTTTTTACTTTCAGCATAACTTAAACCAACTTGCTGAATTTTTTTAAAGCGCTGCTGATCAGCTAAACCTTCCGACAGCTGTTTATAATAAATGATCAAAGCGGTTGTAATGGCCATTGCTAAACTGACTAAACAGCCGACAAACAGTAAACCGCCAAAAATCACCCTTAAGAAATGCTGCATTTCTTGTTTATTTGAAACACTTCCATTATCTAGTTTGAGTTGCTGTTGAATTTGTCTGGTAAAGTTCAATCCATGCTGGTAACTACTCTTAAAATTGATTCCATTCTGGTAGATCCAAGTTGACGAACCAATCTGTTTAGCACTGGCTGTATTGGCAGCGATGACATAAACCGGTTGAAAAATCGAATGCTGAACATTGCCGGTCTGAAGTGTCGGATAGCCGATCACCTGATAATTTTTTTGCTTAATTTTCAGCTGAGGGTAGACTTTTTTATCGGCGACAGATAATAAAACTTGATTATTTTTTAAATGATAGTTAGTACCTTCGATTTGATTAAAAGTTTTGACTGTCAAAACTAACAAAGTTGTTGATGTTTTAGCATTATACCCACTTTTAAAATTTCCTCGTTGATCTAAAGATCCAACAATTGGCGCAGTCATTTTGATTTGTTGCTGCTTTTCCAATTTGATTTGGTTTTTTGCTGCTAATTGCTTAAGCAAATTTTGATTGAGCGGTTTAGAAGTAGTTAACATCAAATCAAATGGGTTCCAAAAATTTAATAGCCGTTGTTGACCAACCACTAAACTGATACTGCTGACTAAGGATACTAAGATGGCCGTACATAAAATACAAATCGTTGCTAAGCCAGCAGCATTTTGCTTCATGCGATAAAGCATACCGGAAATTGCAATAAAATGTTGTGGCTGATAATAAAAGTGCTGATTTTTTTGTAACAGTTTTAATAAGCTGATACTGCCAGCAATAAAGACTAAATAAGTTCCAATAACCACTAAGGCAATCGCCAACATAAAATTGGAAAAGCCTGCCAGATTTGCTTTGGTCTTAATTGCTATGAAGTACCCACTAACTAAAATTATCAATCCGCTAATTCCTAAAAACCAATTAGCTTTAGGAGCCTTTTCGGCTGTAAAAGCCTGCTGCCAGAGCAGAGCTGGTTTAACTTTGCGCAAACGCCAAAAATCATAAACCAACAAACACAAAAAAATAACTCCAAAGCTTAATAATGTTATCCCAAGCGTTTTAAAAGTGAATGTTTCCTTTAGTTGCGCTATTTTTAGTAAGCTTTTCAAAAACATCAAGGCTAATTTGACAAACGTTACCCCTAAAATTAAACCACCGAGTGAACTGGCAAGATACAACATAATTTTTTGAACAGTTAGAATTAACCGTAATTGACCTTTCGTCATTCCCAACATATTATAAAGGCCTAATTCTCGATCACGCTGGCGCAATAAAAAGCTGTTAGCATAAAGTAAGAAAAAAGTTGCAATTAGCCAAGTAAATTTTTGAGCCATACTCAATAGGCTAATGATTGCCTGACTATAATTTAATTTGTTTAAAGTTGAATTGCTGTGAATATTAACAAAAATATAATTAATTGCGATCATTAACGAGCTGGCAAAAATAAAAAGGCATGTCTGACGAATATTTCGTCGCAAACTTGAAAAAGCTAATTTTAATTCCAGCATTAGTGGCCCACCTTCTCGCTTGTCAAAGCCGTCAAACTGTTAGTAATCTTTTGCAAATAGACTGTCCGTGGCTGGGCACCACGATAAAGCTCATGAAAAATGACCCCATCTTTAATAAACAGTGTCCGCTGCGAGTAACTCGCCGCTAAGGCACTATGCGTGACCATCAAAATTGTTTGACCACTTAAGTTGATTTCCGCAAATAAATTAAGTAGTGACAGCGTATTTTTAGAATCCAGTGCTCCAGTTGGCTCATCTGCTAACAAAAGTTTTGGCTGGGTAATCATGGCACGAGCAACTGCAATTCTTTGCCGCTGGCCACCTGAAATTTCAGCTGGAAAGCGATCTAACAGCTCGGTGATTTTTAATTGCTGTGCTAAAGGCTCCAAACGCTGCTGCATTTTGAGATACGGCATTTCTGCTAATACCAGTGGCAAAAAAATGTTATCCCGATTATTAAAGGTGTCAAGCAGGTTAAAATTTTGAAAAACAAACCCTAAATACTGACGGCGAAAGCGGGCTGCTTGATTTTCCTTCATTTTTTCCAAATTTTGACCATTTAATTCAATTTGCCCGCTGCTAGGCCGATCTAAAGTTGCCATGATATTTAAAAGTGTCGTCTTACCGGCACCAGATTCGCCCATAATTGCCACGTATTCTTCCCTTTCAACCGTCAGTGAGATATCATGCAGTGCTTCGACGCGATTTTTTCCTTCAATGAAAACTTTTTGAACATGTTCCAGTTTTAAGAGTTTCATGATTAATAAATCCTTTCTTAAATTGATTCCAGTTAAATTATAAAAGGCTATGCAACTGATTTTTAGTTACGATCAGTTACATAACCTTACAAAATGTTATTTAAGCCTG
>NZ_AHYZ01000212.1 GCF_000255495.1 Liquorilactobacillus vini DSM 20605
TGTTTTGCCCACACCTGGACTTCCAATGAAGATAACATTTTCTCGTTTAGCTAAGAATGACATTGTTGTTAATTCTGAAATGCTTTGTGGATTAATTGAAGGCTGAAAATTAAAATCAAATTCTTCTATTTTTTTGATTACTGGGAACCTCGCTCTTTGGATCCTCCGTTCAAGTTCTAATTGATGTTGATAACTTATTTCCTTGTTGGTCAGGTCCAACAGGGCTTCACTGAAACTAATTTTGTGATCATTGACTTTCGATATATATTCATTTAAATTCTGACGAATATTTTCTAAATTGAGATCGGACAAATTAGAGTTTAGTTGTTCATATTGATTCATTAGACGTTCTCCTCGTATTATGGTGTTTATAAGTTGTCATAAACACTTAAATCTTTACGCATATATTCATTAATCTCTTTTTCACTGGCATTTTTCATTAAATCGCTTTTTAATACAGCTAGTTGATCTTCAGTATTGTAAGTAAACTGCTTATCTGAAACA
>NZ_AHYZ01000211.1 GCF_000255495.1 Liquorilactobacillus vini DSM 20605
CCAAAGCTGTTGGTTTGCCTGCAGCTGGTGTTACTAATATTCTTTGTATTCGCAAACAAAAGTTTATTTGCCC
This sequence comes from Liquorilactobacillus vini DSM 20605, assembly GCF_000255495.1. GTDB lineage: Bacteria > Bacillota > Bacilli > Lactobacillales > Lactobacillaceae > Liquorilactobacillus > Liquorilactobacillus vini. Next base: position 74 of record NZ_AHYZ01000211.1, read on the forward strand.
TAAATCCAAAAAGTGTCCCCAAGTCATCACCAAAATTGCTAAAGTTGCTGGCATTCAACCTAAAAATCAAATTTCTGATGCAGTTAAATATCGTGCCATTATTGAACTGGGAAAAAACATTTCTCGAACTGATATTGCTGAAAATTATGCCATCTCTCC
>NZ_AHYZ01000210.1 GCF_000255495.1 Liquorilactobacillus vini DSM 20605
CCTTTGAAATTTAGCTTTCGGGAAAGCGTGCAATAATGCTGGTTGTAAACCAACCATTCCATCTGCGATGATCAACTGAACTTGTTTCAATCCACGTTGTTTAAGATCCTCTGCCATTTCTGACCAAACTCCTGCATTTTCACTGGGTGCAATGCGATAATCAAGAACTTCTTTGATGCCGACAGATGTAATACCTAAAGCAATATAGACTGCCTCTCTTTGAACTGAATCACGGCGTAAAGGTAGGTAAGTTGCATCTAAGAAGAGACAAATATAGTTTGCCTTAATAGCTCGTTGATGAAAAGCTTCAATCTGTTTTGTTACCTGAGCAGTGATCTTAGAAACAGTAGTAGGTGAATAATAAGAGCCAGACATTTTTTCAATCAAATCTGCAATTTCACGGGTCGTAACGCCCTTGGAATAAAGCTGAATGATTGTTGTTTCTAAAGCATCCTGACGACGAAAATAGGCTGGAAGCAGGTGGTTATGAAAATGGCCTTTACGGTCACGCGGCACAGCAATCTTCAACTTACCATATTCAGAGTCAATTAAACGATAATACTGGCCATTACGAGAATTGCCAGTATTAAAGCCACTGCGGTCATAAGGATCATAACCAAGTAAGGCTGTTAGTTCAGCTTGCAAGATGTGATTAATAGCTGTTTCGAGTTGTTGACGAAAAAGTTCTTTAATATCGCCATTTGATAATAGAGTTTTGGTTAAATCTTTGGTAAACTGATCCATGGGGAATCCCTCCGTTTTGGTTTGATTTGGATGATTTAATCATACGGGGAAGGGATTCCCTTTTCAATAGGATTTTTATTCATTTACACAAACTATTTTATACTCTCCGTTTTTTAATCGCTGAGCGGAAAAAAATACAATAGAAATGGCAGCAGGGTGATTTGATTTGCGGTTGGTGTCAATGTCAATAAGGTTTCCATTTGCTGCTGTTCGTTTGCTGAAAGCTGGACGCATGGAGGTAAGATCTCATTTTGCAGAGCAGCTTGGCAAAACATGGCTTCTGCTGAACTCGTTAAGATCAGCTCGTTAACGCCAAACTGAAACTGATAATATTGGATGGAACGTTGATAATTGGCAGTGAGTTTGAAAAACTGCTGCGGGAAAACCATGATCAATTGCCGCGGCTTGATTTTTAGGCGCTGATCATTAAAAAATAATTGTCCATGTTCAGCCAGAATGTATAAAAAAGTTAATTTAGCCGAATGTTGGAATTGTGCCTGGCTGGTTGCTTTTTTCAGCCAGTTGGAGTTGGGACTGGCGGAGTTTTTAATTAAATCATAATCGCTGCGGGTATAGGGAAAGCTTTGCTTAGTCATGAATTTGCCTCCGATTTTTAGTTGCTTGGGGGGTAGTCCGATAATAGCGCTTATAAGTTCTAGTAAAAGTATTGCTATCTTGAAAACCGCTTTGGACAGCAACCTGAAAAACGCTTAATTTACTCGTCGTTAATAAATGATGGGCAGTTTTAATTCGAAGCTGCGTCAATAAAACTTTGAATGAACAGCCAAAATAACTGTGACAAAACTGCTGCAGTTTGGCAGGAGCTAATTTTAAAGCGCGCGCAGCCTCAGCCAAACTAATTGGGTGCTGATAATAAATCAGGCCGTAATTGAAAATTTCCAAAGCTTCAAAAGAGCCAAGCTGCTGATTTTTAGCTATTAATTGTTGTTGGAAGCTAGCCGGAGTTTGTTGAAACTGCTGAGAAAATTGTTTGTAAAAGTTAGCTTCAGAATGATAGCCGCAAATTCGGCCAATCGCGTTTAATGATAATCCGTCAAAGATCATTAAAGCGGCAGCATTGCGCAGCCGGACTTGATTTAGCTGCTGCTGCCAAGTACTATCGGTTAATTGTTCAATGGCTTGCTGGACGTCAGCTGTAGTTAGCTGTAGTTGTTGAGCAATGGCTTTGACTGGCGTTTGATTTTGATGAAAAACTTGCAGGTATTGCAAACTCAACCAGTTGGAACTTTTGATCGGGTAATTTGTCAGCTTTTTTAGCTGATCAATATACAGGGTACTTAAAAAGCCAATCAGTGAAATGTTCAGCAGGTAATCATCTTGTTTAGCAGCCCAACGGCAATAAGTCAGCACTTTTTGTTGAACTGCCTCAGTTAAGTAAATCAGTGGCAGTGACTGTTGTAAGAAATTCATCGTAGTTTGATAGACTTGCTTATTTTGCGAAATCAGCAAAGCTAAAGCCAATGGGAACTCAACCGATAAGTAGACTAAATTTTCTTGTTTAACAGTGAACAATTTGTGAATGTGATATGGCTCTAACAAACCAAAAAAACCACGGGAAATTTTAAGCTGCTTATCATTGATTTGCAGGATAGCCGATCCTTTTACTACTAGAACAAAGACCAGTTCGTTATGGTAATGGAGTCTTTTTTCGTTTTGCGTTAGCTTTTTAAAAGCTAATTTAATTTGTAAAGGTGATAATTTGGCATCCCGGTATTCAACTGCTGCCATTTTTAACGCGCCTCCATTCAGTGAGCGATTTAATAATTTTTGATGATTAGTTTAGCCTTAATTTGATTATACTATATGTGAAATAAAACACAAATTCTAAGGAGTGAAGCAAAATGTCAAAAGTCTTTGTTTTAGGTGGAACTGGATTTTTAGGATATTACACTGTCAAGGAATTGCTGCGGCGTAACTATCAAGTCAAAACGATGGCCCTACCGCCAATGCCGTCGAAGGATCTCTTGCCAGAGGAAGTTGAGTGTACGTTAGGCAATATTTTTGAGTTAAGTGATGAGCAGATTGTTGATTTACTAACGGATTGTGATAGCTTGATCTACGCCGCTGGTGCAGATGAACGAACGGTACCCAAGAAACCAGCGATGAAGTTTTTCTATGAAGCTAATGTTTTACCAACGCAAAGATTAGCTCGGCTTGCTAAGAAAGCTGGAGTTGGGCATTTTGTAGTCTTTAGTTCATACTTTGCTGAATTCGCGCAGCGGTTGCCGCAGTATCATTTAGAAGAACAAGCTTATCCTTGTATGCGCTTGTTGCAAGAGCAAGTTGCTTTTGCTGAAGGTGAAGGCAAAATGAAGGTTAGCTCTTTGCGTTTACCATATATTTTTGGAACAATGCCAGGACGGATGCCATTGTGGACAGCTTTTGTTGATCCAGCCAGAGGCCAAGCTGTTTATCCTGCTCCCAAAGGTGGAACGGCAGCTGTAACAGTTGAACAAGTAGCTGAAGCAGCAGTTGGCATTTTGGAACATGGTGAGCATCGTCAGACATATTCAATTTGTGCTAAGAATTTGAAATTCAAGGAATTTTATCAGTTAATCATTGAAGCCCTTGGCCAAGAAGATACTACGCGGATTCCAATTAGCAACTATGATGAGCTGAAACCTTATTTTGAAAAACTGGATCAGGATGCTGACCAACAAGGATTAGAACACGGAATTCATATGGCTGTCAGCATGAAATTACAGACAGAAGACCTGTTTTTGGATCCTCAAGACACAATGCCAGTTTTAGGCATCAAGGAACATGATGTTATTGCCTCAATTCGCCAGACCTTAAAGAAATGTGTTGCTGGAAAATAGCTTAAGAAAGGAAAATCCAAAATGAATCAAATCAAAAAAGTTGCTGTTGTATCAGGAACTGCGACCGGAATTGGCCGGGCAGCAGCGTGTCGATTAGCGCAGGATGGATTTGATTTAGCAATTTGTGATTGGAATCAAGCAGAAGGTCAAAAAACCCAAAGCTTATGTCAAAAAGCCGGGGTTCAGTGTGAGTTTGCTTTAGTTGATATGGGTCAAGAAGATCAAGTCAAAGGATTTTTTGACCAGATAGTCGCAAAGTATCAGAAGATTGATTTCTATTTCAATAACCAAGGAGTTATCAATCATCCCCAAAACTTGGCTGATACTTCCTTAGCAGATTTTGAAAAAGTTGTGCATAGTAATTTCAAAGGTTGCTTCTTAGGCTTGAAGTATTGTCTTCAGATTATGAAACAACAGAATTACGGGAAAATTTTGGTAACTGGTTCATCTGCTGGAATTCGTCCAGAAAGTGGCTTTGGCGTTTATTCAGCAACCAAATTTGCGGTAACTGGCTTAGTTAAGGATGCTGCTATGGAATATGGGCGCTATAATATCAAGATTAATGTTATCTGTCCTGGTGGAATCATGACACCCCTGACCAAAGATACCGGCGAATATTTGCAAAGAAGTGGTTATCAGCTGCCGCATCCAGTAGAAGCTGTGATCAAAGGTAAATATGAATATCTTGGTTCAACCGATGATCTTGTTGAAGTTGTTTCCTTGATGGCTGGTAAAGGCTCAGATTATATGACTGGAGCAGCGATTAGTATTGATGGCGGGATCACCCTTTAATTTAAAATAAATTTAATTCAAAAAGAGGATCACTCAAAAAAGTTATTTTAACTAATTTGAGCGATCCTCTTTTAATTGAAAGACTTAATTATCAATCCTTAAAGTAAAAGTTTTCAAAGTCGTATTTATAAACGCGATATAAAAATTTGACTTTTCCTTTTGTGCTAAATGACTTGATCAATTTGCCATTTTGATCATATTCAAGGACTTTTGAATTCATGCCTGAATCAATAATTACATTACCATCTTTAGATTGAACACTGCCGACGAATGGTGAATAAGGCACCTTAATTTTTTTGACAAGTTGGTAGGAACCAGTATTTTCATTAACAAGGTACTTATAATAACTCGAGTGATATTTTTTAGATACACTATATCCACCAGTTCCCGAGTAATTTTTCCATTTAAAGCTTAGTCGTGAATGCATTATAGCTGAGTTATTGTTAAACATTTCCAAATAATAGACACCTGATTGCGAGGTGGGAATGTAGGTTACCGAATGTTGTCCTGCTTGGGAAATAAAATTATTTTCCTTTTTTAAAACTAAGTTGCTGTAATTACTGATTCCCTTCCAGACTGAATCATCGGAAATGAAATAATCAAGCTTCGGCTTAGTTTCAAAATCGCTAATTTTCATAATGGTGGAAGTTTCTCGAGAACTAATTAAAATCTGATCATGATTAAGTAATTGAATGGTGTTTGCATGAATTACGTCATGATAACCTTTATTGGTAGACATTGTTTCAATTGATTTTGCTTTTTTATATAAGTCAGGCATTAATTCTTTAAAATCAATTAGACGAGTAATTTTGCCTGTTCGATTTGAGATCTTAATGACCTGATCTTCAACTCGTTTTTCTTGTTTTTTGGCTTTTAAACTGGTTGCTAACGAGATAATATTGCCAGAATTATCAACAGCAAAATCATGATGGATCAAGTAGCCCTGATTGGCAGTTGAATATGATTTTAGCATTCGTCCTAAACGATTGATTTTAACAATTTGATTACTATTAACAGCAAAGTATAATTGATCATTATGTTGAACTAAACGCAAAGAATTGTAATTAATGATAGGAGTTTCTGCTCGAACATAGCCATCGTTATCAACAAAATAAGTTGCACGTTGTTTGAGATTTTGATCACCAAGGAATGCATAAAGTCCACTTGATAATTTTTGCTTGCTAGAACCAGTGTTAACTTTTAAGTGATTAGCTTCTTTGCCAGTTAATTGTGGAGCCTTGTAAGTAAAGGTTTTAGTAGTTTTACTTCCATTCTTGGAGGTTGCGGTAATAGTGATCTTATTTTTTTGGCCACTGATCAAACCAATTAATTGATAGGAATGATTTTTAGCATATGTTCCGTTCGGATTATATAGCGTTCGTTTAAAAACAGGGATTTTCTTACCACTGTTAACTCGATAAGAGATCTTAGCCGGCTGTTTTGTTTTGAAATGCAAATATAGACTTGTTGTACTGGTTAGATATGGGTTGGCCAGAATCAACATGTTTTTAAAAGAATAGTTTTTCTTTTTCTCAAGTTTTTTGACTTGTTGATGCAAGTTGTTTTGCACTTTTTGTTGATAAATGTCAGCCGCCGTTTTTATCTTGAGCTTTGAATAATTCAAAGCGACAATCTGTTTGCCTTGAGCTTTGGGTGTCTTAAGAATTTGTTCCTGCTTAGTAGTGCTTTTATTTTGCTGAGACTGGTTATGTCTATACCAAATAGCAGAGGTAGCAATTAGTATGACAACAAAAATTGATGAAACAATGGAAATTATTTTTTTTGAGAATTTCAAATCAACCATCCTTCGTTAATTAGCAAGAAATTAATATACTATAATTATTATTTTGATCAAGGAATATGAATTTATTATGAAATTCTTAAGAAAAATCAGCTAATTTCTTGGCGGTGAATCTGAAGATAAATAACTGTTAATTTTAGAACGATAGTGTTTCAAAATAGTAACAAAGTACTATTAGTGACAACTGTTACTATCTCCTTGTTTGCTATGTTAGCGTATTCATTACTTGGCTATAATATAAAGAGAACTAATAAGGAGAGGATGAACAAATATGAAGTTTTCAATACCTAAAGATTTTCTCTGGGGTGGAGCAGTTGCTGCCCATCAACTAGAAGGTGCTTGGCAAGAAGGTGGAAAAGGGCCAAGTATTGCTGATGTTATGACAGCTGGTGCAAATGGTGTCTCTCGACAGATTACTAAAGGAATCCAAGCTGATAAATATTATCCCAACCATGAAGCAATTGATTTTTATCATCATTATCCAGAAGATATTAAATTATTTGCTGAAATGGGTTTTAAATGTTTTCGAACCTCAATTGCATGGGCGAGAATTTTTCCTCGAGGCGATGAAGCTGAACCTAATGAAGCGGGCCTGCACTTTTATGATAAACTTTTTGCCGAATGTCATAAATATGGAATCGAACCAGTGATCACCTTGTCACATTTTGAAATTCCTTATCATTTGGTGGAAAAATATGGCGGTTGGCGAGATCGACAATTAATTGACTTTTTTGTACATTTCGCTACAGTTGTCTTTAAACGCTATCGTCATCAAGTGAAATATTGGATGACTTTTAACGAAATCAATAATCAAACTGATTACACGGAACGTTTTTTAATGGCAACCGATTCAGGGTTAGTTCTTGATGATGATGATCCTCAACGCGAGGCTTTAATGTATCAAGCTGCCCATTATGAACTGGTAGCAAGTGCTTTAGCTGTTAAAGTGGGTCATCAAATTAATCCAAATTTTGAAATTGGGTGTATGATCAATATGACACCGCTTTATCCTGCCACTAGCAAGCCAGTAGATATTTTCCAGGCACAAAAAGCCATGCAACGGCGTTATTGGTTTGCTGATGTTCAGGCTTTAGGCACCTATCCAAGACACATGGAAGCATTTTTGGCGGCAAATAATTTAAGAGATGATATCACTGCCGAAGATCGAATTACTTTACGTGAAGGAACAGTTGATTATATTGGGTTTAGTTACTACAACTCAATGACTGTTGCTGCTCAAAAAGATAACCCCGAGTTCCATTTTGTTGGACCTGAAGCCATTCAAGAAAATCCTTACTTAAAAGCAAGTGACTGGGGTTGGCCAATTGATCCGCTAGGCTTACGGTTTGCTTTGAACTGGTTAGAGGATCATTATCATAAGCCATTGATGATCGTTGAAAATGGACTTGGAGCTAAAGATGAAGTTACTGCTGATAAACAGATCCATGATGATTATCGGATAGCATACCTGAAAGCTCATATTCAAGCGATGGAAGATGCTATCGAAAAAGATGGAGTGCCTGTAATTGGCTACACTCCTTGGGGATGTATCGACTTGGTATCAGCCGGTACGGGACAAATGTCGAAACGCTATGGATTTATTTATGTTGATCGTGATGATCAAGGGAATGGTACTGGTAAACGCTTGAAGAAAGATTCGTTTTATTGGTATCAAAAAGTTATTAAAACAAATGGTCAAGATCTTGGCTAAATAAAAAAACCTGAAGTGAATAAATGCTTCAGGTTTTTATTTTTTAGACTAATCTTAGCTGGCAAAATTACGCGCTAAAGATTCCAAAATATAGATCACTGGGATTTGAGTAGTAACATTTAAAGTATCCTTAATCACCTCTGGCTGGATATTATAAGCAAAATTGATTTCTGATAATTTGGCCAAGGTGCAATAACTATTATCGGTAATGCTAACAACATGAAACTTTTTTTCTTTCAATCTAACTGCTTGATCAATATTTTGGGAAGTTTCCCCACTAACTGATAACATAAAGGCAATCGTTTGTGAATTTTGCTTAAGCCGATCAGACAGTGGATAAAAAGGATCAATGTTATAGACAGCATTGATTCCAAAATTTGAAAACTGGCGTGCCCCATATTGAGCTAAGATGCCAGAAGTTCCGATTCCAAAAAACATAATGTTATTAACTTCTTGGGCTAGTTGCTTGAAGCTTTTAAACTCTTGTGAGTATTGTTGCAACAGCGGCCGATTGAAGAATTCTCGATTTAAGGTAAAGATTTCAGTGTCGAATCCTTTGGCAAATTGTTGACATTTGGCCTTTTCACTTTGTTGCTTTAATTCAAATTTTAGTGCATAAAAACTATCAAAACCCATTTTTTTGATGCAACGCATGATAGAGGCAGAAGAAACATGAATTGTATCAGCTAACTGGCGAATGCTAAGTTTTGCAACTTCATTAACATGCGAAACCAAATAGTTGTAGATCAAAATTTCCGTAGGAGTAAAGTCTTTGAGATCAATCATCAGTAGTTAGTACACCTCTTTTTTTAAGCTACTATTAAATTATAAAGTAATTATCTTGAAATTACAAAATGTGAAGATGTAACATTTTCTGTAAAATGTAACCGTTTTCTAAAATTGCATAGTCAAAGTAAGCATAAATTTGTATTATGAAGATGAAATAAATAAAACATAATTTTCAACCAAACTTTATTGTTTTATGGTTTTTCAAATATTTATCAGAGCAATTTAGAAAAAAGGAGGGAAGGAAATTAAAAAAGCGCTGATATGTGAAAGTAATTATCAATGGAGGGAAAATCATGAGTGAAGAGAAAAAGAATTTAACTATCATGTTATGTTGTGCTGCTGGGATGAGTACCAGTATTTTGGTTAAGAAGATGCAAGAGGCAGCTCAAAAAGAAGGAGTAACTGCAAAAATTTTTGCTTGTCCTGCAGCCGAAGCTAATGAAAAACTAACTTCGGAAGAGATTGATTGTATTCTGCTGGGACCGCAAGTTCGGTATATGCTGACTTCATTCAAAGAGAAAGTAGCAGGTAAGAATATTCCAGTTGATGTGATCAACATGCAAGATTATGGCATGGTCAGGGGTGATAAAGTTTTAAAACAAGGTTTGGACATGATCAAATAAGTTAGGTAGGGGAGTGAAAAAATGAGTGAAGAGAATTCAGAAGAACAACAATTATTGCAGGCGATGGGCTTGATCTCTAATGCCGGTAATGCAAAATCACTTGCCATGGAAGCTGTTGCAGCTGCTAAAAAAAATGATTTTGCTTTAGCAGGAAAAAAGATGAAAGAGGCAAACGATTCTTTAGTCGAGGCTCACAATGCTCAAACTAAGATGCTAACGCAAGAAGCTAATGGACAACACGTTAAACTGACGCTGTTAACCGTCCATTCTCAAGACCATTTAATGACAGCGATTACATTTATTGATTTAGCAAAAGAGTTGATTGATGTCTATCAAAAATTAGCAGAGAAATAAAATTATAAAATTTAAAGGGAAGTGTTTTAAAATGCCTGATTCAGCTACTTTTAAAGATAAAATGACCAATGCGGTTGGTAAATTTGCTGGTTCAAGATTCGTTCGGGCGATTATGCAAGCTGGATATGCAGTTATTGCTTTTTCAATTATTGGTGCGATGTTTTTAATTTTAGAAGTTTTACCACAAGCATTTCCAATTCCAGGCTTTGCCAGCTTCTATGCTAGTACTTTAGGACGTTTTACTAATTTATTTCAAGTTGCTTACAATTCATCAATGGGAATTTTAGCACTGATTTTTTCGGGTACTTTTACTTATTACTATACCAAAATCTATCATGATGAAGAGCATTTGAATTTAAATCCACTAAATAGTTTGTTTATGTTTATGATGGCCATGTTCTTAACAGTTCCTCAATTAATTTGGAAAAATGGTTCCGTTCAATTTGTTCAATCGCTGAGCAAAACTAATATTATCGGTGGTGGTTACGCTGTTTCAACTTCTGGAGTAACCAGAATCGGTGCAGTTGGAATCTTTACTGGTTTAGTTGTTGGTTGGCTGACGGTTCAAATCTATCGTTTTACGATTAAACATAATTGGTCAATTAAGATGCCAGCAGCGGTTCCGGCTGGTGTAGCTAACTCATTTAGTTCACTAATTCCAGGTTTTTGTATTGCAGTCGCAGTTTCATTAATTAATTTATTATTAGTTTTTGCTGGAACTGATATTTTCAAAATTCTTTATATTCCATTTTCCTTTATCAGTAATATTGCTAATACATGGTGGGGATTCTTGATCATTATTTTCTTAATCCATTTCTTATGGTGGTTTGGTATTCATGGTGCTACCATTATGAGCTCATTTTATACTCCAATCGTTTTAGCCAATATGGCGGCCAACGTTAAAGGCGCAGATTATTTCTTTGCGGGAGACCCAATGAATGCTTTTGTTATTATTGGTGGTTCTGGTGCAACTTTGGGGATGGAACTATGGATGGTTTCCCGAGCAAGATCGATTCAATTGAAAGAGATCAGCAAAGCAGAGTTAGTACCGGCTTTATTTAACATTAACGAGCCAATTTTGTTTGGTTTGCCAATTGTTTATAATGTTCAGCTTTTCGTACCATTTGTTTGTGCTCCGTTAGCTTCAGGAATTGTTGGTTATCTAGCTGTTTCTTCACATTTGGTTCATAAAATTATTTTGCAGCAACCATGGCCGACACCGATTGGCTTGGGTGGCTTTATCGCAACTGCTAGTTGGCAAGGTGCGATATTAGCCTTTATCTGTGCAATTGTTGCCTTTCTTGTTTGGTATCCATTCATTAAACACTATGATCGGACCTTGTTAAAACAAGAACAAGCTCAAGCAGCGAACCAAGAAAATAAATAATTATCAGTCTTAGTCAAATCGTATTCATGGAGCTATGGAGTCCTCTAAATAGAGGGCTCCTTTATTTTACAATTAAAAAAATTCACTGAAAGCTAGTTTTTTATAGGTAATGCGAAAAACTAGCTTTTTTTGATTTGCTTAAATTTTAAAATTTTATTTAAATAAATCCAGACTGGAATTTTCCAACACGGTGAGCCGATTTTTGAACGAAAGGGTAATAAAATATTCTGTATTACATTAGATAACATTAAAATTAGTTGGCAAACAACACTTAAAAATAGGATACTGATTATTGAATAATGCTATTTATGCATAAAAGAAAACGGATACAAAATAAAATGAAAAAAATCTCATAATCTAAGCTAATTAAGGCAAAATATGTTACTCTAAATGTAAAGAGAGAGTCTTAAGTTAATCATTTTTTTGAATAATGGTAAGAGGGGGAACTATTTTGAAAGAGAAAATAAAAATTGATTTGCAAAAAGAATTAAGCAGCTTTTCCAAAGGGCAAAATTTTCATGCGGAACGATTGTTTGGCTGTCATCCGATTGTTCGAAATAATGCGATGGGCTTTGTTTTCCGTGTTTGGGCTCCGCATGCTCAACAAGTCTATCTAGTTGGAGATTTCAATCAATGGCAAAAGCCAGGGGTGGCAATGACGCAAGATCAATTTGGAGTTTGGAGTGTTTTTACAACTGAAGTTCAACGTGGCCAATTGTACAAATATAACGTCAAGCAAGTTGATGGGCGAGAAGTTTTCAAGATCGATCCTTTTGCCCAGAAGTTTGAAAAACGTCCGAATGATGCGGCGATCATTAGTGAATCGCCACATCATCATTGGAAAGATGGTTTGTGGCGTGGCCGACATAAGCGCTCAAATTACTTTGAACGACCGCTTAACATTTATGAGGTTCATGCGAGCTCCTGGAAAGAACATGAAGACGGAACACCATATAGCATGTATGATTTAACAGCAGAACTAGTCCCGTATCTAAAAAAAATGGGCTATTCCCATGTCGAATTTCTGCCATTAATGGAACATCCTTTGGGAGCATCTTGGGGATATCAATTAATTGGGTATTTTGCTTTCTCATCATATTTTGGTGCTGCTGAGGACTTTCAGAAATTTGTCGATGCTTGTCATCAGGCTAACATTGGTGTGTTAGTTGACTGGGTCCCGGGCCATTTTTGCCGTAATGCTGATACACTGCCGTATTATGATGGAACAGCCACTTATGAATATGCTGATTATGAACGGGCAGACAATCCCGGTTGGGGAACATTGAACTTTGATTTAGGCAAGCCACAGGTTCAGTCATTTTTGATTTCAAGTGCTAGGTATTGGTTGGATACTTTTCACCTTGATGGCTTGCGAGTCGATGCCGTTTCTAATATGATCTATCTGGACTATGGTGGACATGCCTGGAAACCAAACAAAGAGGGAACAAATCGCAACTTAGAAGCTTGGCATTTTTTACGTAAATTAAATAAGGAATTCAAGGCGATTTATCCCAAGGCTATTATGACTGCTGAAGAAAGCACAGCAGATACGAAGGTTACTGGCATGCTTGAAGAAAACTCCTTAGGCTTTGATTACAAATGGAATATGGGTTGGATGAATGACGTCCTTAAGTTTTTTGAAATGGATCCCATTTATCGTAAGGATCATCTAAATATGTTGACCTTCTCATGGATGTATCGTATGTCAGAAAATTTTATTTTGCCACTATCACATGATGAAGTTGTTCATGGTAAAAAAAGCCTGATGCATAAAATGTGGGGTGATCGATATCGTCAATTTGCTCAACTGAGGACTTTGTATGCTTATCAAATGGTACATCCAGGTAAAAAGCTTTTATTTATGGGAAGTGAATGGGGCCAATTTTTGGAGTGGAAATATGATCATGGCCTTGAATGGGTTGACTTGAATGACGAATTGAATCGAAAAATGCAATTTTATACTAAAACTTTGAATCATTTCTATCTTAATAATCGGTCATTATGGGAACTTGATGATCAAGAAAAAACATTAGAAGTGATTGATGCTGATAATCGTGATGAGACAGTATTGACATTTATCCGGCATGGTAAGCGAAAAAAAGATTTTTTAGTGATTGCGATGAATTTCACACCGGTTGAAAGACGTGATTTCCGAATTGGTGTTCCTTCCACGGGAACGTATCAAGAAGTCTTAAATTCAGAAATGAAGGACTTTGGTGGTACTTGGACAAAACATAATCCGATTAAACATGCCAAAAAAGTTAAATTTAAACAATATCAACAATCACTGACGACGATATTGCCGGCTTTTGGCACGTTAATTCTTAAGCCTAATATGGTCAAGCTAAGACATTAGTGTTAGGTAGGTCGCTCTGAAAATTGTTTTTGGCAGGAAGGGGTGAAGATGGCTTTAGTCCATCGAATATTATGAAAAATGAAATGATTGCAGTTATTCTTGCAGGTGGTCAGGGCTCCCGTTTAAAAGACCTGACTAAAAATAGTGCTAAACCAGCAGTCCCTTTTGGTGGTAGATATCGGATCATTGATTTTACGCTCAGCAATTGTGTCAACTCTGGTGTCCGTAATATTGGTGTCATTACGCAGTACCAGCCATTAACGTTAAACAATCATATTGGTAACGGAGCCAGTTGGGGATTGGACCATCTTGATTCCGGGGTGACTATTTTGCAACCCTATTCAAATAAGGAAGGCAGCAAGTGGTTTGAAGGCACTGCCCATGCAATCTACCAAAACATTGATTATATTGATTCAATGGCCCCTGAGTATTTACTGGTTTTATCAGGTGATCATATTTACAAAATGGACTATGGTGATATGCTACGAGTTCATAAAGAAAAGAAAGCAGCTTTAACAGTAGCGGTTATTGATGTCCCATGGGATGAAGCCAGTCGCTTTGGCATTATGAATACCGATGATAATAACCGAATCATCGAGTTTGAAGAAAAACCTGCTCAGCCTAAGAGTAATCATGCTTCAATGGGAATTTATATTTTTAATTGGCAAAGATTGCGGTCAGTTTTGATTAATGGTTTTACCAAAGAGATTCCAATGATTGATTTTGGTAAGAATGTCATTCCATTTTATATTAAAAGTGGAGATAATGTTTTTGCTTATAATTTTGCTGGTTACTGGAAAGATGTTGGAACAATTCAATCTTTATGGGAAGCCAACATGGAATTTATCGATGGCAAAGGCGGCTTAAATATTAGTGATCGCAGTTGGCGAATCTTCTCAAAAAATCCAATCGCGCCACCACAGTTTATTACTGATAGTGCAACGGTCAGTGATTCGATGATCGTTGATGGCTGCTTTGTTGCGGGAAAAATTAATCACAGTATTTTATCTGCCAATGTACAAGTTAAAGAGAACTCTCTAGTTAAGGATAGCGTAATCATGCCTGATTGTTCGATTGGCAAAAATGTGAAAATCAGCCATGCGATCATTGGTGAAAATTCTGTGATCGGTGATAACGCAGTGATCGCAGGGACCGATGAAGTTGCAGTGGTTGGTAACAATGAAGTGATTGGAGTGAAGAGTAATGAAGACTAATCGAATGTGTGCAATTATTGGTAATGAACATGAATACGCGGATCTTTTACCGTTGACGGCTGAAAGGCCATTATCAACTTTGTACTTTGATTGTAAGTATCGGATCTTGGATTTTGTGTTATCAAGTGTTGCTAATGCGAATATTCGCTCAGTTTTTATGATCGTCAACGAAGGCCGCATCAAATCAATTTTTGATCATTTAGGTGGTGGCCGCGAATGGGGGTTAGACAGTATCGGCAGTTATCAATATATTAGCTTCTATCAAGACTTTGTCCACAAAAAAGCCCAAGGTCAACCGTGTTTTGGTGACATTATCCAATTCTTAAAGACCTCAAAATCACCCTATACGGTTTATTTAACTAATAAATTCATTTGCAATCTTGATTTACAAGCGGTATTAAAAATTCATCAAGAACAAAATAATGAAATTACAGCTGTTTTTAAACGGATGCCGGCTGACAAAATTGCTCCAGATGACCAGATTTTAAAATTGAAAGACAGTAGTCAAATTGCTGATGTTGCTACATACCGCGATGTAAAAATTAAAAAAGAAACCTACAATCTATCTTTAGGTGCCTTTATTATGAAGACTAGTTGGCTGATTGATAGTTTGGAAAATAGTCAGTCACTTAGCCTTGAAGAATTCTTATTTAACAAATTGAAACATGCTAAAAATTCCACTTATGAGTATACAGGATATGTTAGCAATGTTTATGACATTCCAAGCTATTATCAAGCTAATATGGATATGCTAAATATTGAAAATTACAATTCTTTGCTGTTTTCCAGTCAAAAAGTTATCACGCGAACTAAAAATGAAGTTGCTACTTATTTCAGTTCGGAATCTGATGTTAAAAATAGCCAGGTAGCGACTGGCTGCAGGATTGAAGGAACAGTAGCCAATAGTTTGATTTCGAGGCGGACATTAATTGCCCAAAAGGCTAAAGTTGAGCAAGCAGTTATCATGGGAAGTTCGCGAGTTAGTGAAAAAGCAAAAGTTAAATATGCAATCATTGATAAAAATGTTAAGATCGATCCACGTGTTGAAATTATTGGCAGTCCTGATAATTTGGTTATTGTCAAAAAAAATTCACATGTAACTGAAAGTGTTTACGGGGGAAAAAAGAAATGAAGATTTTATTTGCGGCTGCTGAATGTGCGCCATTTTTTAAAACAGGTGGTTTAGGCGATGTAGTTGGAGCCTTACCACGAAGCTTAAAGAAATATGGTCATGATGTTCGGGTTATTTTGCCATTTTTTTCCGGCATAAAAGCATCATTTCGTGATCAAGCAGAATACTTGTTTGATTTTACGGTTAATGTTGGTTGGCGCAGACAATATTGTGGAGTTAAAACTTTAATTTATCAAGATATCCGTTATTATTTTATTGATAATTTGTATTATTTTGGTCGCCCTGATTTGTATGGCTATTACGATGATGGAGAACGTTTTGCCTTTTTTCAGCAAGCAGTAATTGAAGTGATGGAAAAAATTGATTTCATTCCAGATGTTTTGCATCTTAATGATTATCATACGGCATTTATTCCATTTCTGTTACGCGAAAAATATAGTTGGATCAATGCTTATCGTCAGATTGCGACAGTTTTAACAATCCATAATCTTGAATTTCAAGGACAGTATGATCGGCAAATCTTACCTGAGTTATTTGGTATGGGAACAGAAAAATTTGATGATGGAATGGTTCGTTTCAATGGTGCGGTTAATTTTATGAAGGCAGGGATTTTATACGCTGATCGAATCAATACTGTTAGTCCCTCATATGCACGAGAAATTCAAACGCCGGCATTTGGCTGCGGCTTAGATCCAGTTTTACGAATGACAAATGGTAAACTTGCCGGCATTTTAAATGGAATTGATTTTAAACAAAATGATCCAGCAACAGATCCAGCTTTAAAAGCTAATTTTAGTGCTAAAGATTTATCGGGCAAGCAGGTTGACAAAGCGGCATTACAACAGATTTTTGGCTTGCCAGTTAAAAAAGATGTACCACTAATTGGAGTGGTTAGCCGTTTGACCTATCAAAAAGGTTTTAAGTTATTAGTTGCTGAAATGGAAAACTTGTTGCAATTCGATGTTCAGTTTGTTCTTTTGGGTACAGGTTATCAAGACTTGGAGCATGATTTTCGTTACTTTGCTCAACATTATCCGCAAAAATGCGGTGTCAAAATTGATTTTGACATTACTTTGGCTCAGCAGATCTATGGTGGTTGTGATTTATTTTTGATGCCTTCAGCCTTTGAACCTTGTGGCTTGTCGCAGATGATAGCCATGCGTTATGGGACGTTGCCAATTGTTCATCAAATTGGTGGATTGCAAGATAGTGTTCAACCTTATAATCCGTTCGATCATAGCGGGACCGGTTTTGGATTCAGCGAATACTCTTCATTTTATTTAATGGAAGCAATTAAATTAGCTTTACAGGTTTATCATGATCTTAAGATTCGGAAACAGTTGATAAGGCGTGCCATGTCGCAAGACTTCAGCTGGGAAACAGCTAGTCTGAATTATGAAAGATTATATCAGCAAATCACTCATTAATAAAATTTCGGGGTTTACTGAGAAATGGTGGCCGGTTTAAATTAGCCATCATTTTTGTATATTTTGCTATAATTTAAACGTAAAACATTGAACCTTTTGCGATTAAAGGAGGAAAGTTTAATGGAACTAACTAAAAAAGAATTTATTGCTGTTTTCAAGAAGCGACTTAATCAAAAGTATGCAATTGATGTTAGTGATGCATGTAACAGCGAACTGTATGGGACCTTATGTTCACTGGTTAAATCTTCTTATTCAGCAGTTTGGCGGCAAACGTGGAAAGATTTCGTAAAAGAACATGATAAGCAGACCTATTATTTTTCAATTGAATACTTGCCAGGAAAACTGCTTAAAAGTAATTTATTAAATATGGGCTGGTATGATTTGGTTAACTCCGCTTTTGAAGATCTGGGGTTAGATTTGAATGCCATAGCAGCTGTTGAACCAGATATGGCTTTAGGAAATGGTGGCTTAGGGCGACTGGCTTCAGATTTTATGGATTCTTTGGCTTCAGAAGGATATCCAGTCAATGGCAATGGAATTCGTTACAAATATGGACTTTTTAAACAACGCTTTGTCAATGGATATCAAGTTGAGTTGCCGGATGAATGGTTAAATTCAGATGGTGGCAACGCCTGGGAAATTCGGCGTGCCAGCAAATCAGTTTTAGTTAGAATTGGCGGTCATGTTCGTTTGGTTCAGGAGAAGAATTATTTAAAGCCTGTTTACGAAGATGCTACGTTGATTCGGGCAGTTCCCTATGATGTTGGGATGGTCGGCTATCATAATAATCATGTTAATACTCTACGTTTATGGAGTGCTGAGATTCCAGAAAGTGAAGAAAGCAAGTATCCGACAATTGAAGATCGGCGCCAAGTTGAAGACATTACAGCGGTTTTATATCCAGATGATTCAAATGAAAGTGGTCGCCTGTTGCGGCTCAAACAGGAATATTTCTTTGTTTCAGCTGGAATTCAGAGTATTATCAGGCATTATAAAAAATATGGCAGTCCAATTGATCAAATTAGTCAAGAAGTAGCGATTCATATTAATGATACTCATCCAGCCATGTGTGTTGCTGAATTTATGCGAATTTTGTTGGATGAGGAGCATTTATCTTGGGATACGGCTTGGAACCAAACTGTTAGAGTTATGAGCTATACCAATCACACGATTATGTCCGAAGCCCTTGAAACTTGGACAGTTCCAATGCTAAATGAGATTCAGCCACGAATCTTGCAGATCATTGCTGAAATTGATCATCGTTTTGTCGCTGCTTTAGCTGGTAAGGTTGATGGCGGCTTAATTGAGCGGACCAGGATTATTTCGGCTGGGAAAGTTCATATGGCTCACTTGGCAATTATTGGTTCTCACAGTACCAATGGGGTTGCTAAATTACACACAGATCTCTTAAAATCAGATGTCTTGCATGACTTTTATACGCTTTATCCAGACAGATTCAACAACAAAACAAATGGAATTGCAGTTCGACGCTGGTTACAAATTGCTAATCCACGCCTGGCAAAGGTCATTGACCAATCAATTGGGAGTGATTGGCGTCAGGATGCTAGTCAACTGTTAAAATTGATCGATTATTCGACAGATAATAGTTTATTAGATCAATTAGGTGCAGTTAAATTAGCTAATAAGCGTGATTTAACTTACCTAATCAAGCAGGAAACAGGGATTACCGTTTCACCAAATGCAATTTTTGATGTTCAAATCAAGCGGCTTCATGCTTATAAGCGCCAGTTGTTAAATTTGTTACGAATCATTAAATTATATTTAGATTTGAAGCAAAATCCAGATTTAGAAATTATTCCCAGGGTCTTTATTTTCGGTGCTAAAGCAGCTCCAAGCTATCACTATGCTAAGTCGATCATTAAATGTATTAATGAGACGGCAAATTTGATCAATCATGATGCAACAATACAGGACAAACTTAAAGTTATCTTCTTGGAGAACTATGGTGTATCGTTAGCTGAAAAAATTATTCCAGCGGCTGATGTCAGTGAACAGATTTCCACTGCCTCTAAAGAAGCATCGGGAACTAGCAACATGAAATTAATGTTGAATGGTGCTTTGACAGTAGCAACGCTTGATGGAGCAAATGTTGAAATCAAACAGTATGTTGGTGATGATAATATTTTCATTTTTGGTTTAAACAAGCAGGAAGTGTACCAATATTATCGTGATCATAATTATCATAGTTTAGATTATTATCATAATAATCCGATAATTCATCGAGTTGTAGATACATTAGTTGATGGCACTATTCCAAACATTTCAGCTGAAGGCCATGAAATTTATGACTCTTTAACATACTTAAATGATGAATTCTTTGTTTTACGAGATTTTGAAGACTATTTACGAGTTCAAGATAAGGTTGATGAAACTTATCGCGATCAGCATAAATGGAATAAAATGAGTTTAATCAACATTGCCAAGGCAAGTTATTTTTCTGCTGATGAAACAGTTAAGCGATACGCTGAAACTATTTGGCATGTTAAACAATTGTCAGAAAAAGGTGACATGAATGTTAAATATCCGTTATAATTCATGGCTGGATCGTTATAAGTCGCCATTTGGTGCCGTGCAAAAAGATCAGCAGTTGAAAATTGGAATTCAAGTAGCAGCCAAGAATGTTGCAACTGTTGAACTATTGGTCCATGAAGACGGGCAAACAGCTTCAATCGACCATGTGCTAGAGAAAACTGCCGGCGATTTTTATCAAACGACTTTGACTTTGGATCAAGCTGGTTTGTATTTTTACTATTTTAAAATTACTTTACAGATTAATAGCCAGCCGCAAGTCTATTTTTATGGTGAAACAGATGATCGCTTTGGCGGAGTTGGTCAAATTTCGGCTGCACATAATTTAAAAGCTTATCAGTTAACTTGTTATAACAAAAAAGTTACTGCTCCGGCTTGGTATAAGAGTGGGGTTTTTTATCAAATCTTTCCGGATCGCTTTTTTAATGGTAATCCTGATGGAAAATTATGTGCCCACCGGAAAAATACTTTTATTTATGGCACAACTGAAGATACACCACTCTATGTCAAAGATCATACAGGAAGTGTGATTCGTTGGGACTTTTTTGGTGGTAATTTACGTGGAATTATTGCTAAAATTCCTTATCTGAAAAACTTAGGAATTACCCTG
>NZ_AHYZ01000209.1 GCF_000255495.1 Liquorilactobacillus vini DSM 20605
GCTGCTTAACGCTGAAGGCATCGCCTTCTAGATAAAGGATCACTGGTTTATTTCTTTTTTTCCCAGTGTCATTTACTTCCTGCTGCCGCTGATAATTATCTACCCGTGCACCAGCCTCTTTAATGACTCCTGAAACTTTTTGATGACTCATTGATGTTGGAGTTAATAAATTGACTGCACTTGCCACCATGCGCATAACCCCCTTGGAAGCTAAGCCCGATACTCGCGCTAATAGTAAAGGTGAATAGCGTTTGCGTGGCTTGATTCCTAAATGTCTATCTAACAAATAGACATGGCAACCAGTTGTTTCTTCAACCAATCGTCGTTTAAAAGTTACTTCACCAAAAAGAAACTGAATTGTCCTTTGATCTCTTCGCAGCACTTTTACATCTGCATCTTTTACTAATTCTTGATCCAATCGCTCTAAAGAACTTCCTAACACTTCGCATAATAAGCTCGAAAATAATCGTAAGATTTTAAGTTCTA
>NZ_AHYZ01000208.1 GCF_000255495.1 Liquorilactobacillus vini DSM 20605
GTGGCTACTGAATTAGGCCTTTGAATTTAATCTATTTGGTTTGTTTGATAACTGATTTTTAAATAAATATCGTTAGTTTTGATGGTAAGCAAAAGTTTCCAAGAAAAAAAGCGTAAAACTGTTTCAATATTGGCCACCATAATCCCCAAATCAATTGAAACGGCAACAGTGGAGGCTGTTTTTGCGCGCACTAATCCTAGTCCGCATTTGTGCTTGATAAAGGAGAAGTATCGCTCAATTTTTCCACGACGATTTTCAGCGTCCCGGGCAGCTGCATTAGCTGCTCGCTGTTCCTCTTGAGTAATATATTTGGGCTT
>NZ_AHYZ01000207.1 GCF_000255495.1 Liquorilactobacillus vini DSM 20605
GAATGCGGTTATACACGATAACAGATTTATTATCATCAACTCTAACTTGAAAAGCTTTAGTAGGAGCCGAAGTCTGCGGATTAAAGGACTTATCCATTTTGATCTGAACAACATCAGGTTTATTGGTCATAAAAACACCTCATCATTCTTTATTGATGAGGTAATTTTACCGCTGAAATATATTCTTTTATAGACGGTCGATTATTATAAGCACCTAACAACCGACCGTTAAAAAAAGACCAGCTAATCTCATTTGGGATCAGTTGGTCATTTTGCTACAGCCATTTTTGCTGGAATCGTTAATTTGCTTTCATCCCTAAAGAAAAATCTAAAATATGTTTCAAACAGCTGTGAATCATCACTTTCCAATGGACCTATCGAAGGAATCAATCGTAAAATCAAAGCACTTAAACGGATCTGTTACGGATTCAAAAATATGGATCATTTTTATGCCAGAATTCTTTTAATTGTAAAATAAAGAAGTCCCCCATTCAGAGGACTTCATGGTTCCACCAATATAATTTGACGGAGACCCAAAATAATCCGTCAGCTTAATAAGAAAGCTGAAACGGATTATTTTTGTAACTTCAATGCGGTTGCGCTAAATTGTTTTAGAACTATAAATAGTGGCTACTGAATTAGGCCTTTGAATTTAATCTATTTGGTTTGTTTGATAACTGATTTTTAAATAAATAGCGTTAGTTTTGATGGTAAGTAAAAGTTTCCAAGAAAAAAAGCGTAAAACTGTTTCAATATTGGCCACCATAATCCCCAAATCAATTGAAACGGCAATGGTGGCCGCCGTTCCTTTTGATCAATATATTTGGGTTTACGTCCTAGTTTGGGGCCGATTATTTTAATGCC
>NZ_AHYZ01000206.1 GCF_000255495.1 Liquorilactobacillus vini DSM 20605
CTGAAGAACGGGAAAATATTATTGATCGTGATTTTTCAACTAAATCAATTAATCAAAAGTGGGCAACAGATATAACTTACATTCACACCTTACGTGATGGTTGGTTGTATCTCTCATCAATTCTTGATTTGCATACGAAAAAAATTATTTCATGGGATCTTAGTTTAAGCATGACCAATGAACTAGTTCTAAGGACTCTCAATCGGGCAATTATTAAATATAAACCAAGTAATCT
>NZ_AHYZ01000205.1 GCF_000255495.1 Liquorilactobacillus vini DSM 20605
ATTAAGTTATTAGCTTTAAAACTGCCAAAATTTAATTGTAGACTTTTACCAAAAAAAGGTTTTATAATGTGGAGTGATAATGATTATCATTTAAACACATTTAGCTGAGGAGGGCCGCAAAATGATGGCAGAAGAACAGAAGCCGCTTTTGGCTGCTGCAAACAAACTAAAAGAATTCAAAATTAAAAATACGCCGCAGAGACAAGTTATTTTGTCGTATCTGATGACATCGCATGAGCACCCTTCGATTGAAATGATTTTTAATTACGTGCGCAAAAATGGTTTCAGTGTAAGCTTAGCAACGGTCTATAATACACTACAACTGTTGATTGACCATAATTTGATCATTGAGATTGCTTCTGATAGCGGTGGGCATATGCGCTATGATTATGCAGAAGTGCCACACTATCACGTGATTTGCGTTAATTGTAATAAAATTGTGGATGTTTTTGATAGCCACTATAAGGAATTTGAACAGCAGGCAGTCAAACAGACTGGTTATCAAGTTTTAAATAGTCAATATGAAGTGTATGGCTTGTGCCCAGATTGCCAGGCTAAATTGAAAAAAAAGCAATTTTAAGATTGACAGCAAGGTAAAACTATCATATATTTTTAATGTATTCAGCGATGAAGTAGCCTAGTAACCGAATGTTTTGGAAATTAGAGACTTGGTGTTAGCTGCAAATCAAGCCAAGCATTTGTGTGAATTACACTATGGAGCAAAGAAAGGATTCATCTCTTTATCGATGGTTTGAGTTGGTTATCTTTGGATAGCAACTTGGGTGGTAACGCGGAATTTTTCGTCCCTAGGATCAGTTAGATCTTAGGGATTTTTATTTAAGGAGGAAAGTTATGGATATTATTGATGAGTTAAAATGGCGTGGTGCAGTTAACCAGGTGTCAGATGAACCAGCCCTGAGAAAACTCTTAGCTGAAAAGTCAGTTGGTTTGTATTGCGGAGTTGATCCAACTGCTGATAGTTTGCATGTGGGTCACTTAATTCCATTTATGATGCTTAAGAGATTCCAGATGACTGGACACCGCGCACATATTTTAATTGGTGGTGGAACCGGCTCGATTGGTGATCCATCCGGTAAAAAATCAGAACGAGTTTTGCAAACAATGGATCAGGTTCATTATAATGAAGCTTGTCAGACAGAACAAATGAAAAAACTTTTTGGTAAAGACAATATTACGGTAGTTAATAATTATGATTGGCTATCGAAATTAGATTTGCTGGAATTTTTGCGCAAATTCGGCAAGTTATTCAATATTAATACGATGCTCAACAAGGAAGTCATTGCTAGTCGTTTGGATGTTGGCATTTCGTTTACCGAGTTCACCTATCAAATTTTGCAAGCAATTGATTTTTATCATCTTTATAAAGCAAATGATGTTCAGCTGCAAGTCGGTGGAGCTGATCAGTGGGGAAATATCACGGCTGGGATTGATATGATTCATAAATTAGAAGGCAGTCAAGCCCAAGTTTTTGCTTTGACCGTTCCTTTGATGCTGAAAGCTGATGGCACAAAATTTGGCAAAACAGCTGGTGGAGCAGTTTGGCTAGATCCAAAGAAAACTACACCTTATGAATTCTATCAATTTTGGTTTAATACTGATGATCGAGATGTGATTAAATATTTGAAATTTTTTACTTTCTTAGATCAAGCGGCCATTGCCGATTTGGCAGAAGAAGTCAAAACACAGCCAGAAAAACGAGCAGCTCAAAAGCGCTTAGCTGAAGAAGTGACTGAATTTGTGCATGGCAAAGAAGCAGTCTTACAAGCTGAAAGAATTTCTAAGGCATTATTTTCAGGTGATGTAAAAGCACTAACGGCCACTGAAATTGAACAAGGGTTCAAAAAAATGCCAACAGTTGAAGTGCAAGCAGCTAAGAAGAATTTAGTTGATTGGTTAGTTGATGCTAAAATTGAAAAATCAAAACGGCAGGCGCGTGAAGATATTTCGAATGGAGCAATTTCTATTAATGGTGAACGGGTTCGTGATTTGGATTTTGAAGTTGACCCAGCTGCTAATTTTGATGGTCATTTTGTAATTGCCAGACGGGGGAAAAAGAAGTATTTTTTGGCTAGAGTCAAATAAAAAAACTGATCTGCTATGATTAATTTTAACTATTTTGGTTATTTTAGAGTTTAGAATATTGGGTGAATAGTGAGGCTAAAAGGGGTGAAGAAGTGTGGAAAAAACTTTTTCACCCCTTTTTTTAAGTT
>NZ_AHYZ01000204.1 GCF_000255495.1 Liquorilactobacillus vini DSM 20605
TCATCACAAGGATGCAAGATGACATTAACCCGTTGATAAATTGAAATTGCAATCGCAATTAAAATTATTCCTAAACAATCTAGAAAAATTCGGGCTCCTAAATTGAAATTTACGATTGCAGTCTGCAAAAGTAATTTGGAAAGCAGCCCAACTAAGTAGGCAAAACAAAACATAAAAATCAGATTTCCTAAAATGCGACGACCATCAAATTGATGCAAAAATAAAACATTCAGACCAATTGCCAAAAAACCTTCCAACAACAACAGCCATGTTAAAGAAAGTGGTGTTGCATGAGCTAAATTGACTGCTGCTGCTGTCCACAAAGCACTGCCTAAGTTTAATGAAACCGTCAGAGCATTGCCAAGACTATTCAAAATAATCGAAATAAAAAAATAAAAGATAGTCAAACCTGATTTGTTATGAATTATGTAACCAGTAGGTAAATTTTGCATTTAAATCCCCAATCTTTGTTATGTAAAAATTTGTTGACTTTAATTCTAAATAATCTTGACTGAAACTAATTCATGCTACAATTAAACTGAATCATGATTCAAGTTTTACGAGGAGGAGATCAAAATGAGTGAAGATATTTTGTTCAATCCAGGACAAGCAATTGCTAGTAGCTATGATTATCACAGTGCCTATGTTGCAGCACAAATCTATCATCAAAAAAGTAATCATGAACTTTTGTTAGTTAAAGATAAAAATGACAAAAAGATGTATTATGTTTTTGATAGTGCTTCTCTCGAAAATCATAGTCAACTTAACCAAAAATTTCAACTGATCAAACGAATTTAAATTCACTAAAAGTAGGAGAATAATTTGCTAATAAATAAAACTTTTAAACTTGCTGATGGTAATGAAATGCCAACTGTCGGTTTTGGAACCTATAAATTAAACGGAACGGCTGGAGCAAATATCATTATCCAAGCTCTCCAAAATGGTTATCGACTTTTAGATGCAGCCGTTAATTATGAAAATGAAGGCACCGTTGGTCAAGCAATTGCTCGCAGCTCTATTCCACGTGAAGAAATTTTTGTCACTTCCAAGCTCCCAGGTCGACATCATCGTTATTCAGAAACCATTACCACGATTCAAGAGTCGCTTTTTCGGATGCAACTAGATTATTTTGATCTATATTTGATCCATTGGCCGAACCCGAAAGAGAATTTATATTTAGAAGCTTGGCAGGCACTGATCGATGCCCAACGCTTTGGCCTAGTAAGATCAATTGGCGTTTCAAATTTTTTGCCGGAGCATTTATTAAGATTAAAAAAAGCAACTGGTATTTTGCCAGTGGTCAATCAAGTAGAGCTACATCCTTATTGGTCACAACCTGAACAAAGAAAATTCGATCAAGAACAGCAAATCATCACTCAGGCCTGGAGTCCACTAGGTCGAGCAAATGCTGTTTTGCAAGAACCCGTGATTAAAAAAATTGCTCAAAAGTACCACAAAACAGTTCCTCAGATAATCTTGCGCTGGGAACTTCAATTAGGCGTTGGAATAATTCCTAAATCCAGTTCGACCGGTCGCCAAAGAGAAAACTTGGCTGTTTTCGATTTTGCGCTATCACCAGCAGAAGTTACACAAATTACCAATTTAGATCAAGTCAATGGTCGCACCAAAAACCAAGATCCAGCAATTTATCAAGAGTTTTAAGAATTTTTAATAAATGACCCTCAAAAGCTAGTTTACAACTAAGCTGTTAAGGGTCATTTCATTTATTATCGTTCAAAATCAATCCTTGTGAAAACGATTTTTAAAGAGTGGGCTAACCGCTTTATTTTCATAGATCCGCTTAATCGCATCGCCAATCAAATCACCAACCGAAACCTGCAATAACTTCTCAATTTTCTTATCTTCTGGCAACTGAATTGAATCTGTGACAATTAATTTTTTGATTGGTGAATTTTCAATACGTTCAATAGCTGGCCCCGATAAAACCGGATGAGTTGCACAAGCATAAACCTCAGTTGCTCCAGCATCTTTCAATGCTTGGGCAGCTAAAGTAATCGTACCGGCCGTATCAATCATATCATCAATTAAAATACAGCGTTTTTGATCAACTGAACCAATAATATTCATAATTTCAGCCACATTGGCTTTAGGGCGCCGTTTATCAATGATAGCAATCGGTGCTTTTAAAAACTCAGCTAACTTTCTAGCCCGTGTAACACCACCATGATCAGGAGAAACAACAACTGCATCTTTTTCCAATCCTTGATTTAAGAAGTAATCTGCTAATAATGGAGCCCCCATTAAATGATCAACCGGAATATCAAAAAATCCTTGAATCTGTGCTGCATGCAAATCCAACGCTACCACACGATCAGCACCAGCCTTAACAATCATATCAGCAACCAATTTAGCCGTGATGGGCTCACGTGGTCGAACTTTACGATCCTGACGCGCGTAACCGTAATATGGAATCACCACATTGATCTTTTCCGCGCTTGCACGTCGTAAAGCATCAATCATGATTAATAATTCCATTAGATTATCATTAACCGGAGCTGAAGTTGATTGAATAATGAAAACGTCATCTCCACGAATACTTTCCTCAATATTAATACGAATTTCACCATCACTAAATCGGTCAACTGATGTTTTCCCTAATGATACCCCAACTGCAGCAGCGATTCTTTTTGCCAATGGCTTGTTAGAATTTAAAGCAAATATTTTTAGCTTAGGATCAGCAATTTGTCCAGACATGTTATCCTCCATAAATCTTTATTCTTTAATAATCTTATGCAAAAAAAATTTAAAAATCAAGCGCAATCACTAATTAAAGCTACTTATTTTTGCTTTTTTCATTTGCAGCTGCCTGCTTAGCTGCCTGAGCAACCGGATAACGATCATAATAGCCCTTTTTGTTGACCTGCCGACCGCGCGCAATTGCCATATCATGTGCTGCCACATCATCAGTCACGGTCGATCCAGCTGCCACATAAGCATGATCAGCAATCTCCAGTGGTGCAATCAGATTTGAAGCACTGCCGATGAAAGAATAATCGCCAACATTGGTATGATGTTTATTGATTCCATCATAGTTGACAAAAACGCAGCCACAGCCGACATTAATGTGCTGACCTAAAGTAGCATCACCAACGTAAGTTAAATGACCGACCTTGGTTCCCTTACCAATTTGAGCTTTTTTAATCTCGACGAAGTTTCCAATATGCACCGCCGGCCCGATCTTAGCTTGCGGCCGCAAATGACTGTACGGACCAATATCACTGCCACTCTCCATTTGTGCACCTTCCAAATATGAAGCTGTTACTGTCACACGGTCTGCTAAAAGACTGTCGCTGATTTGTGAATGAGCACCAATTAAACAGTCACGACCAATGATCGTCTGTCCACGCAAAACAACGCCTGGTTCAATCACTGTGTCTGCGCCAACTTGCACATCAGCATCAATATAAGTGGTTGATGGATCAATCAAAGTCACACCATTTTCCATTAAGTGCCGATTGATCCGCTGACGCATCAAAGCTGTTGCTTGCGCTAAAGCAACCCGATCATTAACACCCATTGATTCACTAAAATCTGCCATTTGATAAGCAGCAACCGTCTGCTTAGCCTGCTTAAAAATCTCAATCACATCAGTCAGATAATATTCATGCTGAGCATTTTGATTGGTGATCTGATGCAAAGCTTGAAATAAAGCCTGATTGTCAAAGCAATAAACCCCGGTATTGACTTCCTGCACCGCAGCTTCTTGAACAGTTGCATCTTTTTGTTCAACAATCTTAGCAACCGCGCCAGTTCGATCACGAATAATCCGACCATAACCGGTTGGATCTGGAGCAGATGCTGTTAAAATTGTTGCTGCTGCTTGCTGCTTTTGATGATAAGCCATTAATTGCTTGAAAGTCGCTGCTTTAAGTAAAGGTGTATCGCCACAAACAACTAAAGTCACACCTTGTTTTTGACCCAAAATCTTTTCCGCCTGTAAAACTGCATGGCCTGTCCCTAATTGTTCCTTTTGCAAAGCAAATTCAGTTTGTCCGGCCAAAGTTGCTTTAACCTTGTCTGCTCCGTGACCAATAATCGTCACAATTTGATCAGGATCAAGCTGTTTAACCTGACTTAAAACATGTTCGACCATTGATTTTCCACAAACTTGATGGAGGACCTTATATAATTTTGATTTCATCCTCGTTCCTTGACCTGCTGCCAAAATAATTGCGTATGCAGTCATTCTTAAAATCTCCTCTAAAATTAATTACTAAACTTACTCAATCATGATACATTAGACCGCCATTGACTGCAAGGATGGCAGTCAACTAAGCACAAAAAAACAGCACACCGTTAAAATTGCGGTCAGTGCGCTATTTTTATTTTCCAAAAACTTTTTCCAAATAGTTGCCAGGACTGACATGAATCGTTTTATCAAGCGTATTTACCTGATCGACTTTTAACAAAGAAGTATAATCATTGACCATCCGATGACCCTCAAAAGCCGCTTCAGCAAAAACCGTAATTCCGACTAATTCGGATTCAAACTCTTCAATCATGCTCTTCATGCCATTGACTGTTCCCCCACCCTTCATAAAATCATCAACTACTAAGACATGTGAGCCGCGTTTCAAACTCCGCTTAGACAGTTCCATTTTTTCGATTCGTTCGCTAGAGCCCGAAACATAATTTACTGAAACCGTTGAACCCTCAGTAATCTTTGAATCACGACGCAAAATAACAAACGGTACATTTAAATACGTTGAAACACTTTGAGCAATTGGTACTCCTTTAGTAGCAACCGTCATTACTGCATCAATTTGTTTATCAAGATATTGACGAGCAATTACCCGACCAACCTGCCGTAAAACATCGGGTCGTCCTAAAAGATCAGACAAGTAAACATATCCACCGGGCAATAGGCGGTCACGTTCAGAAAGTCGTTCAGTCATTTGATAAATAAAATCACGTGCTTCTTGCTCATCAATCGAAGGGGTAAATCTTGCTCCTCCAGCTGCTCCCGGAATGGTTTCTAAACTACCAATGCCTCGATATTTAAAAGTCCGCTTAATGATTGCTAAGTCTTCACTGATCGATGACTTAGCTGACTCATAACGTTCCGCAAAAAAAGTCAGTGAGATTAAAGTATGCGGACGCTCTAACAAATATCTGGTCATATCAATCAACCGATCACTTCTTCTTGTCTTCAAATTAACTCCTCCACTTTATCTGATTAAAAACTAATTCAGGAGTTATTATACGCTCTTTTTTGCTTTTTTGCATTCAAAAAAAAGCTAATGTTCGTTTTCTATTCTTTTAATTTTATTAAAATTTAATTTTTCGCTAATATTGTCACTTATAACTAAACATTCGGAATCCTGGTATTAAAAAAGAGTGGTTTTATCCACACTTTCGAAAAGCTAACTTAGCACCCAAGCTTTGGGGCTTTGAAGCGCTTAATCAATTAATTTCTACTATTCTTAATTTACTTGATGCATACTTTGCTTACCAGCTAAAACTGTTAAAACATCTTCAAGACTGATATCAACCATATTTTGAACTGCAATATTAGTAAAAAAGCCTACATGCGGTGTCAAAATCACATTCTCCATTTTTCTTAGTTCAATCAAATCTTCACTGGGAAGCGGCTGATTTTCCAAATTAAAATTAAAAAAGTTTTCTTCACCCGTCAATGTATCTAAGGCTGCTCCAGCCAAGTGTTGTGTTTTTAAGGCATTAATCAAGGCTGCCGTATCAACCACCGGGCCACGACATTCATTGACTAAATAAGCTGTTGGTTTCATCAAAGAAAAAGCTGTCTCATCCATCAAATTAACACTAGACGGATTTAAATCAACATGTAAACAAACAACATCTGCTTGTTTCAACAACTCCTCTTTTGTAATATAAGTCAAAATATTTTCTAATTCTGGGCGTGGTTTTAAATCATAGGCAATTACTTTAGCTCCTAATGCATGGAATAGCTGAGCAGTTGTTCCGCCAATTCGCCCAGCACCAATGATGCCTATTGTTAAAGAATGAATCTCCTTAGCTTGTAAGCCGGCCCAACGAAAATCTTGTCGAGCAGCTCGCTGATCAAACAATTCCAACTTGCGGATCAAGCGCATAGTATGGGCCAATGCTAATTCAGCAACTGACCGCGGCGAATAAGCAGGAACATTAGTAACAACTAAATCATTTTCTTTAGCGGCTTGGATATCAATCATATCAAAGCCAGCTGTTCGTGAAGCAATTTGCTTTAAGCCGGCAGCTTTCAATATTGGATAAACTTCTTTTTCAATTTTTCCACGTTGTTGAACTACCAAACCATCGTAGCCATTAACTAACTTAGCCGTTTTCAAATGCAAGGGAACTGAGTTGATATCCACTTGCACCTTTGGATGACGTTTTTGCCATTCATTAATTGCCGCTTGTTCGTCATCTCTAACACTATACATTAAAATCTTCATACTTTTTTCACTCCTAATTTCTTTGTTCTGTGACGTATTTGTCCAATCTTCTCATTGCTTCTTGGATATTTTCCAAACTTGCTGCATAACTGATGCGAAGATATCCTGCACCGCCAGGCCCAAAACTACTTCCGCTGATAACTGCAACATGAGCTTTTGCAGCTAGATCATAAATAAATTTCTGATCATCTTGAATTAGGCCGGTTGGAATTTTAGCAAATAAGTAAAATGCTCCTTGCGGTTTTACACATTCAAAACCAAGCGCTGTTAGTTTATCATACAAATAGTCACGTCGTTTTTGATACTCCGCTTTCATCGGCAAACTATCATTCAAGCCATTTTTAAATGCCTCCTCTGCGGCTGCTTGTACCATTGTAGCGGTTGTAGTAATTGTAAATTGATGAACTTTCGCTAGTTCAGCTGTAATTTCTCTTGGTGCACAGAGCACACCAATCCGCCAGCCTGTCATAGCATGTGATTTTGAAACACCATTTAACAAAATCGTTTGTTCCCGGAGCGCTTTGACCATCGAGGCATGGGGCTGATCATAATTCAATTCACTGTAAATTTCGTCACAAACAGCAAAAATTGGTTTACCCTTTAAAACTGCTGCTAATTGATCTAACTCTGCCTGACTATAAGTTACCCCTGTCGGATTACAAGGATAATTCAAGACGACGGCCTTGACTGCTGAGCCATTTTTGACTAACTCAGCTTGAAGTCTTTTTGGTGTCAGTTTAAAACCAGTGTGACTGGTATCAACTAGAACCGGTTCTGCTTGATTTAAAGTTGTTATTGCAATATAAAGCGGAAAGATTGGCGTTGGAATAATAACCTTATCACCTGGATTTAGAATCGACGTCAGTGCAGTGTAAATCGCCTCCGTTGCTCCATTGGTAATGATCACTTCACTAGTTGGATCATAATTTTGTTGGTACTTAGTTGCCAAAAACTTAGCTGCCGCCTTGCGCAGTTCTAAAGTACCATTAGATGGAGCGTAATGAGTCTGATTTTGTTCAATACTTTTGATAGCTGCTTGTTTGATATGCTCCGGCGTATTAAAATCCGGTTCACCCATTGTGAATTTAATGATTCCCGGAATTTTTGAAGCATAGGCATCAAATTCACGAATATCTGATGGCTGCAACAGCGACAGCTCTTTTTTCAGATGACTAACTAGTAGGTTGCCCATTTAAATCCTCTCCTTTTTTGATTCAAAATAAAAAGCCCGAAGTATGATCTTCAGGCTTAGTTCAAATTCCAATTAGATTTCAAGCAAAGCCTGCAGATTTTTTTACATCTGTGTGGCCTTGTTGTTGTCAAAGCAAACAGCTTCTGGTTTCATCACAGGTGCAACACTCTTTACGTGTTTGCACCCTAATCTTAGGCTACAAACACTCCTGAAAAAACCAAAAGTAATAAAATTTATTCAATTTTACTGGCATAATTCTAATTTTCATAATTAAAAGCTCCTTAAAATTGAATAAGTTTAATTTAACCGATAAACATCAATTTGTCAAGTCGAGTTAACAACTACTATTAATTTAATCATTCAGTATTGAATATCCATTATTTTTTGAATAAATATTCTTATATATCGTTTTTATTGCTATTTTTTGTAATATTTATTGTTTTGCTTGCATAAAAGTGTTATAGTCTAATCAACATTAAATTTGTTGGGGGTTTCGCTTATGAAAAAAGAAAAAATTGTGCTGGCTTACTCCGGTGGCTTAGATACATCGGTTTCAATTGCTTGGTTAAAAGATAAGGGCTACGACGTAATTGCTTGCTGTATTGATGTTGGAGAGGGCAAAGACCTTGAAAAAGTCAAGTCTAAGGGATTCCAAGTTGGGGCAATTGCTTCCATCACAATTGATGCTAAAGAAGAATTTGCCAAAGAATATGCGCTCGTCGCATTGCAAGGACACACTTACTATGAAAACAAATATCCATTAGTGTCTGCTTTATCGCGGCCATTGATTGTTACTAAATTAGTTGAAACAGCCAAAAAATATGGTGCTACTGCAATTGCCCATGGATGCACCGGCAAGGGCAATGATCAAGTCCGTTTTGAGGTTGGTATTCATGCTTTAGCTCCTGAAATGAAAATTGAAGATCCAATTCGGGAATGGCATTGGTCACGAGAAGAAGAAATTCAATATGCTAAAGAACATAACATTCCTGTTCCAATCGATATTGATAGTCCTTATTCAATTGACGAAAACTTGTGGGGCAGAGCTAATGAATGCGGCATTTTGGAAGATCCATGGGTCAGTGCTCCCGAAGACGCTTATGATCGAACTAAGCCGATCGAAAAAACACCTGATAATCCAGAAATCCTTGAAATTGAGTTTACACAAGGTGTTCCGGTCGCAATTAATGGTCAACATTATTCATTGGCTAATTTGATCATGAAGCTCGACAAAATCGCCGGTGAGCATGGTATTGGTCGGATCGACCACGTTGAAAACCGGCTGGTTGGCATCAAGTCCCGTGAAATTTATGAATGCCCAGCGGCAACTGTTTTGATCAAAGCCCATAAAGATCTTGAAGATTTAACCAGCGAACGTGATATGGCTCATTTTAAACCGGTTATTACGCAAAAAATGACGGAACTGATCTACAATGGCTTATGGTTTTCACCGCTAATGGATGCTTTAAAGGCTTTCTTGGTAGAATCGCAAAAAAATGTCACTGGTACCGTTCGGGTAAAACTTTTTAAGGGCAACGTAATCTGTGAAGGTCGCAAATCGCCTTATTCACTCTATGATAAGAATTTGGCAACCTATACGTCTGCTGATGAATTTGACCAAGCGGCAGCTGCTGGCTTCATTAAGCTTTGGGGCTTGCCAAGTCAAGTTTATGCTCAAGTTCAAACAAAAAATGAAGTACAGCAAAAAGCTGACAGCCAAACTTTCTTAAAATCAGTTACTAAGGAGAAAGAAAAAGTCATTGTTAAACAAGTCGATCACCAAGAAAATGAGGTTAAACTATGAGTGTTACCGATAAACCATGGGGTGGAAGATTTACCGCTGAAAATGATGCCTTAGCAGAAAAGTTTGGTGCCTCAATCAGTTTTGACCAGCAAATGGCTTATGAAGACTTGCAAGGATCATTAGCACATGTGCAAATGCTGGCACATACTAAAATTCTTTCCGCCATTGATGCAAAAAAAATTGAAACTGGTCTAAAGGCTTTAATGAATGAATTACAAGCCGGTAAAATAACTTTTGATGTCGAACTCGAAGATATCCATATGAATATCGAAATGCTCTTGACGCAAAAAATTGGGCCGGTGGCTGGCAAGCTACACACCGCCAGAAGCCGAAATGACCAGGTTGCAACTGATTTGCATCTTTATTTGAAAAATCGTCTACCAATAATTCAGCAAGCCATTTGGGAATTGCAAGCAGCTATTGTTAGGAAAGCGAGCGCTAATGTTACAACTATCATGCCAGGCTATACCCATTTGCAGCATGCTCAACCAATTTCTTACGCACACTATTTACTTGCTTATTATCAAATGTTTAAGCGAGATGCCGAGCGCTTTGCTTTTAGTGAAAAGCACCTCGACCTTTCACCTTTGGGCGCAGCTGCCCTAGCTGGCACCACTTTTCCAATTGATCGAAAATATTCAGCTAATTTATTAGGATTCAGCCAAATTTATCAAAATTCACTTGATGCAGTATCTGATCGTGACTTTGTCGTTGAATTTTTAAGCAATGCTTCAATTTTGATGATGCATCTTTCGCGTTTTTGTGAAGAAATTGTTCTTTGGTGTTCTTATGAGTTTAACTATCTCAGTTTGAGTGATGCTTATTCAACTGGCAGTTCAATCATGCCACAAAAGAAAAACCCTGACATGGCTGAATTGATTCGCGGCAAAAGCGGCCGGGTTTTTGGCCACTTACTGGGCCTATTGACAACACTTAAGGGATTGCCATTAGCTTATAATAAAGATCTGCAAGAAGATAAGGAAGGCGTTTTTGACACCATCAAAACAATTATTCCTAGCTTGAAGGTTTTTACCGGCATGCTATCGACTTTAACGCTCAACCCAAAGAAAATGCAACAAGCAACTGAGCATGATTTTTCAAATGCTACTGAATTAGCTGATTATTTAGCTGCTAAAGGTCTGCCTTTCCGGCAAGCACACCGCTTAGTTGGCGAACTGGTTTTTGAGGGGATTCAAAAACAAAAGAATTTGCAAGATTTCTCATTAACTGAACTGCAAAGTCATAGTTCATTGATCCAAGAAGATGTTTACACGGCATTAAAACCTGAGATTGCTGTCAAACGGCGAAACTCAGCTGGCGGAACTGGTTTTGAACAAATCAAGCAGCAACTGCAGACCGCTCAAATTGAATTGGAACAAAACAAGCCTAAAATCGCTAAGCACAAATAAAAACAACCAGGCAAGACTAATTGACTTGCCTAGTTGTTTTTATTTGCCGTTTAAATTGCTTGATGCTGAAAGATTAAAATCAAATTATTTTTATACTCTAATATTGCGAATGGTTTTCAAATTTTTGTGGCAACAAATAGTCCGTATTCAAATGACACGACTGAACCAAATAAACTTGTTCGCAAAACCCCTTTAAACTATTGACAATATGTTGAGCTCGTGACAATTTAGAACAAATTCCAAAAACAGTTGGCCCACTCCCGGTCATTTGGGCTACATCAGCACCAAAATCCAGCATTTTTTGTTTCAAGTTGGCAATTTGTGGCAATTCATTGATCGTCACTTGTTCTAACACATTAGTCATTGCGCCAACCAAGTCTGGCAAGTTTTGCTTTAGAACAGCTGCTTTAGCTTGAACAAAATCTCCATGCTGCAGTTCACGATATGGGATTTTCTTTAAAATATTGACCGTTGAAACACTGGCTTTGGGTTTAGCCAAAACGATCCAAACTGGCGGTAACTGTCGAAGTGGTTCAAGAATTTCACCTTTCCCAGTTATCGCAGCCGTTTGACTATAAATACAAAATGGCACATCAGAGTCGATTGTCAAACCAATTTTAGCTAATTGATTTAAATTTAGTTTCAATTGCCAAATTCGATTCAAAATCCGTAAAACAGCTGCTGCATCAGTTGATCCGCCACCCATTCCAGCTGCTACAGGAATCTTTTTTTTGATCTTGATTTGAACTCCTTGATTGATCCGAAATTTTTTTTGTAATCGAATTGCTGCCTGAAAAGCTAAATTTTTTTGATCCTGCGGCAAAAAGCCGGTGTCGGTTTCGACTTGAATCTTTTTAGTGTTGGAGACTGTCACAACTTTAACATAGTCTGCTAAATCAATCGTTGTCATGATCATTTTCCATTCAGGCGCTCCATCTGGGTGGCGAAAAGGGGTATCTAAAAACAAATTGAGTTTCGCCGGAGCTTTTTCTATTATCTCCATCCAGTCACCTACTTAAAGCTTTTATTTCATTATGA
>NZ_AHYZ01000203.1 GCF_000255495.1 Liquorilactobacillus vini DSM 20605
CGACGTTCAGCTAAAGAAACTCGAAAACAGGTGAAAGTGCAGCTGCAGTACGTGCGACGTGATTTGCGTTACGTCCACGAGCTCCGTGAACAAGGTGGTCAGCTGTCGGAACGTCAATTGGTTAAGCTGGCAACGATTCAACGTCTGTTTGAACAACAGAATTTCATGTATCAAAATAAGACTCATCGAGTTAAAGATCGCATTGTTAGTCTGGCACAACCCTATGTGCGGCCAATCAAGCGCGGAAAAGCCCGACAGAATACAGAGTTTGGCCCTAAGATTGATGCTTCCATTCAAAATGGCATCATTGAAATTGAACGGG
>NZ_AHYZ01000202.1 GCF_000255495.1 Liquorilactobacillus vini DSM 20605
GTGAATAATAAGAGCCATACATTTTTTCAATCAAATCTGCAATTTCACGGGTCGTAACGCCCTTGGAATAAAGCTGAATGATTGTTGTTTCTAAAGCGTCTTGACGACGAGAATAGGCTGGAAGCAGGTGGTTATGAAAATGGCCTTTACGGTCACGCGGCACAGCAATCTTCAACTTACCATATTCAGAGTCAATTAAACGATAATACTGGCCATTACGAGAATTGCCAGTATTAAAGCCACTGCGGTCATAAGGATCATAACCAAGTAAGGCTGTTAGTTCAGCTTGCAAGATGTGATTAATAGCCGTTTCGAGTTGTTGACGAAAAAGTTCTTTAACATCGCCATTTGACAATAGAGTTTTGGTTAGATTTTTGGTAAACTGATCCATGGGGAATCCCTCCGTTTTGGTTTATTTTGACGATTTAATCATACGGGGAAGGGATTCCCTTTTCAATAGAATTTTATTCATTTACACAAACTATTTTATACTCT
>NZ_AHYZ01000201.1 GCF_000255495.1 Liquorilactobacillus vini DSM 20605
TTGTAAACGACCATTTTCAATTCGTTTATAAAGCAGCCAAAAACCATCTCCGTCCCAATATAAAGCTTTGAATCGATCTTTTCTTGTGCCGCAAAACAGATATAAAGATTTAGAATATGGATCAAGCTTGAATTGATCTAAAACTACATTTGCCAGTCCATCAATTCCTCGTCGAAGATCAGTTTTGCCACAGATAAGATAAA
Organism: Liquorilactobacillus vini DSM 20605; assembly: GCF_000255495.1. Taxonomy (GTDB): domain Bacteria; phylum Bacillota; class Bacilli; order Lactobacillales; family Lactobacillaceae; genus Liquorilactobacillus; species Liquorilactobacillus vini. The sequence continues at coordinate 204 of NZ_AHYZ01000201.1, forward strand.
TACCCTTAATTTTTCGCATATCAAGCAACATCATTTAAAAATCGCCTTGATTAAGGAATCTAAAATGTATCCCT
>NZ_AHYZ01000200.1 GCF_000255495.1 Liquorilactobacillus vini DSM 20605
CCCACCAATCCTTCATTCTGTTGCGCATCAATAATTCGTAACATTGCTTTTAACCCGGCCTTACTCCATGATCTTCCTTGACGTTTTAAACGATAGGTGTATCGACGATGGTTACTTTCGCAACTTCCTAATCCTTTAGGCTTCTTTAGTCCTCGTAATTCTGCTGGCTTAATATATTGCCAATTCCGCTTTAGATAATTCTCTAGTTTCCGTAATGCCATTCGCTTTTCTTGACCAGCTTGATCTTCTTTTGTTATTCTGCTTTCCGCAGTATCTAAAATCACTCTTACCTGATTCCAATTCCAAGAATAAACAGCTTTCTTCATCGGCTTTATTAACTCAAAATCAAAACTAAGTCTTTCCTGAATCTTTCGGTTCAAATGATATTGATCCAAAAAATGTTCTTGCTTAAGACAATCTGGTGCCAACTCTTTGAATACCTCAGCTTCATAACCACTGCCATTGTCACTTCCAGAAATAATTATCGTCTTCTTTAAATCATAATGAGCCTGTAGATATTCACTTACTTCTTTCATTGCCTGTTGACGATCAAGACTACTGATGATATGACGATTAATCAGTTCGCGGCGCTTCCCGTTCTTTCGGATCCCTTCATAAATCTGAAAACGATGGACAAAAAAATTCCTTATTTGTCGATTATGATGAAATGCTTGCTGCTTAACGCTGAAGGCATCGCCTTCTAGATAAAGAATCATTGGTTTGTTTTTTCCCACAGTATCATTTATTCTCTGCTGCCGCTGATAATTATCTATCCGTGCACCAGCCTCTTTAATAACACCGGCAACTTTTTGATGACTCATTGATATTGGAGTCAATAAATTTACTGCACTTGCCACCG
>NZ_AHYZ01000199.1 GCF_000255495.1 Liquorilactobacillus vini DSM 20605
CTCGACCGACTTTTGACGGAAAAACGGTAGTATAAACAGCTTCCAACTTTGGCCAGGGTAGCTGATTGGCCAACTGAACCCACTTATTTTTGGGACTCAAAGCAACCCCTAGCTCTTGTCCAAAAGAATCAATTGAAAGTTGAACTGCTTTAATCCGATAAACCATTTTTGGCACCCTCGTTTTCTAAAAAATGCATGGGAAACGACGAATTAACGTCATATCGCATGCACTTATTATACAACAAATATGATCTATCAACTATTAAATTAGTTATTGCAGAATTATTCAGTATCCA
>NZ_AHYZ01000198.1 GCF_000255495.1 Liquorilactobacillus vini DSM 20605
TTCAAACGGAACAGTAAAAAGAAAAATAAGAAAAAGCAGAAAAAGTAAACTGGATGGTTTCAAAGATTTAATTGAAGCTAAGTATCAAGCAGGATGTTCAGCCAAAGCGATTTTTGATTTTATTTGTGATAAAGGATTTCAAGGAAAATATACAATCGTTAAAGATTACTGCAGGCACTACAAGAAAAAAGAAATCAAGAAAGCTACAACACGTGTTGAACATACAATTGGTCTTAGCGCCCAAGTTGATTGGAAGGAAAAAGTACTAATGCATGACAAAAATAACGTTGAACACATATTCAGCATTTTTCTTTATGTATTGCCATATTCAAAAAGAAAATTTATTAAATTGACACTTGACCAAAAACAAGATACCCTTTTTGAATGTTTGACCGAAGCTTTTCACTTTATGAAGGGTGTCCCAAAGGAAATTTGGTTTGATAATATGGCAACAGTAGTTGATCATCAAACAAGCACTTTTAATCATCACCATTTTAACGATCGTTTTCTTTCTTTTGCCCACGATGCAGGATTTCATCCAATTGCCTGTCGGCCATTCAGGCCTCAGACTAAGGGTTGTGTGGAAGCTTTGGCTCGCACAATGAACCGTCTTAAGCCCTACGATAGAGAATTTGAAACGTTGAATAATTTGGCAAGTTTTATTGATGA
>NZ_AHYZ01000197.1 GCF_000255495.1 Liquorilactobacillus vini DSM 20605
CAGCTCATCAAATCCAAGAGGCAATTAAAAAACAAGATTCAAAAAATCTCAGACAAGTGCTAACTAATTACCAAAAACAACAATCTCCAATGGATACTTCAATTACAACCCTAAAGAAAAATCTAAAATATGTTTCAAACAGCTGTGAATCATCACTTTCCAATGGACCTATCGAAGGAATCAATCGTAAAATCAAAGCACTTAAACGGATCTGTTACGGATTCAAAAATATGGATCATTTTTATGCCAGAATTCTTTTAATTGTAAAATAAAGAAGCCCCCCATTCAGAGGACTTCATGGTTCCACCAATATAGTTTGACGGAGACCCTAAAAATTAAAATATCCTTGCTTCACCGCATTAGCAAAATAGGTTCCTAAATTAAATTTTCATCTAATTTAGGAACCTGTTTTTTTCTTCTAATAACATTGTTTAGCTGTAATATAACCTTGAGCTTTCAATAACTCTGCACATAAAATTGCCCCACCAGCAGCTCCACGAGCCGTATTATGTGATAGGCCAACGAACTTCCAATCAAAAATCTTATCCGGGCGCAAGCGACCAATTGAAATTCCCATCCCATTTTCAAAATTGACATCCAATTGCACTTGCGGTCGATCATCTTCAGTCAGATACTGAATAAAGTGTTTTGGAGCACTTGGCAAACCTAGTTCTTGCGGTACACCAGCGTAACTTTCCAAAGCAGCGATCAATTCTTCTTTAGTTGGCTGCTGTTTGAAATTGACAAAAGCTGCCGCTGTATGACCGTACAAAACGGGGACCCGCAAACACTGACTGGTAATTACTGGTGCCGCAACAGGAATAATCTCACCTTTTTGTTGGTCGACTTTTCCCCAAATTTTCAATGGTTCCTTTTCTGATTTTTCCTCTTCACCAGCGATATACGGAATAACATTGTTTAAGATTTCTGGTGCATCATCAAAATTCTTACCCGCACCAGAAATCGCCTGATAAGTTGTCGCAACAACCTGTGTTGGTTCAAACTTCATCCAAGCTGATAAAGCTGGCGCATAGCTTTGAATCGAGCAATTCGGCTTGACGGCAATGAAACCACGCTGAGTTCCTAAACGTTGCCGTTGAAATTTAATAACTTCACTATGATTGGGATTGATCTCCGGTATAATCATTGGAACATCAGGTGTCCAACGATGAGCACTGTTATTAGAAACAACTGGAGTTTCTGTTTTAGCGTACTCTTCTTCGATTTTTTTGATGGCAGCTTTTGACATATTAACAGCCGAAAAGACAAAGTCAACTTGGCTCGCAATTTCGTCGATCTGACTAACGTCTAAAACCGTCAAATCTTTAACCGCGGCTGGGATTGGATCAGCCATTTTCCAACGACCAGCAACTGCTTGTTGATAAGTTTTCCCGGCACTTCGCGGACTAGCAGCCACCACTACCACCTCAAACCAAGGATGACCTGCTAATAAAGTTACAAAACGCTGGCCGACCATTCCAGTTGCGCCAAGCACACCGACCTTTAATTTTTTACTCATTTTTCAAACCTCGCTTTTTTTCTTTACCACTATCATAAAGGTAAAGAATCTTAAAAATCAATTAAAATTCACAACTGAAGCAAAAATTTATTATTTTGTTCAATTTTATATTAGACCACTTACGGACTTAAAATTCAATTTTCAGTTTAAAATAAATCTGCTTGACCATTCCATCAGACCAGTGTAAGTTAAGCTTTGATAATATTTACTAGGAGCAAATTGCAGTCATGGATAATTTACAAAACTTGATCCCCGTCAACTTGCAGGAAGCAACCATTAAATTGTTTTGGGAACAAAGTCAAGGTAAACAAATTTCACAGGATCAAATCATCTTGCAAGCCGTACTTGAGAATGTCCGTTTAATGTTAGCAGATGAACTCGAAGGGCCCTATTGGGAGGCTAACTGGGCAAAAGAAGATCTTCTGATTAAGATTCTTGATATTAATCATCACATCGTCGGCCAAATAAAGCCTTTAACCACTTCTTTTACTGCCGATTTTAAACAAAACGCTCCCAAATTAATCGACGAACTTGATCGTCAAATCAAAAACATCGTCCGTCAAAATTAAACGCTTATTAAACACCAGTTTGTTTGAACTTCAAGTTTTCAAACTCAAGCAGTGGCTTATTTGACGATTATAAAACTTCCGGTAATTCAAGCTGAAACTTCTTGGCTATTTCCGCCATTTCTTCCTGCGTCCTAGGATCGATCACGACCCCTTGCTTCAAGTTTTGATCATAGTTTCGATACTCACGATCGCCAGGAATCATGATTTTGGTTCCAGGAAGATGAGCAAGTTTTCTGATTCTATTAAACATCCTGGTTGCTTTGGCTTTTAGAACTTCTACATCACCAAAAAAGGCTGGATCAATTACCATGAAGAATTGACTGAAATCATGTTTACCTTTGCTGGTATCAGCTGAAATTGACCCTTGCGCTAAAATTCCAGTCAATAACTCAATTACTAATGAATTACCGAAGCCCTTATAATTAGAATTAGTTTCTTGATTGCCACCTAAAGTTAAAACTCCACCACCCGACTGGTGTTCGGTAAAGGCTGCTTCCGACAAGATCTTAAATGCTTGCGCTGAATCATGGATCACCTGTCGATTTCGATCAACTGCCCACTCACCCGGGATCGGTCGCTGATTTTTGGCCAAAACAGCAATTTTGCCACTAGAAACACTTGAAGTTGCTCCATCAAAAACAAACGGATGTGGTTCAGCTGGAAAAGTAAACGCAAAGGCATTTGAGCCTAAAAATGCTTCAATCGCATTCGTCGGCACCACCAGTGGCCGCGTATTAGTTGTCGAAATACCGATCAAACCGGCCTTGGCTGCTAAGCGAGAATAATAACCCGCTGTTCCAAAATGGTTGGAATTACGGATAACTGCCATTGCGACTTGATTCGCTTTGGCTTTTTTAATCAAATTCTTCATAGCAAAGGCTGATGCAAGTTGGCCCATGTTTCCATTAGCATCAATTAAGAGACTCGTCAGACTTTCTTTTAAAACTTTCACTTGATTTGTCGGTTTAATCGTCCCATCAGCAATCATCCGTTCATACCAAGCCAAACGTTGAATTCCATGTGAGGAAATTCCCCGCAGATCTGCATCAACTAGAGTATCAGCTAACAAAGCTCCATTTTCTTCTGTAAAACCATTTTTTTTAAAAACCTGTTGCAAAAACTTTTTCTCCGCATTGGCACTTACTCGCATCATTATCTTCCTTCTTTCTTGAAAATTAAAAAGCCCCCCACCATGGATTGACTAATCCACAGTGCGGGGCGAATTTTTCGCTGTACCACTCGCAATTTACTTATTACTTCAATAATAAGTCTCAACGGCCTTAATTGCCCGGGAAGATAACGGTTCCTACCGTCTGATCAGCTTGCACCAATCAGAAAACAACCGAGTTCATCTTCAGCAGTCTCATGCTTGCATCTTTTCACCAGCTGATGCTCTCTTTAAAAGTTAAAAACTGCTTACTCTTCTCACGAAATTATTAACTTAATTTTCATTAAAATCCTAATTAACTAATTTGTCAACTCAATTTAACCAAAATTCGCTGAATAAAATCATCAAAAATTAACTGCATAGCTGGGACTGTTTCTACTAAAAACTCTGGGTGCCACTGAACGGCTAAAATCTGCAGTGAATTTTCAGATTCAATTGCCTCAATCACACCATCGTCTGCTCGTGCTGCAACACGTAAGCCGGCAGCAACTCGTCTAACAGCTTGATGATGATGGCTATTAACTGTCAACGTCGACTCAGCAAACATCTTTGCCAAATGAGTCCCAGCTACAATCTTAACATGATGGGAGGCTTCATTAATATCACCCTTTTGCGCATGCTGTAAAAGCTTTTGCGGTTCAGTAAACTGCTTGGTGAGATCTTGATAGACATTGCCGCCCAAAGCAATATTAATTACTTGCATCCCACGACAAACACCCAGTAAAGTTTTTCCCGCAGCCGCAGCTTTTTTTATCAAGTCGATTTCTAGGCGATCACGCGCTGTTTCAACAAAACTCAATCCCGGATTTGGCTCTTCCTTAAAACAGAGCGGCGAAACATCCGGACCTCCCGGAAAATAGAAACCATCACAAATTTTAAGATACCGATCGAGTTCGTCTTTGACTTGCGGCGGTATAAGTACGGGGATTCCTCCAGCATTTATAATCGCCTGAATATCATTTTGATTGACAAATGTTCGTTTGGCGTCATGAATTTTTAAATTCCCGGCCGTAATTCCAATCACTGGTTTTCGCATCATTATCCCCCTAAAATTCTGCAATGGTTGCTGCATCAAGTTTTAAAATAATTTGTTTGAGCAACTTAACAGTCTTGATAAAGTCTTGGTAGGCAACCATCCCATAATGCGTATGCTCATAACGGACCGGAATTCCGACACAAATTGTTGGAATCCCTTGATAATATAAAAGTTCGCTACCGTCAATTCCACCACCGGTCCGCACTGCCCGCGTAAATGGAATTCCCAGTGACTCAGCTTGTTGAACCGCAAATGCTTGAAACTTTGGTGTCGCAATAAAGCTCGTATCCATATCACGCAGCATTGGCCCACGCTTAAAACCAGTTTGACTCAACCAAGCTGGCGTAAAAGTATCATCAGCTGGACACCCCTCAACACAGATTGCAATTTGCGGCTTAATTTGCCGTACTGTAACTTTGACCCCGCGGCAGCCAACTTCTTCTTGAGCAGCTAAAGCTCCCACTAAATCAACTGCTAATTGTTCGTCCTTTAATTCATCAATCACGGCTAACACCGCCGCCGTACCGATCCGATTATCAAAAGCCTTACCGAGCATTAGATCACGATCAGCAAAGTACTGCCACTGGACATCAGGCACAATTGGACATCCAGTATCGATCTGCAATTTTTCTGTGGTTTCAACAGCTGATATTGAGCCAACATCAATTACTAAATTTTCAAATGTAATTGGCTGTTGCCGTTCTTCAGCGGTCATAAAATGCGGTGGCTTAGTGGCAACCACTCCGGTAATCCATTGGCCAGCTCGGTTTTTGATGCGGACCTTCTCAGCTGTTACATTTGCTGGTACCCATCCACCAAGTGGTACAAATTTGATTGTTCCATTTGGCTTGACTGCTTGAACAATAAAACCAACGGCATCCAAGTGCGCGTCTAGCAGTAGCGTTGGCTGATTGCCCTGAGCTTTATTTTGATAACGAATAATCGTATTGCACATTGCATCGCTCATCGCGGTTGTCTTTGTCGGCAAATATTTTTTAACGACTTCGACAACTTCGTGCTCAAACCCTGATGGTCCATTAGCATTTGACAATTGTTCAATCATTTTTAAATGTTCTTGCTTATCCATTAAAACATCTCCTAATAAATTAGCATCTATTTGACATAGGCCGTTCGATAACTGTAATGCCCATTGATCCCATTAAAAACAACTCCTTTAAGATGCGGTTTCACCAAATCTTCACTGTTTGATTTGTATAGCGTCGTAATTCCTTGATCACTAGCTAAAACTTTTGCTGCTTTAACTAGATCATTCCAACGGGCTTGTTGATTATTAGCGTCTTTATTATTCGAATCATTAATTGCCTGATCATATTCAGCATTTGACCAACCGCTGGAATTTTCAGAGCTATTTGAAGTAAATAACTGCAAAAAGGTAATTGGATCAGCGAAGTCAGCCGACCAACTAATCAAATTAAGATCATATTTTTTGTTATCAACATCTGAAATCATCACCGTAAATGGTATCGTGCTGACACTTAATTTTAACTGCGGAAGATTCTTGCTTAAAACACTTTGCAAATATTCAGCTATTTGTTTAGTTGTATCATCATTGGCAGCTAGCAAGGTTACTTGTAAATTCTTCAAACCTTCTTCCTTGAGTCCTTTAGCAAATAACTGCTTAGCTAATTTAGGATCATAGTTTGCTGTATTCTTCACAGCTGCTTCCTTGGCAAAATCTTCACCAGTCTTAGGATTCTTTGACATGCCCGCTGGAACAAGACCATCTGCTGGAGTTGAACCATTTTTCAAAATTGTCTTAACCAACTGCGAGCGATTGATCGCTAAGGAAATTCCCAAACGAATATTTTTATTGCCTAATGCCTTAACTTTACTCATATTATATTGTAAATACTCAGTAGCTGCTAAGGGCCGCTTAACTAAGTCCTGATTATTTTCCAGTTGTTTAGCCTGCTCGCCAACAACTGGCATTAAGTCAAGTTTACCAGTTTGATATAAGTTGTACGCGGTTGAAGGCTGTTTAATAACTTGGAAATTGATTGTCTGTAATTTAACAACTTTTTTATCCCAATAATAAGGATTCTTCTTCAGTTTCCAACTGTCATTGGTTCCTGTCCAGCCAGTATTGATAAATGGACCATTGTAAACCGTCTTCTTTGACGAGGTTCCATACGCTTTCCCATATTTTTTAACTACCTTTTTATCAAGCGGATAAAGAGTCTCTCTGGCTAAAACCATTTTAAAATAAGATTGCGGTTTATTGAGTTGGATCTTCAACTGATATTTTCCGCTGGCTTTAACTCCCAACTGGGATACAGCCTTTTTCCCTTGATTGATCTCATCAGCATTTTTGATATCGCTAAATAAATAAGTATATGGACTGGCCGTTTTGGGATCAACCGCTCGTTGCCAAGAATAAACAAAATCTTCCGCTGTAACTGGATCACCATTACTCCATTTAGCATCATGCCGGATATCGATTGTATACACCGTCTGATCTTTGGAAATTTTGACTTTCGTTGCTAAAGCTTTATGCGGCACACCATTTTTATCATATCTGAATAATCCTTCATCTACATTATCGACCTGATTAAAAGAATTTCGATCATCAATTTTTGAAATATCAAGGGACGAAATCTCCGATGACGCTGAAAGATTGATCGTTTGGGCTGGAGTTGAAGCTGTTTTTTGCTGATTTTTTCTTTTCCAAAAAATAACACCTGCTATAAGTATAACGATCACAATTAAAGCTATCAATATTTTCTTCTTTTTCCCATTCTCCATAACTTCCATCCCCTTCTTGAAAATTAAAAAATCATGTGATTTATTTTTTATAATACCGTAAGTTTCCGTGTCATGTCGGCTTTAATTTAATTTCATTGTTTTATAACTTATTGAAACGGTTTAACTTATTTTTAGAAAACATTAAAGGACAGATGGTTATGTAAAAAAAGCTATTAATTACTTTATGAAAAATTAGTAACCGCAAAATAACTAACGCGAGCCAGGCTAGGTTTCAAAATTGAATATTTAAGCAGCTTGGATTCTTGTCATTAACAAAAAGAAGATGAAAAACGCGCAGAATAATAACTAAGCCTATCGTTTTTAGCTTGCAAATTCTTTCTAGTTTCGACTCCTAAAACTTTAGAACTTAAAAAATAACTTGATTTTAGAAACTTTTCGCTGTCGTATTATTTATTTTACATGCTAAACTAATTAAAGGATTCTTTAATTTTAAAAGAAAGGTGAACCTTTTATGAGTAATTACATTCAAACTATCCGCAGTAAAGTCGGTCATCTGCCCATCATTTTAAATGCTGTTGGCGGAGCAGTTGTCAAGAACCAGCAAATTTTATTACAAGAGCGGACTGACACGAAAAATTGGAGTTTACCTGGTGGCTATATGGAATATGGTGAAACCTTTTTAGAGACCTTGCAGCGAGAATTACTTGAAGATAGCGGTTTGCAAGTCAAACCTTTAGCTTTGATCAAAACTTTTGACCAAGGATTTACGACTTATCCCAATGGTGACCAAGCTCAGGTAATTAGCCGACTATATCTTGTTAAGCCAGTTGGCGGTCATTTGATTACTTCGCCAACTGATGAAACTTTAAGCCTCAAATATTTTGATTTTTCAAATTTACCGCCCTTATTGAATCAGCAAAACCAAGAGATGATCACCTGCATTGCGAAATATCTAAAAATCAATTAATTTGCATAAAAAAAGAACCACAACTAAATTGTTAGCGATGGTTCTCCTTTTTTAATTGTTTTAGCGAGCAGTTACTGAGACTAAGCGATCACCAGATTTAACTTGATCAGTTTCAATGCGATCAACCCCCGCATAGTTGGCGGTATTAGTAATTACCACCATCACGGTCGGATCATAGCCAGCTTGCTTAATTTTTTCAATATCAAAGCTGCCCAATTTTTGCCCTTTGTCAACATGTTGCCCTTGCGTAACTTCAGATTCAAAATATTTGCCTTTGAGTTCAACCGTATCGATCCCGATATGCATCAAAACTTCTGCACCACTATCTGATTTTATTCCGTAAGCATGCTTGGTTTCATAAGCGACGGTGATTTCACCATTAACGGGAGCAAAGATTTCACCTTGACTAGGAACAATTGCTGCTCCATCACCCATCATTTTAGTTGAGAATACTTTGTCGTTAACTGCACTCAAAGATTCTGCTTGGCCAGCAACTGGAGCATAAACAATTTCATCTTTTAAACCTGCTTCTTGATTAATCAAATCAGCAGCTTTTTTCTCAACCTGTGTCTGTTCAGTCGCACTCGTAATTGCAACTGGATCAACTAACTGTTTGTTCTTCTTACCATAAAGGAAGGTTAAAGTAAAGGCAACCGCAAAACTAATTAATTCACACAATATATACATTGGAATTGATTTTGCATCAATTGATAAGAAGCCTAAAAAGGCAGCTGAGCCTAGTGAAACGGCAATTACATGGGTTAATCCAGCCAGTGCAGACGCAATTCCAGAACCAACAAGTGCACAGAAGAATGGAAAACGATACTTCAAGTTAACCCCGAATAAAGCCGGTTCGGTAATTCCTAAACAAGCTGAGACGGTAGCTGAAGAAGCTAAGCCTTTCATCTTCTTGTTTTTAGTCAAGGTAAAGATCGCAAAACAAGCAGCACCTTGAGCAACATTAGCCATTGAAGCTACTACAAAAATAAAATCACCATATCCAGTATGATTTTGGGTAAAAGCAGCAATCAATTGTGTTTCGATGGCTGGAAAAGCTTGATGTAAACCGGTCAAAACAATCGGCGAATAGACCAAACCAAAAATACCAGTTCCAACAAATCCTAACGTATCATATAACCAAACAATTCCTGCAGTAATTGCATCTGATAAACCACGCATGACTGGTCCCACGATAATGAAAGTCAAGAAACCAGTTACCATTAATGAAATCAGTGGCGTAAAGGTAAAATCAACTGCTGCTGGTAATTTTTTATGCAGCCATTTTTCTAAAACTGATAAAATATAAACTGCTGCTAAAACAGGAATAACTTGATATTGATAATTAGCTTGTGAAACATGCATTCCTAAGATATTCCAATATTTACCTTCAACCAAACCTGGGGTGGTCATAATCATTCCAACAGCTGCACCCAAGAATCGGTTGGCACCAAAACGACTTGCTGCTGACATACCAACAAGAATTGGCATAAAAATAAACGGTGCCGCCGACATAACTTGAATCATATCGGAAAAGCCCTTAATTGCCGGATAAGTTGCTACCAATGCTTTCGGGCCAAACAGACCTTCTGAAGTTAAAAAGTTGTTCAAGGCCATCAATAAACCACCAGCAACCAAAGCTGGAATAATTGGAACAAAAATATCTGATAATAGCTTAATAAATGCCATGATTGGGTTGAATTTCTTGCCCTTGTCTGCTACCTTTTTAAGTTCCTCCGTTGAGGCCTCACTTAAACCAGTCTGTTTAATTAATTCATCGTAAACATTGTTAACATCACCTGGTCCAATGATAACCTGATATTGACCATTAGTTTTGAAAGTTCCTTTAACTCCTGGATTATCGTCCAAAGCTTGTTGGTCGATCTTCGAATCATCCTTCAACACCAACCGAAGACGCGTAGCACAATGAGCAGCTGCAATAATGTTATCTTGATGAAGCGCTTTAATAACATCGGTTGCCACTTTTTTGTGATCCATACTAAACAACTCCTTTTTGAAAACGTTTTATTTTACATTTCAATCATACCTGATTTTTAGCATATGTCAATCGTTTATCACAAAAAAATATAAAAAAGTCTTTTTTCCTTACAAAAGGCGATTTTAAAATGGTGTACGATTGACATAAATCCGTTTTTAAATTAAAATAAGCAAGTAAGATAACGTTTTCAAAGGAGCTTAATTATGCAATGGACACGACAACTGCGCTATAAGCCTTATCAGGCTTGGCCAACTGAATACTTAAAAAAAATCGAAAAGCAAGCAGCTGATTCTGCTTACTATCCTCAATTTCATATAGCTCCCAGTTCTGGTCTTTTAAATGATCCGAATGGGTTTAGCTATTTTAACGGCAAATGGCATGTCTTCTACCAGGCATTCCCGTTTGGACCGGTTCATGGACTCAAATCTTGGGTTCATCTAATCTCTGCTGATCTGGTCAATTGGAAAAAGCTTGGCCCTGCTTTGCTGCCGGATTCAAAATATGATGCTCAAGGTGTTTATTCTGGATCAGCTCTCCAAATTGGTAACCGACTATTTTTAATGTACACCGGCAATGTCCGCGATCAAAACTGGCAACGACATCCTTACCAAAATGGCGCTTGGCTGGATCAAAATAACCACATCACCAAATTAGCATCTCCTTTGATCAACCAGCCGCAACAGACAACTGATCATTTTCGTGATCCACAACTGATCGAAAAGAATGGTAAATATTATGTCTTAATTGGGTCCCAAGATAAAAAAACTTTAGCTGGTAGAATTAATCTTTTTGCTTCTGACAATTTAACTGACTGGAAAGACCTTGGATATTTAAATTTTTCTGATGATGATTTAGGGTATATGATTGAATGTCCTAATTTGGTAACTGTTGATCAACAACCAGTACTGATTTTTTGTCCACAAGGTTTGGAGCACGAGATTTTACCTTATCAAAACATTTATCCGAACACTTATCTAATTGGCAGTCATGTTGATTTAGCTTCAGCTACCTTTAACAGTCAAAACAGCTTGGCTTTGCTCGATCAGGGCTTTGACATATACGCCAGCCAAGCTTTTAATGCTCCTGATGGACAAGCCTATTTAATCAGTTGGTTAGGTCTGCCCGAAATTGAATATCCGACCGATACTGAAAACTGGGCTCACTGCCTTAGTGTCGTCAAGCGGCTCACCATCAAAAATCATAAACTATATCAACAGCCTGTTGCCGATCTTCAAAAATTACGCCAGCAAGAACATCAATTGACCGGACAAACGACTGGTCAAGTTGAAAAAATTTTAGCAGCTAAAACGACCAATCAGTATGAACTTAAGCTAAAAATTCCCGCTGATCAACAAGGAACTTTGTGGCTTTTCCGCGATCCCCAAAAAGCTGAAGGCTTAAAGATCGAATTTGCAACTGGTCAAGCTGCCAAATTACTGATTGACCGTTCTCAAACTAGTCAACCATTTGCCAAAGATTACGGTCAAACTCGTCGGGTTGCTCTGAATGACAATCAACCGTTGCAGCTTGATATTTTTGTCGATCATTCAGTTTGCGAAATTTTCGTCAACCAAGGAGAAGCTGTTTTTAGTTTGCGAGTCTTTTCCAGTTCTTTGGCAAACAAAATTTCACTAGCTGGAAAGCGACAAATCAATTATAATGGTTCATGGTGGGATTTAGCCAAATCTTGTTTTTAAAGGGGACTTTACCATGCGGCCAAAGTTAACCGATGTTGCAGCTAAGGCAGGTGTTTCGGCAACAACTGTTTCACGGGTGATCAATAATTACGGTTATTTAAGCAAAACAACGAAGGAAAAAGTCTTTCGGGCAATGAAAGATTTAAATTATCAGCCAAATTCATTGGCTCGTTCTTTACATGGCAAAAAGACTCAGTTGATTGGAGTAATTTTTCCTTCAATTACTAACCCTTTTTTTGCTGAATTAGTTGAACAAATTGAAAATAAGTTGTTTAATCGCGGTTTTAAAATTATTCTTTGCAATAGTGCGGATAATAAAGAAAAAGAACGCGATTACTTACGCATGCTGATTGCTAATCAAGTTGACGGGATCATCGCTGGTGCTCATAATCTTGGCATTGAAGAATACAATAAGGTTGGTTTGCCGATCATTTCTTTTGACCGAAGCTTGTCCGATAAGATTCCCATCGTCAGCAGTGACAATCTTAAAGGAACCTTTTTAGCAACTCAAGAATTATATCAAGCCGGTTCGCGCCATATCTATTTTCTCGGCAATCCGCACCAAATTGGCAACCCAACTGATTTACGCCTACAAGGTTATCAAAAAGCTATCAATGAACTGAAATTGACCGCTCATATTCATAGCGTTAATTTCAGTGAATCACCCAATCTGAAATCTTTGTCAATCAAAAAATTATTGACTCAGCATCATGCCGATGGGATTGTTTGTACTGATGATTTGACCGCTATTTTGGTCTTACAAGCTGCTCGCCAATTAAAGATCAAGATCCCAGCTGAATTAAAAGTCATTGGGTTTGATGGAACAGCTTTTATACAAGAATATCACCCTGAGCTTTCAACAATCGTACAACCGATTCATGATATTGCAGCTTTATTAGTCAATTTGCTACTCAAACGAATTGAATATCCTGAGCAGCCGTTGGAACAAATGCAATATATTTTACCAATTAAATTACTGCGCAGTCAATCAACATTCAACCTGGCAGAATAATTAAGGAGGATTTTTATGCTTTTTGGCAGTATTGAAGCTGGCGGCACCAAATTTGTTTGTGCTGTTGGTAATGAAAATTATCAAATTAAGGAATCAACAACTTTTCCAACGACCCAACCCCAAGCGACCTTAGATCAAGCAATTAATTTTTTTCAACAGTTTCCTGATTTGAAAGCGATTGGAATTGCTTCATTTGGTCCAATTGAAATTCGCAAAAATTCGAATAATTATGGTTATGTAACCAATACGCCTAAACCCGGCTGGTCAAACACCGATTTTGTTGGTTATATTAAAAAATCACTTAATCTGCCAATTTACTGGACAACTGATGTTAACGGCTCAGCTTATGGTGAATGGTTCGCTTATCAACAGCAACAGCAACCGTTAAATTCGCTAGTTTATTATACGATTGGGACTGGGATAGGAGCTGGGATCGTTAATGATGGCAAGTTTATTGGCAGTATCGGCCATCCTGAATTAGGCCATGTCTATCTTAAGCGTCATCCAGATGACCGGGACTTTTCCGGAATTTGCCCTTTTCATGGCGATTGCCTAGAAGGCTTGGCATCCGGTCCAACTTTTAAAGCGCGCTTAGGGATCGCTGGTCAAGATGTTCCCTTGAGCAACCACGTCTGGGACATTATTGCTTATTATGTTGCTCAAGCAGCCATTCAAACCACTTTAGCTTTTCGTCCTGAAAAAATCGTAATTGGTGGTGGGGTTGCCAGTGAAACATTTCTAGAGAAAGTTCGGCTCCAATTCAAGCAGCTGTTAAATGACTACGTTTCAGTTGGTGATTTAAAACAATATATTGTTATGCCAATCGTTGCGAATAATGGTTCCGCAACAATTGGGGATTTTGCTTTAGCTCAAAAAGCATTAACCGAATAGACTTTACTTCTAAATATTAAGTCAGGCTGAGAAAATCGATTTTCTCAGCCTGGTTTTTTTACTTTAAATTACTAATCTATGACAACTGCACTAAATTATAAAGCTGCCAGAATTGCTTGATTAAATTTCGGCAAATCAGCTGGCGTTCGGCTCGTAATCAACTGATCATCAATTACCACCGGCTGATCTTTAACTTTTGCCCCTGCGTAATATAAATCTGGTTTAACCGTCTTAAAGGCTGTCATCGTCCGGCCTTTAACCAAGCCAGTTTGAATAAAGAGCTGTGGTCCATGACAAATAGCAAAAGTTGGTTTGTCTGCTAATAAAAATTCTTTGACAAAATCAACAAATTTTTCGTCTGCCCGTAATTGGTCAGGAGAAAAACCACCTGGTATCAAAATAGCGTCAAAGTCAGCTGGCTTAACATCGTTGATTGCTTGATCAATCTTAATTTTAGTCCCATGCTTACCAGTCACAACTTTTTTACCAGCAAAACTAATCGTAACCACTTGATGGCCAGCTTCCTTTAAAGCAGCAATGGGAGAAGTATACTCAACATCTTCAACCAAATCGGTCACAATTGCAGCAATTTTACTCATTGATAATTTCCTCCTTATTAATAACTATGAATTAATTTTATCATTGCTGATAAGTTGCCTCAAATATTCTGCTTAGCTCTGCTTACCGTAAATATTTTTTAAAGAGCGGCAAGCTGCTAAACTGAGATACTTCAACTGAATCTCATCCATCTCCATTCCCTTTTTGATCTGCCAGCCAATATGTCCTAGTCGCCGTGTCATCAGCCACCAAGTTGTTCTAACCTGCTGACATTGAACTTTATTTTGAGGAACAATCAATGTTTTCAAACTAAACCGGCTAACTTTTTTTAAATAAAGCAGCTGTCCGCCAATCATCCCAGCTGCTAAAATCAACTCAACACTAGTTAATTTTAACCAAGCCCGCAAGAAGTTTTGTTTAATTTGAATGGCTTGAATTCGCCGAAGCGGAATCGTTAACGTGTTGCGAGTAAATAATCCCCGTTCTACTAATAGATCATCATTTTGACGCCGAACTGTAAAATGATAGTAGCAGGCGTAATTTTTTAATAAGGCCGCTAAAATAACCAATCCTCCTAAACACAGACCACCAAGCAGCAGACTGACGAAGCCACTTAAAATTACAGCTTCCAATCGACTAGCCAGCCAATTTTTAGGTAGCCAGCCTTTAAATGAATCGAAAAAAGCCACCAAAGCCAACAGCATCATAAAAGCGCTTTGATCAGTCAACGAAAAGCGCCAAATATCGCGAGTTGCGACTTTAAATTGCGGTTGGTATGACGGTTGGTCAGTTGACTGAGCCTGACTGTTTTCTGCTTGCCGCAGCCTTGCTAGATGATCATAAACTATTTTTTTAACTGCTAATAATTTAACATTTTCAGCGGTGGTGCCGGCAGTTTCAACAATCAAGCCGATGATGCCGAAGGGCTTAAACAAAAACCATGCTCGGCGCTGAATTGCCTGGATCCGATTATAAGGCACGAGCAACTGTTTTTTGATGAAGAGCCCCCGTTTTGATTACCAATTGTTCTTGTTCAAAACGGTATTTAAAAAACAGCCATTGATAAAACGTCTTACCCAAGCACCAAAGCGTCACGCCACAAAATAGCAGCAGCGCGTAAAAATATTTATGGGCCAAAAGCAGCGGCTTTGAGCGAGCAGTGGATAGTCATCTCTTTTCATCTTGGTAAATCCTTCCTTTTTTTATTTTTCTATTCACTTTAAGTATACTTGATTATCATTGATATTGCTTTAATTTGACAATTCAAGTCACAAAAAAAGATCCCGTTTGATCGATGCAAATATCAATCTTTTCGAGATCGTTTTAACTATAAAAATAACAATGTTTTTTGCTGATAAGTCTCAGGCTAGCTTATTTAACTCCATTTGCTAAATTATTTGATTTGATATAGCTATTCATGGAATTTTCAGCTTCTTGAAGTGATTTTTTAATATTCGATCCATTATAAATTTGATCCATTGCCGTTTGAACTAGGGTTCGTTCTTGGATCAAGCCTTGCAAGAAGACCCCAGAATTTGTCTTATTAGCTGTTGTCTTCCTTAATTGTTCGCCTGGCACTTTGGCGGCTGGCGTTTTCGCATATAGCTTTTGTAAAACCTTCTCCTTTTGAGAATCTTGATTCAAAGCTAAATACCCAGTAGCAACCTGCCATTTAGCTTGGTTTTTGGCTTCCATCAAAAACTTGATAAATTCCCATGATCCACGTTGAACCGTTGCTGATTTATCATTAGAAATCCACAGTGAGGCCCCACCGATTGCCACCCCATTTGCTTTTTGCCCATCAGGATGAGGATAATAAGTGATTCCTAATTTGTCTTTCGTTCCGGCTGTTAATTGGCTGATATCAGCTGATGACTGCAAAAACATCCCTAACTTGCCAGCTAAAAAAGCAGCCATTTCGTTAGCAGAAGCATTTGAGCCTGAACCGAAATTCATAAATGCTCCACTTTTGATCAGTTTCTGTATCCATTCCATCGTTGTTACTGCACCTTTTGAGTCAAAATTAACTTTTGTTGGTGTCCCGGAATGTCCATCATCATTATTAGCCATTGATTCACCGGCATTCGCCAAAAATTGTTCAAACAACCAGCCATATATTTCAACACTGATTCCTTTAACTTCTTTATGCGAACGCTGATACAATTGTGTTGCCACTCGCGTGATATTGCTATAGCTCGGATCAGTCGGCGGTGGCGTAATATGATACTTTTTCAGTAAAGTCGCATTATAATACAAAACTGGTTGTGACGTATTAAATGGCATTGATAATAATTTACCATTTTGGGAATAAAAAGCTCGGGCGACAGAGAAAATTTTACTGATATCATAGTTATCCTCATCAATAAATTTTTGGACTGGTGTGGTGTAGCCGCTATGATAAATTTGACTAGTTGAAATATCCATCGATTGAAAAACTGCCGGTGAAGCATCCGTCCCATGCGTATTTAAAATCTTTTGCACCGCTTCGTTATAATTTCCCTCAAATTGTGAAACTACTTGATATTTACTTTGTGACTGATTAAATTCCTTAACAAACTCATTCAACTGGGTTTGAGCTGGGCCAGTCATCTCGTTCCAAAAAACAATCTTAGTTCGATTGGATTGAGCTAACGCTACGTTGGGAAATATTAGATTTAAGCCCCAAATTACTAACAAAGCAGCCATTATTTTCAATAACTTTTGTTGAATCAATGATTTTTTTTTCATCATTTAACGGCTCCTTCATTCAAACCAGATTTAAAATAATGCTGGCCAAAAAATAAAACAATCAGCGTGGGGATAACTACGATTGCTGCGCTCGCCTGAATCATTCCCCAATTGTTGAAAGATTCCTGTGATTGCAGCTGCCGCAATCCATCCTGAACTGGCCGAAAGTCATCACTAAAAGTCGTCAGCATCGGCCACAAGTATTGATTCCAGCTTGCTAAAAAGCTATATGCTGCCAACGTCAATAAACTGATTTTGGCATAAGGCAAGACTACCCGGCCATAAAATTGCCAATGTGAGAGTCCTTCAACATCAGCTGCTTCTTTCAATTCTTCTGGAAGCTGCAAAAATGCCTGCCGCAGCATAAAAATCCCAAATGCCGAAGTTAAAAAGGGAACGACCATGACCGCGTAATGGTTTAATAAGTTCAGACTGCGGACGGTCGCAAAATTGGGAATTACTTCAGCTTCAAACGGCAGCATCATTGTAGCTAAAACGACATAAAATAATAAATCTCGGCCTTTAAATTTTAAGAATACAAAAGCATAAGCACTCATTGAACAAAACACCAACTGAGCCAGCATCGTCAAAACTGAAATCACCAGGCTATTAAATAAATATCTCAGGATCGGTGTTTGTGTAATTGCTGCCCGATAATTATCAAATGAAAGATGGCTGCTCCACAAGGCACCCTTTGAAATTTCCGCCGTTGGTAAAAAGCTGGTCCAAAAACCGAGGACAAACGGAATCAAAATAAAAATTGTTAGTAAGATCAAAATCAGATACTGCCAAAAATGATTTTGCTTGGCAACTTGATTTTCCATCATTTATAGGTCACCCGCTTTTCTAAAATCTTAAATTGCAAAAAAGTAAAGAAGGCAATAATTACTGCCAAGATTACTGATTCAGTACTGGCTAAGCCATAGTTTCCACTTAAAAAAGCATCTTGATAAATTCGATATACCAATAAGTTAGTGGCATTGTTTGGCCCTCCGGCGGTCATCAGATCAATTAAGCCAAAGCTTTTAAATGCTTCAATTAAAGTAATGATCGAGACAAAGAAAATAGTTGGTGAAATCAATGGCAAGGTGACTTTAAAGAATTGCCGAGTTTTGCTAAGGCCTTCAATCTGCGCTGCTTCATAAAAAGTTATTGGAACCGACTGTAAAGTTCCAAAGAAGATCAGAAAAGTAAAACCCAGATTCATCCAAACAGTTGAAATCACCACTGCTGTCATCGCCCAACCAGGTTGGGTTAGCCAATTGATCACCGGCAAATGCAAAATCGTTGCCAGCTGATCCAAAAGCCCGACGGAAGGATTAAACATAAATAGCCAAAAGATTGCCGCTACCGAAACCGAAACCCCCATTGTTCCAGAAAAAACGGTTCGGAAAAAGGCACTGCCTTTGACTTGAAAAGAAGCTGTCTGAGCTAATAATAATCCCAAGCCCAAGGTCAATAGTGAAACTGCGAAAACATAAATCAAGGTTGCTTGCAAACTGGCCAGATAAGAACTCGAAGTCAATAAACTTAAATAATTTTGCCAACCGACGAAAACGGTTGGTTGGCCTAAATTATTTGTTAAGAAAAAGCTTAGATATAAAGTCTTAAGCATTGGATAAAAGACAAAAATTGCTAGTACTAACAGTGATGGCCCTAAGAACCAGAGGGCGTAATACTTGTCACGCGCATTGACATCGTAGCTTTTAGCCAAAAACTTGCTTGCAGGTGAAATCTGTTTAAGCTTGTTGGAATTGTTGGATTTGATCTGTTCCATCTTGTTTACCCCCTCGTACAAATAAAACTGCCCGCTGTTGTTGATCAAAAACAATAAAGTTTGGTTTGGCCGTTACCAGCAAACGTTGATTAATTCCAACTGCTAGATGATTAGCAACCGTGATTCGAATTTCCTCACCATGATCTAATTTGGCATGAATCACTGACTGGTTCCCTAAATACTCAAGATTGCGAACTGCTGCATTAGTTTGCGATTGATTGAAATCCACTAGCAAATCTCCAGGACGTATTCCAACTTGATAAGTTCCAGCAGTTAATTTAGTTGGCAATTCAAACTTTAAAAATGAATCAAGTGCTAACTGGTCGGAAACTGCATGCTGAACCGTTAAGAGATTGATCTGCGGAGTGCCAAAAAAGTTAGCCACAAAAGTATTTTGCGGCTGCTGATAGATTTGAGCCGGACTGCCGATTTGTTGGACATGCTGATCGTGCAAAACCATAATCCGATCTGCCATTGTCATCGCTTCAACTTGATCATGAGTAACATAAATCAACGTCAAGCCCAATTGCTGCTGGAGTTCACGAATTTCTGAACGCATTTTACCACGCAGCTGCGCATCCAAGTTAGACAGTGGTTCATCCATCAGACAGATTTTTGCATCACTAGCAATCGCTCTAGCTAAAGCGACCCTTTGCCGCTGACCTCCAGAAAGTTCCCGCGGCTTTCGTTCAGCGAAATCACTAAGATTAACCAGTTCTAAGGCTTGCTTGACGCGCTGAGCAACTTCATCTTTAGCGAGTCGGCGAGCTTTTAATCCAAAAGCTACATTTTCTGCAACATTCAAAAATGGAAATAAGGCATAATTTTGAAAAACCATGGTCAATTTACGATCCTGTGGCGGCAATTGATTAACAACTTGTTCATCAATTTTCAAAATCCCGGCTGAAATTGGAATTAAACCGGCGATCATTCGCAATAAAGTACTTTTACCACAGCCTGATGGTCCGACAATCGCAAAGAACTCACCAGTTGCGATGCGAACTGAGACATCTTCCAAAACTAAGTTGGTATCATAGCTTTTCGTAATTTTTTGTAATTCAATTGACATTCAATCACTCCTCTTCCCTAAAACACCTCTCAGTATATGCAGCTAATGTAAGGACTCAATCTCATTTACGTATTCTTTATGTAAAACAAATGTATCGTTAAATTTACAATTCAAAATCAAGCTTAGCTATTATGCTTTACAACTTAGCTGGGAAAGTTTATCGTCTAGGTTGTAATCCAATTTAGTGGAGCGAGATGACAACTGATGAAACAAGCTCCATTATTAAAGGGTGCCCTTGAAGGCTGTGTCCTAGCAATCATTTCTGAACAGGACTTCTATGGCTATCAATTGATCCAACAACTGCATCAAAGCGACTTGAAATCAATTAATGGCGGAACCTTATATCCGCTCTTAGCCAAATTGGAAAAAAATGGTGCTTTGACTAGTTATATTGCTCCTTCACCAGATGGACCCGACCGTAAATATTTTCACCTTACGCCAACAGGTTTCGAGCAGTTAACTGATTTTAAGAAACACTGGTTCGACTTTTCAAAACAAACTACTGAAATTCTAAGGAGATTCACCAAGTGAAACAGCCAAGATATTCCGCCAAATGGTATCGCGAGCGACTCAATCGGTTAGAAAAGCAATTAAACTCAGCCGATTATCAGTACTTTGATGAATTGCGAGGCTGTTTATCTTTTGCTGGTCTTAACTATGACGAAACGCGTCTCAATCAAATTTTATTCGGTATGCTGCAAGATTTGATTGATGCAAACCAGCAAGAGATCAGCGCCGTCAACTTGTTTGGCAAGCAACCTAAACAAATGGCCGATGAGATTCTAATAACGTTGCCGCCGATCAAATGGTTTGAGCGCTTTAAACTCTACTTTTTAGTTGCTGGCATAACTTGGATCATTCAGTTTTTCAGGGAAAATCCTGTGAAGGGAACAATTACCTTAAACTTGCTGCAATATTTGCTCTTGGCGTTTTTTTTCAACCTGTTCGTCGTAATCATTTTCAAGTTGATCAAAAATCAGTTTTATCAACCAAAAAGTTCCCATTGGATCAATATCGTTTTGCTTGGTCTTTTATTTGCTACTTTAGGAAGTTCATTTTACTTATTAGGCAACTTGAAGTTTCTGCAATTAAACGTGACTTTGCCATTCATGATTAGTCTTGGACTAACAATCATGATTATGATTAGTTTAATTGCTATTGCCGAAACTTAATTTCTCATGCTTGGGCTTGGCTAACAGTTGTTTTTACTGTCAATCGAATTGTCATTCTAACCTTGCAGCAACAAAACATTGCTTTATCATCGACCTTTTATCTTTGGCAAAAGGCGATTTTGTTCATTAATGCTCTATTTTTTTATTTTGGGTTACGCATATCCAGCCAAAATTCCCCTCAAATAATGATTAAAAAAAGTCCAGCCAAATTTTAGGCAGGACTCGTTAATCGCTATTTATTTTCTTGCTGTTGAATTTTTTCTAGCTGTTTAAGCTGACCTAGCATCCATTGCCGATAGTTTAGCTTGTTCGGCATAGTTTCCGTGACCTTTAAAATTGGTACTCGATTTTTTTGAGCCTCCTTGGCCAAATTCAGAACGGTTTGATCCGAGGCTTGGATATTTTGCACCAAAAAGGCTAATCGGTGTTCTTTTAAAGCAAGCTGAATTTTTTTGATTTGCGCAGGCGTTGGATCAGTGCCATTTTCAACTGCCTTAGCCAAACCGGCATCATCAATTTGATAACCTAACTCATTTAACGTGTAATTAAAAACCGGTTCACTGACCGCAACTGTTTGCTTTTGCCGCTTGGCTTTAAGCTGCTGAATCTTTTTTTGAATAACGGACAGCTTTTGCAAATATACAGTTGCCTGGTGTTCAAAATATTTTTGATGTTGCGGCTCCAGCTGACTATAGGTTTTGACGAGTGACTTTACCAAAAACGGCATCGTTTGCGTTCGATACCAAAGATGCGGATTCGCCTTACCGGGCAGCTTAACGATACTGGCCACGTCGATCTGTTTAGCCCGCTGATTATTAACAGCCAATTTACTCATCCAAGTATCATAATTCAAGCCATTAAAAATAATCACATCTGCTTGGGCAACCTTTTTAGCAGTGTCAGTGGTCGGCTGGAAATCATGTGGATCAATGCTGGCATTATCCACAATCGCTGTTACTTGACCATACTTGCCTAAAACAGCTTGCGCCGCTTCGCCATAAAAGTTTAACGATGTAACTACCCTGATCGTCCGCTGGTTTTGACCTTGCTTAGTTTTTTGCTTGCTCACCAAACTGCACCCAGTCAGCAGGCCGGCAGCCAATAAACAGTTTGCTAAAAGTAAGATTTTTAAGATTCTTAGTTGCCGCAAAAATATCAATTCCCCTTAACAAAACTAAATAAACAAGTTAGTGAAGTTCGAAACGACAGCCATTTCATTAATATTTGCGTGCTCGTCAATGTTGACTGAATGCATCGCAAACTTCGTAAATAAAGCAAATAAAAAAACTTCTCCATCAATTACTATGTAGCCAATAACCAACAGATTGCTCCTTCTTCACCGACTTGATCGTAATTATTTTCTTCACTGAATAAACTTAATTAATAGCATACCATACTTGGTCTGCAAAAATTTAGTTTGTTTTAAATATTATATTCTTGATTTAATTGCAAAAAGGAATTAAAATAACGGTGTTAAAAGATAGTGACCACTCACTATATGATGTCTGCTTTGGTATAGAAAGGAAGCTGTTAATTATGTTTACATTTAGTTTTTGGGTTTTAGCGATTTGGTTTGTTATTAACGTTATTTGGATGTGGTTCAAGTTAAGCGATCAGAAATTACAAAAGACTTTTGCATGGATTAATGTTGTAGCCCTTATTTGGGGATTCTGGGCTTATAACAGCAGCGTCCGGGTCGGTGGAATTGCTACTTGGTTTAATGTAATAAACTATGTTAATATCATAGTTGCTTTATTGCAGTTTTACTTCGGTTACCGCAAATTAGACAAATAAATAATATGCATTTAATAATAATACTTGGCCATTTTTAGTGCTTTTCTAATAATTTAAAAAGTAGTAGCATATTTTTAGACGTGCTACTACTTTTTAAATACAAGTTGAATTTTAATGAGGAGGTTTATTTTTTGCAGAATCTAATTTTAGATCTCTACGCTAACGTCCCAGAAACAAAAAATCTAACTACCAAACAGCTTATGATTCTCTCAGCTGCGATTGAACTTTTTGCCAAAAAAGGTTATGCCAACACCAGTACCAGCGAAATTGCTGCCTATGCAGGTGTTTCTGAAGGAAGCATCTTTCGACGTTTTAAAAACAAACGGTAACTACTGAAGTTCATCTTGGATCCATTAGTCAAATTGATATTACCAGATAAGTTACTGCAATTTTCTGCCGAAACTTTAAATCGCAATTACCTTAATTTGGATAGCTTTGTTCGCACAATTATTATGAATCGCATTAAATTTATTAAGGATAATCTGATTGTACTAAAAATTTTCTTGAATGAGATCTTGTATAGCAGTCAGCTACGTCAAGATGTCCTTAATGGTTTGCCAAAACAATTTATTAATGGATTTAATAATCAATTAAATTCACTGAAATCCCGCCAGCAAATTATTGACTGGCCTAATCGAGAAATATTTCGTTTCTTATTTTCGACTTTGTTTGGCTACGCACTTGATCACTATGTTCTTTTTCCACAAAACCTGTGGAATGAAAACGAAGAAATTGACCGTTTGATAACTTATATTATTAATGGCCTTTCCCCACAAAATTGATTCCAACTGTTGGTTTAATCAACCAGCAGTTTTTTTCTGAAGTTTTTGCCGTTTTCGCAATTGATTCAACCAAAAATTGACCAACATCGCCAAGAATGCAAAAATCGCACCACCTGGACCAATACCAGCTAAACCGGTTTTAACATACAATAGACTGCCAATTCCCGAACCAAGTGCAATCCCAAAATTAGCAAAAATCGAATTGAATGAAGAAGCCAACACCAAAGACTGCGGATATTTTTCCTCCGCCACCTTCAAATAAAACATCGCACTGGGCGAATTAAGTAAATACATAGAAACACCTAACAGCATCACCACTGTTAAACCTAAGATGCGATTTGAAATGGCAAATGACAAACTTCCCAATAGCATAAATTGTACTAAAAATACAATCGGCATGGTTTTCAATCCATGATTTGCTGCAATCCGACCACTATATAAATTACCAACTAGGGACATAAAGCCATAGACAAACAACAAGAAGGTCAGCGCATTATTGTTAAAACCCATTCCTTGTGAAAAAATTGGCCGCAAATAAGTGTAAAAAACATAAATTCCGGCTAAATTCAATAAAGGTAATAAAATACCAAGTTGAATCTGATGATCAAGAAAAATGCTCAACTGCTTAAAGAAACTATTAACATGCTGCTGGCGCAAATCATAAGGTAAACAAAACATTGCCAACAACAAAGTAATTACTGCTAAAATACTAATAATTATAAAAACGTAGCGCCAGCTAGTATAATTGCTTAACCAAGTCCCCATTGGAACACCAAAAACTGAAGCGATACTAAACCCGGAAAAAATCCAAGCTACGATGCCAGCTCGTTTAGTCAAAGGAGCCAAAAACGAAACAAACGTAATTGAAACAGAAACTAAAGTGCCTGACACAACCGCTGTCAAAATTCGACCAGCGATTAAGAGAAAGTAATTATTCGCCAGTGCTGTCAATAAATTACTGGCAGCAAAAATTAACATTAACACCAAATAGCTCCAATATAAGCGATGATGCCCAACTGACATACTAACCAGTGGTGTAGCAATGGCATAAATAATGGCAAAAATTGTAACTAACAAACCAACTGTCGCAACTGAGATATGAAAATCGGTTGCAATATTATTTAAAATTCCAACAATGATAAATTCGCTAAATCCTAAGATAAACGATGTTAACACTAGAACAAAGCTTTGAAACTTTAACATCTTCAATCTCGTTCCTCCAAGTACATTTCTCTAAAACTTCTTTATTCCCCATACCATTGTCTTAACAGGTAATCTTTCAATTTTTTTAATTCAAGCTAATTACATCTTTTTTTCAATCCAAAAGAATAGCAGCCAGCAAACCGGCTGCTAAATTAAAAACGGTCCAATTAATATTCTAACCTTGGACTGTAAATTCCTTGGCTAACAGCGCATCCTTCGAAGCACTGTCAGCTGGCTGATAACCTGCTGTTAACAAATCATTTACATAAAGTTTATTATAAACAAAAGCAAAAACAATATTGGTCACCCCGGATAAAATTCCATACGACCAGGCTCCAGTTAAAAGATCAATCAACAAGATAATGACTGTCCATTTCCAATCTCCACGAAATAGCGCCGGAAAAAAGCCAAAGAAAAAAACGGTCTAAGAAAAGCCGATTTTACACTGTTTAAACTGATTAGTTGCTGGATTTTTCAAATTAATACGCATCATTAAACTCCTAAATTATTCTAAATTTACACTTTATCTTAACCTGATCACTCTAGATTGTAAAGTCACAATTATCCATTCTTGGCTATAGGAATTTTGTTGGTAAATCTGCTAATAAAACCTTCATTAATTTTCTTTGTTTCGGATTCAAAAGATAATTCGCACGATACGCAACTGACACTAAAAAGCTTGGTTGCTGAGCATCCAACAAGTCAATTTTGGTCAAGCCTTCTGTTTCAGGAACAGCTAAATCAGTTAAAAAAGCAATCCCAACATTTTCTTTAACGAGAGCTTTTAAAATATGAACATCATCAGTTTGATAAATAATTTTCGGTTTAAAATCATTCCGTTCACACATCAACTTAAAAGCATTGGCATGAACAAAGCCCTCATTTAGCGTAATAAATGATTGATCCTTTAATTGTTTAAAAAAAATTTGTTTTTGATCTGCTAAGGGATTTTTTGAACTGACAATGATCTTAAATGCTGCTGATTTTAAAAGAATTGCCTTAATTTGATGGTTAGCAATTGAAGTTAGTGAGCCAATCAAAGCTGAATCCAGTTCGCCTTTTTGCAGCAGCTGCAACATATCTTGCGAACCAGTTTCAAAAGTTTCTAATGTGTCCATCAAACCTTGATGCAACAGCTGTGGCGTTAATGCTGGGAAGTAATAAGTGCCAATGATCGGCGGTAAACCAAACAAAATTTTTTCACCATCTGCACGTTCAAGCTCTTTTTGAGCCAGCATCAATTCATTTAAAATTTGTTCAATATGTTGATCCAACTGGTAACCGCCAGTCGTGACCTGCAATTCATGATGTGAGCGATCACGAATAAACAGTTTACTACCAAATTGGATTTCAACCCTTTTAATCGCTAACGTAATTGCTGGTTGACTGACACCGAAATAATCAGCTGTTTGTGAGAAATTTTTGTTTTTAACTAGCTGATGAAAATACTTTAAATCCTTGATGTTCATCAAATAGCCTCCTGATAATTTACTTTGCCCATATAAATAAAATTTATAGTGTTGCTAGTCTTTGACTATAATTTTTAATCAATGTTATACCTAACATAACTTAATTGCAAATACTCAGGAGGTTGGCAAATTATGAAATCAGCACAAGAAATTTTGAAGAACCCTTTTTTGAATAAGGGAACCGCTTTTACCTATGAAGAAAGAAAACAGTTGAATTTAATCGGTGCTCTGCCTAGTCGAATTCAAACACTTGCTGAACAGGCAACGCAGGCTTATGCCCAATTTCAAAGTAAAGATAAATTACTCGAAAAACGGATTTTTTTAATGAATTTGTTTAATACCAATCGGACTTTATTTTATTATTTGATGGGTCAGCATATTGTTGAGTTTATGCCAATCGTTTATGATCCGGTCGTAGCTGAATCAATTGAGCAATATAATGAACTTTTTTTACAACCGCAAGAAGCTGCTTTTATCTCAATTGATGATCCTGAGCAAATTGAAAATGCTTTAAACAATGCTGCCAGCGGCAGGAATATTCGCTTAGTCGTAGTAACCGATGCTGAGGGAATTCTTGGTATGGGCGACTGGGGCGTGAATGGAGTTGACATTGCTGTCGGAAAACTGATGGTCTACACCGCAGCAGCAGGAATCGATCCAGCCCAAGTTTTACCAGTTTCCATTGATGCTGGCACTAATAATCAAAAATTATTAAATAATCCGCTTTATTTAGGAAATCGTCATCAACGGATTTACGGTGAACGTTATGACAAATTGATTGACAAATTCATTGCTGCTGTTCAAAAACTCTTTCCAGAAAGCTTACTGCACTTTGAAGACTTTGGCCGTTCCAATGCTGCCAAAATTTTAGAAAAATATCAAGATCAGATCTTAACTTTTAACGATGATATTCAAGGTACTGGAATTGTCGTTTTAGCTGGCGTCTTAGGGGCGTTGAACATTTCAAAAGAAAAGATTACCGAGCAAAGATTCTTGACCTTTGGTGCTGGGACTGCAGGCGTTGGAATCACCCAGCAACTAATGGATAAATTAATGCGACAAGGTTTAAGTGCCGCTGAGGCCCGCAAGCATTTTTATCTAGTTGATAAACAAGGGCTGCTATTTGAAGACACACCAGATTTGACACCCGGTCAAAAGCTCTTCGTCCGTTCACGAGATGAATTTGCTAATTCCAATGAACTAACTAACTTAGCTGCAGTTGTTAAGGCCATCCACCCAACAGTTATGATTGGCACATCGACCCAGCCTGGCACCTTTACCGAAGCCATCGTTAAGGAAATGGCTGCTCATACTAAACGACCGGTTATCTTCCCACTTTCAAATCCAACCCGACTTGCCGAAGCTAAGGCTGCTGACTTGATCAAATGGACTAACGGCCGAGCTTTAGTTGCCACTGGGATCCCAGCTGGCGATGTCGAATATCAAGGTGTTACTTACCAAATTGGTCAGGCCAATAATGCTCTCGTTTATCCTGGAGTTGGTTTTGGAGCTATTGCCGCGGCGGCGAAAGTCATCAACGGTGAAACCTTGTCGGCAGCCAGCCATGCTTTAGGCGGGATTGTCGATCCAGATCAGCCCGGAGCTGCTGTTTTGCCTCCAGTTGCCAAGCTACAGGAGTTCTCACAAACGATTGCAGAAGTCGTTGCACAAAGCGTTATCGACCAAGGCTTGAGCAAAGAAAAACTGACTGATGCTAAAGCTGCCGTTGCCCAAGCAAAATGGGAAGCAAAATATTAATAACTTTTTAACGATAACTAACTAAAGGAGAAAAATTAAGATGCATGTCTTTTTAACTTCGGTTTCAAGTGTGACCGTGATTGTTTTAATCATGGCACTCGGCTATGTTTTACGCAAGAAAAAATGGTTTTCTGATAGTTTTGGTAAAAATATTTCGTCGCTGATTACTAAGATTGCTTTACCAGCATCAATTTTTATGGCCGTAATGAATAATTTAACCCGGGAGAAATTACTCGGTTTATCAACTGGCATTGTTTTTCCAATTTTAGGCGTCGTGATCGGCTATTTAATTGCCTGGTTGACAGTCAAAGTTTTAAAGATTCGTCCTGGTCGCCGGGGGATCTTTATGAATGGGGTGGTCAATGCTAATACAATTTTTATTGGCATGCCATTAAATCAAGCATTGTTTGGTGATCGAGCTACAACATATTTTTTGATTTATTACATCGTAAACACTGTTTCAACCTGGGCTTTTGGTGTCTTTTTAATTTCCAACGATGATCCAACTAATTTGAAAACTCATCAAACTCATCAAATCAATTGGAAGAAAATTCTACCAATGCCGCTGGTTGGCTTTCTTGTAGCAATTGTTTGGATGTTATTGAAATTACCAGTACCCAACTTTGCTGGTGAAACTCTCAGTTACGTTGGCGCGCTAGTTACGCCGTTGTCTTTAATTTATATTGGGATCGTCTTAGCTGATGCCGGTTTAAACAATATGAAACTGGATCGCGATTCAACCCTTGCCCTTTTAGGAAGATTTGTCCTATCACCGGTTGTTTTGATTATTTTGATTAAACTTGGAGCAGCCAGCGGGATTGAGTTGCCAACCTTAATGAGTCAAACTTTGGTTGTCCAATCAGCGACACCAATGCTGGCAGTCTTGCCGATCTTAGCAAATGAAGCTCATGGTGATGTCAACTATGCTACCAATATCGTCACAATCAGCACTGTCGCTTTTATTATCGTTGTCCCAGTTTTGATGGGGATTTTACAATTTATCTAATTTTTGGCAATTGATTGCCGGTAAAAACAAGCTACAACAAAAGCGAGTAACTTTAAAGTAGACCTGCCAAAGTTGATTTGGTCAGTTATACTTTAGTTACTCGCTTTTACTTATTTTGCTAACAAAATTTCGCTTAAAGCTGCTAGTAAATCGGCTGGTGCGATACTGGTCAAAGTTGCTAATAAGTTTTTGGGTGGCAAGGTTTGGATCATTTGCCATAAAACTTCCTTTAAATCAAAACTAATCTTAGAATGTTGAAGGATCTCAAACATTCTTTTTTGCCAATCAGGTTCCTGCAACTGACAAGGACCAAAATGGAGACAATAAGTTTTGCCAGGCTGAATGTTTCTCAAAATGAACGTCGTTTGAGCGGCCCTTAAATTAACTAATTTGATTTCTAAACAGCGATACAAAGGGGTAATTCGCTGTGGATCCCTGAGCTGAATCGTCAAATCACCGCTTTGCTGATTCCAATCAAAAATTGTTTGTGCAATTTTTTGCTGTTGATGTTCGGCTAAAACATAATGATTAGTTTCCCCGGGGAATAATTCAACTACCAAATTTACGGGCAACTGATCAGCTGCTTTTAGAAAATCAGGCTGAGTAACAATAATTCCGGCATTCTTGATTAAAATCGGATATTGATCCAGCTGGCGGTTCAAGGTAACGATCCCTGGTCCTTGATACCTTTGACCTGTAAGCCAATCTGTCCAAGTTCCTGCTGGCAAGTAAGCTTTCGTCGTCCCTAGCCCCGTTATCTGACTGCCTGGCTGGGTAATCGGTACAATCAACATTTCTGAACCAAAAAAGTATTCATTTTTGAAATGATAAGCGAGTTCCTGTTCTGGTTCTTGATAATAAAGCGGTTGAATTAAAGGAATCCCCTGTTGATGAGTGACAAGATTGGCCGACTCTAAGTATGGCAATAGTTTGGCACGCAGTTGCAAGAACTTGATCATTGCTTGTTGAATCGTTAATTCATAATTCCATGGCTCTTTGCTCATGAATGGATTGTCAGTACTATGCAGACGTAAAATTGGGCTAAAGACCCCAAGTTGAAGCCACCTTAATGATAATTCTGGGTCATATTGACCACGCATATGACCACCAATATCATGACTCCACCAGGTATAGCCGATATTGCTGGCAGTTGCTGTAAAATATGGTTGAAAGTCTAGAGATTTCCAACTTGCCACTGTATCACCTGAAAAGCCAATTGGATAGCGGTGACTACCAGGCCCAGCATAGCGTGATAAAATTAACGCATCCGTACTTTTACGCTGGAGCTGATCATGATAATGCAGATCATTCAAAAGCCACAGCGGGTCAGGCTGGTCTTTAGTTAAGGCGGTTCCTTGCTGCCAATCGATCCACCAAAAATCCACTCCCTGCTGTTCGAGCGGATGTAAAACGGTTTCAAAATAAGAATGAACAAATTTTGGATCGGTCAAATTAAAAGGGATCGTTTGGTGAGTCTTTGGATCAATGTCATTTTCTCTCGCAACTTGCGGGTATTTGGCTTCTGAAGGTCGAATGCCGGCAGCCGGATGCAAATTCAAAGTCACATGCTTACCTTGCGCATGTAACTGGGAAATCATTTTTTCAGGATTAGAAAACAGCTGTTTGTCCCAGGTAAAACCCGTCCAGCCACTACCATACTTAACAGGGATTTTAGTCGTATGCCAATTCATATCCAAGACTGCGACCGACAGAGGAATCTGTTTTTCACGAAACTTGTCCATAAGCTTTAAATATTCAACTTGTGTATACGAATAATAACGACTCCACCAATTGCCAAGTGCATAGCGCGGAATCAATGGCGGAAAGCCCGTCAGCTGAAAGTAGTCATTCAGTGCTGCCAAATAATCATGACCATAAATAAATAAGTACTGATCGGTTTCCCAAGCTTTTCGAGCAGTTAACTGGCCATTATGCTGCAATAAACTAGCTGAGTCATCTAAAACCGCCAACCCGTTTTTGGATAAAATTCCTTGACCAACTGGTACCGCTCCATCAGCATTGTCAAGAGTCCGAACAGTGCCACCAAGATTTTCGGGATCAGAGTCG
Organism: Liquorilactobacillus vini DSM 20605; assembly: GCF_000255495.1. Taxonomy (GTDB): domain Bacteria; phylum Bacillota; class Bacilli; order Lactobacillales; family Lactobacillaceae; genus Liquorilactobacillus; species Liquorilactobacillus vini. The sequence continues at coordinate 30,962 of NZ_AHYZ01000197.1, forward strand.
CCAAAATGCCAGCGACTAAAATGTGTCTGATAATTATATTTTGTATCAATAAATAAATTGACCCCATTGAACTCCCCACCCCGATAATACAGATGAAAGGCCGCCGTTTCAATTTGTAAGGCAAAGCCGGCTTGATTAGTCATTACCTGCCATTCAGGCTGGGCAAAATCGCGGTTAATCACCGTTTGCGTCACTTCATCTGTAAACTGACCGTCGACTTGATATTCAATTCTTAACAAGCGATCCGTCAATAAGGTAAAACGAAAATTTTGTCCTGTAATTTGTTTAGTCATTTTTTCCTCCCTAATTTTTCGCAGTTTTCAAAATTAAACAGCTTGTGACTTGAATCACGATGACCAGCTGTGTTAAATTTTAATTGGAGTTATTTAAAAAAATTAAAAAGTAATAAAGATTCTATCTCAAACTAGGAGGAATTTTAATGGTACTTAAAATTAACCAAGCTCAAGATGTTTGGAAAGACGTCGGTCAGCAAGTTCAGTTTACGGTTTTGAAACTCAAGCGCCAAGATCCAGAAAAAGAACGCCAAAAAATTCGGGAATTTGCCGATCGTTATCAAGCCATCATCCGCTCATTGCGAATCAGATCGGCTGATTTAAATCAACAATCTAGTTTAAAAGTCACCTTTGGCTTCAGTTTTCAAGCTTGGACTTACCTGTTTCCAAATGCTGCTTGGCCCAAAGAACTTGAAACTTATCAGACCCTTACCAGCGATCGCTTTACGATGCCGGCCACTGATGGTGATTTGTTTTTCCATATTCGGGCTGACAACGAAGCCATTGTCTACGAAGCTCAAAGCCAATTTCGCCATTTTCTCAAGGAGATTACCACTGTTGTCGATGAAACTAAGGGCTTCCGCTATTTTGAAGGCCGAGCAATCATCGGTTTCATCGATGGTACCGAAGCTCCTGAAGCTAAAGATGCAGCCGAATATGCTTTGATTGGCGATGAAGATCCAGTTTTTGCAAACGGTTCCTATGCTTTTGCCCAAAAATGGCTGCATAACATGGAATTTTGGGATCATTTAAAAACTGAACAGCAGGAAAAAGGAATTGGTCGAAAAAAGTTCAGCGATTATGAACTTGATGAACAAGATAAATATCACAATGCTCATAATATCAGCTCTAAAATTGAAATCAATGGGCAAGAGCAAAAAATTGTTCGAATGAATGTGCCTTTTTCTGATCCAGCAGCCGGAAAAACTGGTACCTATTTCATTGGATATGCCCGCCATTGGAAGGTTACCAAAAAGATGTTGGAACAAATGCTGGCTACGTCAGATTTTCTGTTGAGTTTCTCAACGATTATTAGCGGACAATTATTCTTTATTCCTTCCTATGATCTTTTAAATCAAATTTCTAGTGGCGAATTCAAATAAATTTCAGCTTTGAGCTGCTAAAACTTGTTTTAAAGCCATCCCCGTGCGCGATTGCGGTTGCTTGAGGGAAGCTGCTGGAATCCCGGCAAAACAGATTTGACCACCGTATTGGCCAGCATCAGGCCCTAAATCAATCAAATAATCTGCTTGGGCAATCACGCGCAGATTATGTTCGATTAAAATCAAGGTATTTCCTTGATCAACAAGCTGATTGAACAACTTCAGCAATTGATCAGTATCAGCTAAATGCAATCCAGTTGTTGGCTCATCAAGAAAGTAGAATTCTCCTTGATGATTTAATTCTAAAGCTAAGCGGATCCGTTGCAATTCTCCGCCGGACAAAGTTGTCATTGACTGATTCAAAGTTAAATAGCCTAATCCGACTTGCATTAGCAATTGTAATTTTTGACTGATTTTTGGCTGATCGGAAAAAAATTCCAAAGCGGACTTAACTGGCAATGATAAGACTTGATCAATGTCTTTTTCGTGATAATGATAAGTTAAAGTTTCCTGGCAGTAACGTTTTCCCTGACAAAGCTCACAAGTTTGTACTACCGGATCCATAAAAGCCATATTGGTGATAGTAACTCCCTTACCTTTGCAGCGTGGACAAGCACCGCGACCATTATAACTGAAAAGCTGAGTTGAAGCCTGATTAGTTTTAGCAAATAACTTGCGGATTGGATCCAAAATCTGCAGATAAGTCGCCGGAGTTGACCGAATATTGATACCAGCTGTCTCTTGAGTTAAATCAACATAATCTGCGGTTATTTGTTGCTTAATTGCCGTAACTAAAGTACTTTTGCCTGAACCAGCTGGACCGGAAATAACGGTTAAAACTCCAGTGGGCAGCTTAACATTAACATTCTTTAAATTATGCTGTTGAGCTTTTTTTACTGCCAGCCAGCCAACTGGTTGCCGAACTTGCTTAAACTGTAGCGGTTGCCGCAGCATCTGACCGGTAATCGTCGCTGATTGCAATAACTGCTGATAAGTTCCAGCAAAAGTTACTTGACCGCCTGATTTGCCTGCTTGCGGACCAATTTCAATGATCCAATCAGCCATTGAAATGATAGCTGGATTATGATCAACCAAAATAATTGTATTGCCTTGATTTTTCAAGCGAATCAAGGCTTTTTTGATTAATTGAATATCATGAGGATGAAGCCCTACGCTTGGCTCATCTAAAATATAAACCAAATCTGACAACGAACTTGTTAAGTACTTTGCAATTTTAATTCGCTGCGTTTCTCCGCCAGATAAAGTATCAGTACTGCGGTCAAGTGACAAGTAGCCTAAGCCAATATCAATCAGTGCTTGAATTTTAGTCAATAATTCGCGAATCACTGAAGCAGCTAAAGGATTAGTGATTTTTTTCAAAAACTCAGCAATTTTAATTAAATCTAAGCTGCTGACTTGGGCGATATTCAAGCCATTAATCTTATTAGTCAAAACTTTAGCCTGAAGTTTTGTCCCATGACACAGTGGACAAAGCTTTCTTTGAACAACCGCCTGGATTGCAGCTTGATGATGCTTGCCCTCAGCACTATGAACGATTGAACGCATAATTCGCGGAACCAAGCCCTCATAAAGCTGAGTTTTTCCCCACCACTGCGGCGGATTTTTCAATTTTTGCTGTGGAGCATGCATTAATAATTCATACTCGCGTGGTGAATAATCCTGAATTTTTTTATCTGGATCAAACAAACCCGTTTTAGCATAGCGCTTCCAACGCCATGTTCCCGGACCAAAGCTGACAAAGGTAATTGCTCCTTCATTTAACGATTTTTTGCGGTCGATCAGTCGGTCTTCAGCTAATTGATCAACATAACCCAGTCCTTGACATTTGGGACACATTCCTTGTGGCAAATTAAAGGAAAAGCTGTCAGAATAGCCAATCCACGGCTGCCCAATGCGTGAAAATAACAATCTTAACAAAGAATAAATTCCCGTATAAGTCGCTAAGGTTGAGCGAGCGTTTTTACCGATTGGCTTTTGCTCAACAACAATCGCTACCGGTAAATGTTCAATTTTTTCAACATGTGGCTGGCCAAACTTTGGTAAATATTGTTGAGTAAAACTCGGAAAAGTTTCATTTAATTCTCGCCGCGAAGTTGCTGCCAAAGTATCAAAAACTAACGAAGACTTACCGGCACCAGATAACCCAGTAAAAACCGTGGTTTGGTATTTAGGAATTTTCAAATCAACGTGCTGCAAATTATTTTGCGTGGCATCTTTGATTGCAATAAACCCCTGTGAAAAATTTTATCCATCTTTATGTTACCCTCTTTTTACTTACTTTTTAGCTAACATTAAAAGTTTTTGCCGTAATGCTGGATCAACTGCGTAAATTCCTAAGCCATAACGGCCGCGTTTCAATAAAATATTGACAACATTTTTCAAGATTTTAATTTGCGCTGCTTTTTCATCCGGCAGATCGGCTTGATGACGTTTTTGCAGTGCCGTTTGGTCTTCGAACTTTTCAGGATGAAAAATTACTTGATCTGTTTTAGGCTCATAAGTGACACTCGGTCCCAAAATTACCCCCGCGTAATTCAAATCAAAGCCTTGAATCGTATAAATTGAACCAACTTCATTGATCGTCTCCGGCTGACTAGCCCACGGACGATCTTGATAATTGAAGCGATCCCATGGCAGCTTGAGTGATCCGGCTGTGACATACCATGGTTCACGGCTAAAGACGCGAAATGGAAAATCCGTGGTCGCCAAGATTCTTGATAAGCCACTGACTTGATCATGCGCTTTGACCCAGGCAAACAATGGCTGACCATCAGCGAAAATTCTTAATTCATAATCTGCAGCTGCCGGCAATGGTCTTAATTTACCCTCAATCAAAGAATTAATCCAAGCGGCCAATTTATCATCCTGGATTCTTAATTGCTGATTCAAATCGGCTTGTTCAACTGGATGACCAGCTAAATGCTGCTGCAATAATGACTTAGACCAGTAACTTTTGAGTTTAACCACCTGGTTGAAATCAGCAACTATTACTAAAACATGTGTCAGTCTCATGATTTCATCTAACTGATTAGCCGCTTTGAAATGATTAAACGGATCAGCTTGACTTAACAATAACTGCGCTTCATCAACAAAGACAATATCTGCCTGCTTTTGTCGTTTATTCATTCGATTAATAAAAGGGGTCGGCTTTTCAAAACTTTTCTTTTTCAAATAGTCAGTCTGACCGGCTATTTCCCAATAAATTTTCAACATTTCATTATGATTGACCAATAAATGATTGTCGGTTTGATAAAAAACTGAGTCTCGACTTTGTGTTCTTTTCTGCAATTCATTGAATACTGTACTCAAAACAACGCTTTTCCCCGCACCAGCATCTCCGCTTAAAACAAAAACAGCCGCGGTTTTGGCGTTTAGATGCTGACTGGCAAATTGCAGAATCTGCTGCGTGATTTGTTGCTGCTTTTGAGTCAGTTGAGCCTCCTTAGGCAAAATAAAGGTTGATTCAGTTAATGACAAAGTTTAAACTTCTTTCTATTAATTTATAATTTTATCATAACATGTTCGCTGGCAGATAAAAATTCATGCTGGTCTTAAAAACCTTCATTTAGCTTGCTTCTCATTGCCCAATTTAGGTCCCCAAAGAATCCCTAACTATACCATCCAGCTTTAAATGATAAACAATAAATCGATCAGTACTAAAATTTTCAGCACACTCTCTACTTAATTGTACACAAAACGTTTTTCCTTGCTATAAATTCAATGCAAAAAGTACAAAAAAAAACAAGCAAAAAATCATTGCTTGTCTGCTAAAACTTTAGAGCATTTTTCGAAATAATAAAAATCTTTCCTAGTTTTTAGCTTTTTGCAAATACTTAAATGCCTGTTGTCCTGCTTGGCGGCCGAAAACGACCGTTTCAGCAATCGAATTACCGCCAATCCGGTTATTGCCATGCAGACCGCCAGCGACTTCACCACCAGCAAACAATCCCTTGATCGGCTGACCCTCTTGATCAAGTACTTGGGTTCGATAATTAATTTTAACTCCACCCATCGTATAATGAACTGCCGGTGCAATGTGGATTGCAAAATACGGTGCCTGAGTAATGCCCCGGTCCATTCCAGTTGCACGGGCAAATTGAGGATCTGCCTGCTGATTAACAGCTTGATTCCAGTCAGTCAGCGTGGCCGTCAAATTAGCCTCCGGAACTTTAATTTTATCAGCTAACTCGGACAAATTTTGGCCATGGATCACTAAACCAATATAGTCATAAAAATCAATTGCTTTAGCGTGCTGGCGGATTCCACCATCAAATATCAGATAAGCAGCTTTTTCAGGTAATCGGTTAATTGCTGCCGTCACATTTTTCCGCGTATCCAATTCATTAACAAAACGCTGTCCTTGCTGGTCAACTAAAATTGCTCCTTCACCACGAACAGCCTCACCAATCAAATAAGCATGCTCTGTATCTTGTTGAACCGTTGGATGCACTTGAATCTGGTCTAAATCAACAAAAGCTGCTCCAACTTCCTGGGCTAATTTTAAACCATCACCTGTTGCTCCTGCTTGATTAGTTGTTTGATAGCCTGATAGGTCTGGCCGAACTTGCTTAATCAATTCTCGATTGGCTCCAAAACCGCCAGTTGCAAGAATGACCGTTGACGCAGCTAGTTTCCGACTTGTCCCAGTTGGCAGCTTAAGGCTCACCCCAGAAATGCTAGCCGTTTGATCTTGCAATAAATGTTCCACCTGAACACCGGCAAAGACTGGGACTTGGTGTTTTTCAATTTGCTTTAAGAGGTTAGTAATCAAGAACCCCCCAATTGGTGCTGTACTGCTTGGGCGATGTGTTCGCTTGATTTTCATGCCACCAGTGATTGTTACATCATCTAAAATAATTCCATGATCGGCTAGCCAATCAACGGCTAAAGCTGCATGAGAAGTGAAATAATTCAACAGCTGCGGATCATTTCTTTGACCACCGCCTAGAAAAGTATCTCGGTAAAATTCCTGGTAACTATCAATGATTCCATGTTTCAACTGGACGCTAGTTTCAGCCGCATTCATGCCTGATGATGCGCGATTGGTATTGCCGCCTAATTTGGTCATTTTTTCAAAAACTGCTACCTGCAAGCCAAGTTCACTGGCCTGCAATGCAGCTGTCAGTCCCATTCCACCAGAACCAACAACAATCAAATCATAACTAGTTTTTAACTCAGTTAAATCCGTTGGCTGAAAAACATATTTTTTATCCATTATAAAGTCCCCTTTTCCTGAATATTGGTCATTGTTAACGGATCGACCCATTGATCAAATTGTTCAGCGGTAACTTTGCCGGACTTTAAAGCTGCCTGGCGCAAAGTTAACTGCTTTCGATCAGCCAATTGGGCGATTTGAGCACTGGCATGGTAACCGATATGCGGGGATAAGGCAGTGACTGTCATCAATGAATTATCAACCAATTCTTCCATCCGTTGAGCATTAACTGTCAAACCATGGATTAGTTTATCAGCAAAGCCTTTGATCGTGCCAGTTAGTAATTCGGCTGACTCTAAGAAGGCATCGATCAAAACTGGTTTATAAACATTCATTTCAAAATTCCCCTGTGAAGCAGCCAGACTCACCACGACATCATTGCCGATCACACGAACAGCCGCCATGGTCAAGGCTTCCGCCTGTGTTGGATTAACTTTGCCTGGCATGATCGATGACCCTGGTTCGTTCGCCGGAATATTTAATTCACCATAGCCAGCCCGGGGACCACTGGCTAAGAAACGCACATCATTCGCAATTTTCATTAAATCAGCTGCCAACGTCTTCAAACTGCCATGAACAACATTTAACCCCGAGTGGGCCGCTAAGCCGTAAAATTTATTAGTCTCAGCTGTAAAATTTAATTGATAAATTTGGCTTAATTTTTCAGCAACTCCAACCGCAAAGCCCGGCACTGCATTCAAACCAGTGCCAACTGCTGTCCCGCCAATTGCTAATTCCAGTAAAGTTGGAGTTAATTGGTGCAAATAATTTAAATCATGTTCCAACATGCTGATCCAGCCACTGACTTCCTGACCGAAAGTTAATGGTGTTGCATCTTGCAAATGCGTGCGGCCGATTTTGACTACTTGCCAATACTTAGTTTGTTTGACTTTCAGCTCAACAATTAAATGCTTTAGTTCAGTTGTTAACTTTTGAGTCGCTAAAGCTGCCGTAATGTTCATAGCAGTCGGAAAAACATCATTCGAGCTTTGACCGCGATTAACATCATCATTTGGTAAAATAGTAATTTGCGAGTCAAGCTGGGCAGCTTGATGGGCAACAACTTCATTGACATTCATATTTGTCTGAGTCCCTGAACCCGTCTGATAAACATGTAAAGGGAAATCCTGTTGTAGCTTTTCAGCAGGTAAATTTAATAACTGATCAACTGCTTGAATGATCAACGTTGCTTTGGCTTGCTCCAAATTTTCAAGTTGGCAATTGACTTGGGCAGCTGCTTTTTTAATCTGTAGCAAGGCTCTAATCATGGAGAGTGGCATTGTTTTACCCGTTGGAAAATTATGACGGCTCCGCTCAGTTTGAGGCCCCCACAATGCCTGAGCCGGGATTCGTACTTCACCTAATGTATCAGCTTCAATTCGAAATTTATTTGCTGTCATCAAACTGCCTCCTAAAAGCTATTTAATCATCATCTTTTACCTGCAATCATACTATCGTTGCTCTCTGCTCGTCAATTAGCATTTTGCTTAAATTCAACCCTTTAATTTGAGCATAAAAAATCCCGGCTTGTTAGCCAAGATTAAAGTTTTCCAAAATTAAATTCATGCAAGTGATTTTAAAGAATAAATTATTCTATTTTACCTGCGATTTTCCAACCACACCAACGGCAGCCTGTCCTTGAGCAAAATGCCAAACCAGTCCTAAAGCAAAGCCAACAACTGCTGGGACTAACCAATCTAAACCAACATTAGCTAATGGCAGAAACTTTTGTTGAAAATTGGCAACGACTAAACCAAAAGAACTTTGACTAACAACTGCTGGGAATGAGACTACCATATCAAAGAAAGCTGGCACGACTGTTAAAACAACCGTTGTCAAGTAAACCCGTGAGTCACGTTTGAACCATGGTGAAGTAATCGACAGCACAATTAATGCCATTGCTAATGGATATAAGAACATTAGCAGCGGAACCGACCAAGTAATAATTTGATCTAAGCCAAAATTAGCAGTTAAAAAAGACGCCAAGCAGCTAAAAGCCAACCAAACATGATAACTGACTTTGGGAAAATGCTTATGAAAGTCTTGCGCAAAAGCTGCAACCAAACCAACCGCGGTGGTCAAGCAATTTAAAGTCAATAAAGTTGCTAAAAATGCTTGTCCAATACGTCCAGCATAGTAATTAACAATTTGGGTAAAAGCTACCCCGCCATCTGCTGAAACTTTAAATTTTCCAAGTGACATGGCACCTACTAAAATTAATAGCAGATAGATTAGACCAATCGCTGCCATCGTCAAGATACCTGCACGAGCAGTAGTTAGCGCAATCGACCTTGGCTTTTTCTTTCCTAATTGTTTAACAGCTGTGACAACTGTTACTCCAAATGCCAAGCCAGCTAATGCATCCATCGTATTATAGCCTTGCAAAAAGCCATTAGTAAATGGATCACTCAAGTATGCTTTGGTGACTGATGCCGTTGTGGTACTTCCTAATGGATTAGTGAACGCAACTAGAAAAACAACAAATAATAGAAGCAAAAATAACGGATTTAATACTTTACCAACATTTTTGACAATATTATTTTCTTTATATGACAAAATAAATGCCAGGCCAAAGAATAGTAACGAAAAAACAAACAGGCCGATTTGATCAAATTGTTTCGGCAAAAACGGTGCTACTCCAACTGTAAATGAAACAGTTGCTGTACGCGGAGTCCCAAAAAGCGGCCCAATCGTTGCATGAATCAAAACCATAAAAACTAAGGCAAAGGCTGCTCCTAAAGGCTTACCAATATCGTAAACTCCTTCGGAACGAGTCACTGAAATTGCTAAAACTGAAAATAATGGCAATAAAACCGCAGTGATTAAAAAGCCTAATGCTGCTAACAACCAATGACTGCCGGCTAGCTGTCCCAGATGCAATGGAAAAATTAAATTTCCCGCTCCAAAAAACAAACCAAACAGCATTGAACTAACTAGTGGATACTGAATAATTCTGCAATAACTAATTTAATAGTTGATAGATCATATTTGTTGTATAATAAATGCATGTGATATGGCGCTAATTCGTCGTTTCCCATGCATTTTTTAGAAAACGGGGTGCAAAAAATGGTTTATCGGATTAAAGCAGTTTAACTTTCAATTGATTCTTTTGGACAAGAGTTAGGTGTTGCTTTGAGTCCCCCAAATAAGTGGGTTCAGTTGGCCAATCAGTTGCCCTGGCCTAAGCTGGAAGCCGTTTATACCACCGTTTTCCCGTCAAAAGTTGGTCGAGCTAGGAAACCTTTTCGGCTGTTTTTCGGTGCTCAATTAATCAAACAAGCAACTAACCTATCAGATGTTGAACTGGTTAATGCGATTCGCGATACACCAGCTTATCAGTACTTCATTGGGCTTCCCAAATATCAAATTGAGTTACCTTTCAGTCCTTCTGCCATGACAGTCTTTCGCAAGCGAATTGCACCCATTAGCCCTGAGTTGCGAACGATCATTGGCGACTGGGCCAAACAAGAGCTGAAACATTCTTCGACTGATGATCAAACAATCATCGTGGATGCGACGGTTGTGCCAGTAAACATTCGCTTTCCACAAGATTATTCACTACTCAATCAGGACGCACAACGCTTGAAAAGTTCATTACTGAGTTGGCTCACCAGTTAAACACTCAGATTCCCCGAACCTACAAGCGAGAAGCCCACAAAGTTTATGTTTGTTTCACCAAGAAGCCGCGACGTTCAGCTAAAGAAACTCGATACCAGGTTAAAGCGCAGCTGCAGTATGTGCGACGTGATTTACGTTACGTCCACGAGCTCCGTGAACAAGGCGGTCAGCTGTCGGAACGTCAATTGGTTAAGCTGGCAACGATTCAACAACTGTTTGAGCAACAGAATTTCATGTATCAAAATAAGACTCATCGAGTTAAAAATCGCATCGTTAGTCTGTCACAGCCTTATGTGCGGCCAATCAAACGCGGGAAAGCCCGCCAGAACACAGAGTTTGGTCCTAAGATGGACGCTTCCATTCAGAACGGCATCATTGAAATTGAACGGA
>NZ_AHYZ01000196.1 GCF_000255495.1 Liquorilactobacillus vini DSM 20605
AAAAAGTGCGGTGGCGATAGCAAGAAGGATACACCTGTACCCATGCCGAACACAGAAGTTAAGCTTCTTAACGCCAAGAGTAGTTGGGGGACCGCCCCCTGCGAGGGTCGGAAGCTGCCGTGCTTATAATTCCGGCATAGCTCAGTTGGTAGAGCGTCTGACTGTTAATCAGAATGTCGACGGTTCGAGCCCGCCTGCCGGAGTATATTGCTGGAGAGTTGTCCGAGTTGGCCGAAGGAGCATGATTGGAAATCATGTAAACGGATATTGATCTGTTTCAAGGGTTCGAATCCCTTACTCTCCGTCAGCAAATTGACCCGTTGGTCAAGTGGTTAAGACACCGCCCTTTCACGGCGGTAACATGGGTTCAAATCCCGTACGGGTCACTTGGAGGATTAGCTCAGCTGGGAGAGCGTCTGCCTTACAAGCAGAGGGTCACAGGTTCGAGCCCTGTATCCTCCATCGAATAAATGCAACGGTTCTATAATTTATTTGTTTTAATTTTTAGAATCGTTTATGGCTCGGTAGCTCAGTCGGTAGAGCAATGGATTGAAGCTCCATGTGTCGGCAGTTCGATTCTGTCCCGCGCCATTATGGAAGGGTAGCGAAGTCTGGCTAAACGCGGCGGACTGTAAATCCGCTCCTTCGGGTTCGGTGGTTCGAATCCACTCCCTTCCATTTTATAGGGGTATAGTTTAAAGGTAGAACTACGGTCTCCAAAACCGTCAGTGTGGGTTCAATTCCTACTACCCCTGCCATGGCGATAGTGGCGAAGTGGTTAACGCACCGGATTGTGGCTCCGGCACGCGTGGGTTCGATTCCCACCTATCGCCCATTATTGGGTTATAGCCAAGTGGTAAGGCAAGGGACTTTGACTCCCTCATGCGCTGGTTCGAATCCAGCTAACCCAGTTGATGGAGTTTTAAAATTAAAATTGGCGGTATAGCCAAGTGGTAAGGCAGAGGTCTGCAAAACCTTCATCACCGGTTCAAATCCGGTTACCGCCTTTTACCTTAAAAAAGGTAGCATTTTGATTCTGTCTATGTTATAATTTTTTTATCATGCCGGTGTGGCGGAATTGGCAGACGCGCTGGACTCAAAATCCAGTGTCCGTTGAGGACGTATCGGTTCGACCCCGATCACCGGTATTTTTAGTAGTATCTATAAGACGTAAACGTTGATTTATCAGCGTTTATTTTTTTA
>NZ_AHYZ01000195.1 GCF_000255495.1 Liquorilactobacillus vini DSM 20605
TGGCTTGATTCCTAAATGTCTATCTAACAAATAGACATGGCAACCAGTTGTTTCTTCAACCAATCGTCGTTTAAAAGTTACTTCACCAAAAAGAAACTGAATTGTCCTTTGATCCCGTCGCAGCACTTTTACATTTGCATCTTTTTCTAACTCTTGATCCAACCGTTCTAAAGAAGTTCCTAACGCTTCGCATAATAAGCTTGAAAATAATCGTAGAATTTTAAGCTCTG
>NZ_AHYZ01000194.1 GCF_000255495.1 Liquorilactobacillus vini DSM 20605
CAGGCACAATTTATTTTATTAAAGTTGTCATTTTTTCCCAATGACATTCTGCACGACAATTTTCTAAATCTTGCGTCAGAATCTGGTGATAACTAATCAGTTGCTGTCCTAAGTCAGTAACTGAAACCTGACTAGTAATCAACTGGCCGTAATAAACTTCATGCTTATAACGAATATTAACTGCTTTCAAATGATGAGTCAGCAAAAACTCCCGCGGCATTGCATCAATTAACCAGTCAAAGTAATGAACATTGTTAACATGATGGTTGCCATCTAAGTCCATAAATCTTACTCGGTAAGTTTTGGCTGGATAAGTTGGCTGAATGTTTGGCTTTTTCGGTTCTGACAAATGTTCGATTTTATTCGTATAAACTGATCCATAGGGTGCTACTAATTCTGGCAAGACTTTAGTCAGCTTGCGCTTTTTCTGATCAATTAAAACAAAAACACTATGCATCTTAGCTAATAACTCGCCAGTTTGATTCTCTAACCAAAAGTAACGATGGCAAAAGAAGCGATTATAATTTTGTGCCTGAGTTTTAATAACAACCTTTTCACCTAATTTGGGTAAACGATTAATTGTCACTAAATGCTGAGTTACTACCCAGCCAAGATTCATTGACTGAACTTTTTGCGCAGTCAAGTCTAAATGATTGCTTTGCTCTTGAGAAGCCAGCATAAATAAATTAACTAGCATCCCTGCTGTTAATTGACGTGTCTGATCTGTTTCATAAAATACAATTTGATGATCAAGGGAAAAAATCTCTGCTGTCATTCAGCTCACTCTCCTAAATGATGAAAAGCATTATAAACGACTTGCCTTTTTAAGTTATTTTCTTTAGCCACTTGTTTAATTGCAACATTTGGCTTAAGGTGCCCATCAGCTAACAACTCTTTGACTTTAGCTTCAATTTGCTCGCCTGAAAGCTGTTCAGCTTTGGGAACAGCTATGTTACCTTCGAGTAGCAAACAGAACTCACCCCGCACGTTTTCTGTTTGACTCCAAGCCAGTGCTTCTGTTAAATTTCCTCGGAGATATTCTTCAAATTTTTTAGTCAATTCACGTCCTAAAACAATCTTCTCCTTTGGCCCCAAAACAGCTAGCAGATCCTTTAATGTTTGGCTTAAATGATGAGGAGCTTCGTATAAAACCATTGTTACTTGTTGCTGAGCTAGAAAAGCTAGCTGTTGGCGGCGTTGCTTTTTCTGACGACTTAAAAAGCCAAAAAATAAAAACGGCTGTGGTGGCAACCCTGAAGCAATCAAAGCTGTTAATCCTGCGTTGGCTCCCGGTAAAGCTATAACTGGGATCTTTTGCTGAATACAAGCTTGCACTAGTTCATGTCCCGGATCACTAATTGAAGGCATCCCTGCATCGCTAACTTGAGCTATTTTTTGACCAGCCACTAATTTTTTCAGCAATAATGGAATTCTTTCCTGGGTATTATGCTCATGAAAACTAATCTGTGGAGTTTTAATTTCAAAATGATTTAACAACTTTTGCGTATTACGTGTATCTTCTGCAGCGATCAAATCAACCGTTTTTAAAGTTTCGACCGCCCGAAAAGTTATATCAGCCAAATTTCCAATCGGTGTTGGCACTAAATAAAGCGTTCCTAATTGATCCGTCGCTTCAAAACTACTAATTGCTTCGAGAGTCATGCATGTCGCTCCCCATAAATAATATTTTGACAAAAAACACAAGGTTCATCATTCAGGCGCCGTGTTCCATACATATTATCAACATTGCAAACATGAAACCCTTCTTCGTAAAGCTTCTCTAAATTTTTTCGTGATTTTGACAAACCATTACCGGTTGATTGCTTTTGTTGTTCCAATTCTTCCAGTCGATCACGCAAATGTTGATTTTCGATTTCCAACTCCGCATTTCTCTCAATAACGTTCATCAATTTTTCCTTGATTTTATTAATTTGCTCGACTGAACGATTTGTCTGTTTCTCCAATTCAGAGAAATCATCATACAGTTTACGATTATTCAAAAAAAGCACCTCGATATTTGCTTACTATCCATGATAACACTTGATCAGTTGCAGCGTCAGCGCCTCAAGTAAATTTTGAAAATTGATGTTTTCTTGCTGCAATCTTGGTTGATTCAAAAGCAATTCCACTGCTGTTAGCTGTTTAGTCAAAGAATACTTTGTCAATCGCTGCTTAAACTGCAAAGCTTGATCCTGAAAGTAAACCATTTTAGTCCCAATTGCACAACGCAGCAAATCCTTACTAAATAATTCCAGCAACTGTATAAATAAATTTTGTTCATCTTTATTAGTAATTAATGGCATAAATTTAACTTGCACATCAACCAATGCTAACCACTCATTGTTCAAAATTTTTAAAAACCACTGGGTTAATCGTTTGCTCAGTTCAAGAACAGTTTTTTCATCCGCTAATTGCCGAGCAGTTTGGATGTCGACCGTTAGGCCAGCTAAAAGTGTATTTAAACCCTCCTGTTGATAGGTTTGAATTCTTTGCTCTTCCGAAGGCAGCTGCATTTTAAATAGCTGGCAACGTGAAACAATTGTTGGCAACAGTTGGTTGAGACTGGCAACCAGCAAAAAAACCGTTATTTGACCACTTGGCTCCTCAATAAACTTCAGCAAACTATTAGCGGCACTTGCGGTCATTTTTTCAGCATTTTCAATAATAATAATTTTTTGACGGCTTTCAACACCACTACTGTTGAACTCGCTTTTTAAAAATCTGGTTTGTTCAACTTTAATGCTATTACCAGCCGGCAGTAAATCAATCACATCTGGATGATTACCAGAGAAGATGCGCTGACACTCACCACATTTTCCGCAAGGTTGTCCTTTCACTGGGTGTTGACAAAAAAGTCCGGCAGCAACCCATAACGCCAATTCATGTTTTCCACTGCCAGCTGGCCCAGTTAATAAATAAGCATGGACCAATTTTTTATGCTGAATCAAATCAGCAAAATAGGCTGTTAATCGTGGCTGTCGAGCAATAATATCCTTTTTTCCCAAACTTAACACATCCTAAAATTGATAAAAAGAATCAATCGGTAAAACAAAGACTGTTGCTCCTCCAACTTGAACTTCAATTGGATAGGCAGCTGATGAGTCCATTGAAGCATCAATGTTGACTGGTGGAGTCATAAATCTTTTTCTTGCTCGGGAAGATTCCTTAATTAAATCAAGGATCTTTTCGACTCGTTCATCTTCAACGCCAATCATAAAAGTCGTATTGCCAGATTTTAAGAAGCCACCAGTAGTCGACAATTTAGTAGCACGCACATTCTCTTGAATAAATAAATTGCTCAAACGATTGCTATCCTTATCTTGAACGATTGCAATAATTAATTTCATCTTGCTTCCCTCCAAATATTTCAGCCTAACAATTCCGGCAGATGTTCTTTTAAAATTTGCCTAGTTTGCTCAACGACGTTTACCAAGGCTGTTGCAGCATTAATTTTGATGACTCGTTTGGGTTCTTCAGCAACCAAGCGTAGATATGAAGCTCTAACTCGCTGATAGAAATCAATTTTTTCTTGATCAAGACGATTAATTTGGTCTTGTCGAAAATGATTAATTCGTTGCAAACCGACCTGAGGTGGTAAGTCGAAGTAAAGCGTTAAATCAGCTTGCAGTCCAGCCGTTGCAAATTGATTAAGTTCAGCAATTGCCGTTTCTCCTAATTGACGCCCCGCTCCTTGATACGCAATTGAACTATCAACATAGCGATCACAAAAAATGATTTTCCCGGCCGCCAAAGCTGGCAAAACATTTTCAACCAAATGTTGACGTCGAGCAGCAGCATATAATAATGCTTCGGTGCGTGAATCCATTTTTAATGAATTCGAATCTAATAATAATTGACGAATTTTTTCAGCTATTTGATTACCACCGGGTTCACGCGTAACTACTATGCGATGTCTTTGCTGCTCATTCAATGTTTCTATCAACTTTCTTAAAACAGTTGTTTTCCTGAACCATCTAATCCCTCTAACGTTACAAATTTTCCTTCCAAGCTGATAACTCCTAACTACATTAACTATACATTTATTTTACTTTACTAGTTAGCGCCTGTCTAACAAATCAAGTAATAAAAAACCTGACTTTTAATCCTTTTTAAAAAAGAAAATAAAGTCAGGAGCATTCATCAATCACTTTCCAGCATTGATGTTCGAAAGTGAGCTTTAACTTTTCGCCGCCGTGCTTCACGATATAAAAACTCATATTTAGCTGCTGCTAATTCAACCACGGCGTTTAATTCATCGTCAGCTTCGCGAACCGCTACTAACGTTTGCTTTGAACGATTCCAATCTTCAGTTGCGATCCCAATTGCGTCAAGTAAATACTCATCATATTCCTGCCGCAATTTATGTTTTGTTCTTCCAAACACTTTGCAATCACTTCCCTTAAATCTCTTGCCGTCCCTCAATTGCTTTATATAAAGTCATTTCATCAGCATATTCAATATCACTGCCGACAGCTAAGCCATGTGCCAACCGAGTAATTTTGATTCCCGCTGGTTTTAACAAACGGGATAAGTACATCGCCGTTGCTTCTCCTTCCGGGGTTGCATTTGTTGCAACAATTACTTCAGTGATTGTTGGATGTGTTTGCAGACGTTTAACTAACGCCGTAATGTTTAAATCATCTGGTCCTTTACCCTCCATTGGTGAAAGGACTCCATGCAAAACGTGATAAAGGCCATGATACTCATTCATTCTCTCCAGCGACATAACATCTTTGGAATCTTCAACCACAATCACTTTGCTTTGATCGCGACTTTGATCACGACAAATTTGGCAAGGATCATCCTCGGTAACGTTGCCGCAAATACTGCAATATTTCAAATTACGTTTAACCGCCTGTAAAGCTGCCGCAAACTGATCGACATCCGCTTGCGGCAAGTTAATTGTATAAAAAGCCAACCGGGTGGCAGTTTTTTCGCCGATTCCTGGTAAGTGCATATAACTATCGATCAACTTAGCGATTGGTTCTGGATACTGCATACTTTGTTTCCTTTCTTAGCTGACATTACATTCCAGGAAAATTACGTGTATATTTGCCCATTGTCTTTTGCGTCTCGGTTTCAATTTGCTTAAGTGCATCATTGCTTGCCATAATAATTAAATCCTGCAGCATATCAATATCGTCTGGATCAACTGCTTCAGGCTTGATTTGAATATCAGTCATTTCTTTTTTTCCTGAAAATTTAACTACAACAGCATCATCAGCTGCATGACCGCTAAATTCTTTCTTTTCCAGTTCAGCTTGATCTTGTTTCATGTTTTTCTGCATTTTTTGCATTTGACGCATCATACCTTGCATATTCATCCCACGCATCATAATAATTCATCCTTTCAATTAATTAATCATCTTTAAACTCAACTAATTTTTCAGCATCTTTACCCCAAATTTTTTGAGCCGCAAGAGCTTGTGAGTTTTTAGCCGACACTGCTTGCTTCGTGACCGACTTGGTTGACTCCGCTTTATTATGCTGATACTCCTTCAAATAATTTTTCCTAATTTGTGGCCATTGCTCCTGCGGCAAAAAAGTCAGCTTGACTTGACGGCCTAACAAACTAGCCAAATCTGTCACTAGTTGTGTTTGTAATTGTTGATTTTCAACAGCTTTTTCAAATAAGAAAGCGTATTGAAAACTGATCACTGCAGCAGTTTGACTGGCTGCAACTGGTTGACTAACGTTCATGATTGCCCTCTGCGTGACTGAAAGCTTTGCCATTAAATCTTGCCAAACATCTTTGAGCTCATCTAAGCTTTCTCGTGAAGCACTACCTAAAACTGTATAAATAGCTTTGAGATTTGGCTGAATTTTAGTCTGCTTTGTTACTGAAACCTTTTTTGGTTCATGAACCGGCTTCTCTTCAGGCTTGGATCGTTGCACTAATTGATCTAGCTGTTTTTTTAAAGTCATGACTTCAGTTTGCAGCTTAGTAATTTCTGCTTCAGCCGGTGCAGTTGTGGCAGCTCGGTCATTCGATTTAAGTTGACAGAGCTTAACCGTTGCTACATCTAAGTATACTTCCTGATGGGTCGCAAAACGCATTGCCTGTTGTTCTTGGCTTAGAATATCCAATGCCTGGTAAATAACTTTTGTTGGTATTTTTTTAGCCAAAGAAATCAGTACTTGATTTGACTCTCCCTTTTGATCCTTAAAAACCGTTTGCTGGAGCAACAATTGTCGACAATAATCAATCAGACCTTCAAATAATTGATTAGGGTCTTTGCCATCAGCCAGAAGTTGTTGAATCTGCTGAAAAGCTGGTGCCGCTTGCTGCGAAAAAACTGCCCTTAAATAGGCTGCCAGCTGTTCTTGAGCTACACTGCCAGTAACCAATAAAGCGTCTTTGAGTGTTGCCTGATGATTACCAAATGACAAAACTTGATCCAACATACTCAAAGCATCACGCATCCCACCAGCAGCAGCCTTGGCAATTACTTCTAAAGCAGCTGGATCAAAAGTGACTTTTTCTTGCTTTAAGATATATTCCATCCGTTTGATCAAAGTTTGATCATTAATGCGATGAAAATCAAAGCGCTGGGTCCGTGAAATAATTGTGGCTGGGATTTTATAAGGTTCAGTTGTTGCCAAAATGAAAATCACATTAGCTGGCGGCTCTTCCAAGGTTTTTAATAAAGCGTTGAATGCTCCAGTTGAAAGCATATGCACTTCGTCAATAATATAAATCTTATAATCTGCCTGGGTAGGAGCGTATTTAACCTTCTCACGAATATCGCGAATTTCATCAACACTATTATTAGAAGCAGCATCGATTTCAATCACATCATTTAAGCGTCCTTCAGTGATTGCTCGGCAAATCTCACACTGATTGCAGGGTTCACCATTCTTTTGAAAATGACAATTAATCGCTTTAGCAAAAATTTTAGCTGCCGAAGTTTTTCCGGTACCACGTGGCCCAGTAAAAAGGTAAGCATGACTTGTCTGCTTAGCCGCAATTGCATTTTTTAATGTCTGTGTAATCAATTGCTGACCAACCAAATCAGTAAATTGCTGTGGCCGCCAAACTCGGTAGAGTGCCCGATACCCCATGTCAAATGCTCCTTTTTTGCATATTCACTTAAAAAAAACTCCCGACCAGCACCGATCGAGAGGTTAATTACCAAATTAACTTGGAACACATGTCATACTCTGCTTAGTGCTGCTTCCTTCCGGATCTGACACGCTTCACCGAGATCACATTGTCCCAAGGCCTTACGGCACTCTCTATTTTACATGAAATTGAGCAAAAATTCCAGTCCCTATTTTGTTTTTCGCTTTTTTTGTCGAATTTTTCGAAAAAAGCTTCGTAAACGCTCAGCTGCTTCTGCCTCTAAAACCCCAGCAGTAACTTGAGCTTGATGGTTAAACCTTTGATCAGTTAACAAGTTCAACAAACTACCAGCTGTCCCTGCCTTGGGATCGGCAGCTCCATAATATACCTCAGCAATCCGTGCATTAATAATTGCGCCGCTACACATTGGACATGGCTCTAAAGTAACAAATAATTGCGCCTTTTCCAGCCGCCAGCTATGCAAAAAAGCATTTGCCTCTTCAATTGCCAGCATTTCAGCATGGAATGTAGCATCTTGACTATGCTCACGCAGATTATGACCGCGTCCAATAATTTGCCCCTGATAAACAATTACGCAGCCAATTGGCACCTCGCCGAGCTGAGCTGCTTGATCTGCTTCAAAAAGTGCCGCACGCATATATTTTTGCTGTTCCATTTTATCCAGCATTTTATCCCTCGCTTACTTTGCTGCTCAACAAAACATAATAACCTTTCTGTCGCAATAGAACTTGGGCTTGTCCAAAAACGGCTTCCAACTGTTTTTTTGCTGAAGGAGCACCCTGCTTTTTTTGGATAACAATTATCAGCTGCCCTTGTGATTTTAAATGTTCACCTGCTTCAGTAATAATTTTTTGGACAACCTTTTTGCCAGCTCTAATTGGTGGATTAGAAATAATTAAATCATAATCTGAAGCGCTAACTTGCTGGTAAATATTGGAAGCCCAAATTTTAACATTCGTCAGTTGGTTTAAAGTGGCATTCTTTTTGGCTAATTCCAAGGCCCGCTGATTAATGTCAATCAAGTCAACTTGGCTTTCTGGAAACCTTTTGGCTAATGCTAAGCCTAAGGGACCATAGCCACAACCTACATCCAATATTTTCTTAAAATCAGTATTAGTTAAAGCGAGCTGATTAATAGCTGTCAGTAAAGTTCACTACCAAAATCAACAGTATTTTTTGAAAAAACACCGTTATCGGTAGTAAAATAAAAAGTGTTTCCCAGTAAATCAAAAGTCCATTCTTGTTCATGATGACTTGCTGAAGGATTTTGAGAATAATAATAGTCTGTCATTGTTAATTCAACCTGCCTTAATAAGGTTTGCACTTTGATACTATATATTGTTTGTGATTTACAATTCAAACCAACATCTTGTGCCTTGAACTTGATATTTTTGAAAGATGTTGTATACTAAGCATACAATACATTTAGACGAGGTGCCAATCATGACTTTATCAATTTATACAAAAAATAATTGTATCCAATGTAAAATGACCAAAAAATTTTTAGCTGAACACCAAATTGCTTATGAAGAACACAATATCAACCGAGAACCAGAATACATTGATTACCTAAAAGAAAAAGGCTTCCGCAGTGTCCCCGTGATCGAAAGGAACAGCAATCCAATTATTAATGGTTTTCGGCCAGATTTACTGAAAAATTTGATCGCACGCTAAAATTAGTTGAATTCGTCTTAACCAAGAGTTTCGTTGCTTAGTCTACGAAACTCTTGCTAATTTTAACAGTCTGACTTTAAAATCCAAAGAAAGTGGTGACAAATTTGACACTTAAAGATATCGATGTCGATAAAGTTACTTATTACGACTTGAACAATGAAATCAACATTCCCGTTAACGGTCAAATTCCCTTAAAAAAAGATCGAGAAGCTTTAGCAGCTTTCTTAGCAGAAAATGTCAAGCCAAACTTAATGACTTTTAGCTCATTGAAAGCACGAATAAATTATTTAATTGCTAATGATTATTTAGAAAAGGAATTTATTGAAAAGTATAATTTCTTATTTATTGAAAAACTCTATGACTTTTTAAAACAAGCTGATTTTCATTTTAAAACATTTATGGCTGCTTATAAATTTTATGCGCAATATGCTTTAAAAACCAATGACGGCAACTATTATCTCGAGACTTTTAGTGATCGAGTAGCAGCTAATGCACTTTACTTTGCTAATGGTGATGAAAAACTGGCAATGCAATTAGCTGATGAAATCATTCACCAACGCTACCAACCAGCAACACCAAGCTTTTTAAATGCCGGTCGCAAACGGCGAGGTGAATTAGTGTCATGTTTTTTAATTCAAATTACTGACGATATGAATTCGATTGGCCGTGGCATCAACTCGGCTTTGCAGCTTTCACGAATTGGGGGCGGCGTTGGCATTACTTTGAGCAATTTGCGTGGGGCTGGTGCTCCAATCAAAAACATTCAAGGTGCTGCCTCAGGGGTGGTCCCAGTTATGAAACTTCTAGAAGACAGTTTTTCATATTCTAATCAATTAGGGCAGCGTCAAGGAGCTGGTGTGGTTTATCTTAACGTTTTTCATCCTGATATCATTGCCTTTTTAGCTGCCAAACGTGAAAATGCTGATGAAAAGGTCCGAATTAAAACTTTATCCCTAGGCGTAATCGTGCCAGATAAGTTTTATGAGCTGGCTCGTAAGAACGAAGATATGTATCTGTTTGATCCCTGGGGTGTTGAACGAGTGTATGGCGTTCCATTCTCTTATGTCGACATCACTCAAGAATATGACCATATGGTAGCTAATCCTAAAATCCCTAAAAAGAAAATCAAAGCCCGTGATTTGGAAACAGAAATCAGTAAGCTCCAGCAAGAATCTGGCTATCCATATGTGATCAATATTGATACCGCTAATCGGGAAAATGCAATTGCCGGCAAAATTATTATGAGTAATCTTTGTTCTGAAATTTTACAAGTTCAAAAACCATCTAAAATCAATAATCGACAAGATTATGATGTTTTAGGAACTGATATCAGCTGCAACCTCGGTTCAACTAATATCGTCAATTTAATGGCCTCTCCTAATTTTGGAAAATCAGTTGAAACAATGGTTCGTGCCTTAACCTTTGTAACTGATCATTCTGACATTGATGTTGTGCCTTCTGTTCAAAATGGCAATCAGCAAGCACATACAATCGGTCTAGGAGCCATGGGGTTGCATGCCTTCCTTGCTAAAAATCAAATTCATTATGGTTCGCCTGAAGCCATTGATTTTACTAACGTTTACTTTATGTTATTGAATTATTGGACGTTAAAAGCTTCAAATCAGATTGCCAAAGAACGGCAAGAAACTTTTGCTGATTTTGAAAAGAGCTGCTATGCTGACGGCAGCTATTTTGATAAATATTTGAAACAGAGTTTTGCACCTCAAACCAAACGTATTCAAGACCTTTTCCAAGGAATTTTCATTCCAACTGTTACTGATTGGCAAGCATTAAAAACGGCGGTAATGAAAGATGGCTTGTACCATCAGAATCGACTAGCAGTTGCACCTAATGGCTCAATTTCATACATTAATGATACAACAGCTAGTTTGCATCCGATCATTAATCGAATTGAAGAACGGCAAGAACGGAAAATTGGTAAAATCTACTATCCGGCACCTTATCTTTCTAACAAAACCTTGCCATATTATCAATCGGCTTATGATACTGATATGCGGAAAGTTATTGATACCTATGCTGCCGCTCAACAGCATGTTGATCAAGGAATGAGCTTAACGTTGTTTATGCGTTCGACGATCCCTGAAGGCTTATATGAATGGAAACAAGGACGGACTAATAAAATGACAACTCGTGATTTGACCATTTTACGCAACTATGCCCATGCGAAAGGGATTAAATCAGTTTACTATATTAGAACTTTTACCGATGATAAAACTGAAATTGGGGCAAACGAATGTGAAAGCTGTGTTATTTAAGAATAAGGAGCAACCATCATGACAGAAGATTTTTATCGTGCAATTAATTGGAATGAATTAGAGGATCAAATTGACAAAGCTACTTGGGAAAAATTGACCGAACAATTCTGGTTAGATACCCGAATTCCACTATCCAATGATTTAGCTGATTGGCGAAAAATGTCACCACAGGACAAATTAGTTGTTGAACACGTTTTTGGCGGTTTGACCCTTTTAGATACTTTGCAATCACAAGATGGCATGGCATCTTTAATGAAAAACGTTCGTACTCAGCATGAACGTGCTGTTTTGAATAACATTCAGTTCATGGAATCAGTCCATGCCAAAAGTTATTCTTCAATTTTTTCAACGTTAAATACACCTAAAGAAATTGAAGAAATCTTTGCTTGGACCCACCATGATCAATATCTGCAATACAAAGCTCAGAAAATTGATGAAATCTATTTACAAGGAACGTCTTTGCAAAAGAAAGTGGCTTCAGTTTTCTTAGAAACGTTCCTTTTTTATTCTGGCTTTTACACTCCACTTTATTGGCTAGGACATAACAAATTGGCAAATGTCGGCGAGATCATTAAATTAATCTTGCGAGACGAATCGGTTCACGGAACCTACATTGGCTACAAGTTTCAGCTAGGCTTTAATGAATTGAGTACTGAAAAACAAGCTGAATTAAAGTCCTGGATCTATGACTTATTATACGATCTTTATGAAAATGAAGAGAAATATACCCATGAGCTTTACGATCAAGTTGGCTGGGCCGAAAAAGTTTTGGTATTTTTGCGTTACAATGCTAACAAAGCTTTAATGAACCTCGGATTAGAACCGCTTTTCCCGGATACAGCTGATGATGTCGATCCAGTTGTTATGAATGGTATTTCAACTTCAACTGCCAATCATGATTTCTTTTCTCAAGTCGGTAATGGCTATCTGCTTGGCGATGTCGAGCCAATGAATGATGCAGATTACTTAATCGGAGTTGACACACAAACTGCCAAACATTAACCGCTACAATTTAAAAGAACCACCCATTGAAAGGTAAGAAACAATCAATGGGTGGTTCTTCTTTAGTTAAAAATCCTAAAATCAATTATATTTTCAGATAATCGATTTTTTACCTATCTTCATGTTCGGTTCGTTTAACTTAAATTTTATTAAAAAGCCAAATTCGCCGTAATTTTGACTCGGCAGTTACTTTTTCATGATGATTAATCACACTCGTTAATTGTGCCATTGTGATCAGCAATGAGCTGCGGCGGCGATAGGCAGTATATTTAGGTCGCCAAAGTGTCACGTATTTATCTTTGAAGGATCGTAATCCTTGAAAACCATAAAAATGCGAGCCATATTCATAAATCAAATGAGCAGCTTTTTCTTCTAAGAAACTATAGCGTGACTTTCCAACATTAGCTAATGGTGCCATCCCCATATTAAAGTACTGATAACCTTGTTGTTTACCATAATTAAATAGCTCAATAAAAATCATGTCCATCGTACCATCAGCCACATCACGCCGATAACGCATCAAATCAATCGACAAAATTGCTTGATTGACCGGCATCAGTGAAGCAAAAGCAACAACTTCATTCGTCTGATCCTTAACTACCGCGATCGGTGCTTGGTTCAAATACTCAATATCAAAAAAGCCCATTGAAAAGCCTTTTTCAGTTTGCCCATTTAACCATTCGTCAGAAATCTGATTTAAATTCTCTAAGAATTCACTCGTAAACGGCGGCTGCAAAATTTCAAAATGATAGCCTTGACGTGCTAAGCGATTCATAATTGCCCGCTGAGCACGTTGCTTTTTCCCAGCCAAGGTAAATTGCTCTAAATCAACGAGCCCCTCTTCACCAATTTTAATAAAATCAAACCCCAATTCATGTAAGTACAAAGTCAGTTCTGAATTAATTTCATAAAAAACTAACTGACAATTTTCTAAATCTGCTAATTTTAAAAGTTGACTAACTGCTTGTGGCAAAAATTGCCGATTACCGACCGGTTCTCCCATGATCATTATTTTATTAGCTTTGCGTCGGTACATAAAAAATAATTGATCGCATCCTTGTGACTGATAAAAGTATAAGAGCTTATCATTTAAAAAAACTAAATGACTAGTTTCATTGCCAGCATATTTTTTAATAATAGCTTTTGCTCTTGTCAAGTCCAGTAAACGTTCAATTTGTCGCGGCCCCGCAGCTAAATAACTGAAAGTCAATAATAAAACGCCAGCAGCTAAAATTAAACCGATAAAGCCTGAAAACCAGACTTTTTCTGACGGAAAGAGCAACACTTCAGGCACATGATGATGCAACATATATTGAGGTGAGTTAACTGCTCCAATAATTGCGTAAAGCAGAAAAACCAGCATGAAAAGACCACCATCGAGAACTAACTTTTCTGTAGAGTAAACAAATCGCTGCCGATAAAGCTCACTGTGTGAAAAAACAACTAATAACAAAACCACAAACAAAAAGCCCAGCAGGCCATCAGAAATTCCATAGCGTAAAGTATCGGCCATTCCAATCAACAAGAAAACAATTGTTGGCCAATACGCACGACTGATCTTAGATTCAATGCCGCGAGCTAATCCGAGCAACATAAATCCACATAAGATGGTCGTCAGTTGGCTTAGGAAAAATAAGGTGTACGGATAAAACCTTAGTAAAAAAGGATTATTAAAGGTGAAACCTGGTAAAATTGCTTCTAACAAGATCAAAATTCCAGCCGTATATAGTAAAAGCGTCAAAACTCCATGAGCTAACTTGCGTAAAATTGAAACTGGCAGTCCATCTAAAAAACGGTTGATCTTCTGTCCCAAGCCATGAATAAAAAAGATTAATCCAACAATAAAGGGAATAACGTAATAGAACAGCCGATAAAACAATAGCCAAATAATAACTTTGGAATTATCAATTCCCAGCGGTGCTAAACTTAGCAGCATAAAAACATCAAATGAGCCTAAACCACCTGGAACCATTGAAACAATTCCCAAAATCGTAGCCACGATGTACAACATGAAAACTTCAGCTAAATGTTGTTGAACGCCTAGTGAACGGCCAATCAACAAAAAGAAACCACTGACCGCTAACCATTCAAGAATTGAGCCCAGTGTCAAAGTTACTTCTCTTTTCAAGGTCAAGCCATTTAGAAGTTTATGATTTTTGAAAAAGGTAGCTAACAAAACTAGGGGAAAATATACCCCCCCACCAATGATCCAAATTAAGTACTGTGAATAGCTGCCTTCAATCACGTTGCTAGCCATTAATCCTAAAATTACCCAACAGCAAAAAGAAAGACCCGATAGCAAAAAAAGGGCAATTTTAGATAGCGCGCCCAAAATATCAGTTTTGCTAGCGCCTTTGCTATAGAAATTTGCTCGTAAAGTTGCTCCAATAAAACCGCCAAATCCTAATAAAT
The DNA here is from genome assembly GCF_000255495.1 of Liquorilactobacillus vini DSM 20605. Classification (GTDB taxonomy): domain Bacteria; phylum Bacillota; class Bacilli; order Lactobacillales; family Lactobacillaceae; genus Liquorilactobacillus; species Liquorilactobacillus vini. The sequence goes on from NZ_AHYZ01000194.1 coordinate 14,449, forward strand.
TGGTAAATGTATTAGTAATCAAGCCACTTTTTAAAATGTATTTTCGGGAAAACTTTTTGGGCAAGAAACTAACCATTACGAAATCATAAACAAACATTGGTGAAATTGCAATAAATCCTCCGATCAGCAATAAAATGATAATGCGAGGATCCGTTTGCGTTAAATCAGTTGAGATTTTTTCCCAAGACATTTGGCGAAAAATTCTCCCTAACTCAAAAAAAACGAAAATTAAAACTGAAAGCACAAAAATCAGTTTTAAGATCAACATTCTTTTTTCTAACCAATTTATCAGCCGTCTTACTAAATTCAATTTAATCCGCTCCAATTTTCTAAGTCATGCTTATATTCTACCAGAAAATAGATGGTTAGCAAAAAAAGCCACAAGCAAGTGCTCATGACTTCTTTCTAAAATTGAAAAACTATTTGAGGGTTACAACTCCACCAACAGCTTCAAGTTTAGATTTAAGATCTTCAGCTTCGTCTTTAGACACGCCTTCTTTTACAATTGAAGGTACATTATCAACTAAAGCTTTAGAATCTTTCAAACCAAGGCCGGTGATCTCACGAATAGCTTTGATAGCTTTAATCTTTTGATCCCCGGATTCAGTTAATTCAACATCAAATGATGTTTTCTCTTCTTCAGCAGCGCCACCCGCAGCTCCAGCAGCTGCAACTGGAGCAGCCGCTGATACACCAAATTCATCTTCAATAGCTTTAACTAAGTCATTCAGTTCTAGAATGCTAGCATCTTTTAAATCAGCAATGATTTTATCCTTATCCAATGCCATTTTTATTTCCTCCAATTTACACATTTTAAATTATTAATAATTAATTATCCTATGCTGCATCGCCGTTTTCTTCCTTACTATCAGCAACAGCTTTAACTGCATATGCAAAGTTGCGAACAGGTGCTTGCAAGACCGAAACAAGCATTGATAACAAGCCCTCGCGATTTGGCAGTTTGGCAATTTCCTGGATTTCATCCAATGAAGCAACCTTACCTTCAATAATACCGCCCTTAAGTTCAAGAGCATCAATATCTTTGGCAAATTTAGCTAAGATCCTAGCTGGAGCAACAACATCTTCACTTGAAAATGCAACTGCTGTCGGGCCGGTAAATGTTTCATCCAAGCCTTCATAGCCAACTTTATCCGCTGCACGCTTTAAATAGGTGTTTTTAACAACCCGAAATTCAACACCTTCTTCACGTAATTGCTTACGTAATTCAGTGACTTCCTCAACGGTTACTCCACGATAGTTAACAACGACCACTGAAACTGAGTCCTGAAACTTCTTGGCAAGACCATCAACAATTTCAGACTTCTTGGCAATAACTTCTTTGCTCAAAAATTTCACCTCCCATCTTGAATTGGTCAGGCTTTCTACAAAAAAACTCTATGTCACCCAAGACATAGAGTAAAAGATTCCAAGTAAATAATCATTTATTACTCCTCGGCAGGTAGATATTAAGGCAATAACGCCACCTGAGTCTTAGGTAGAGCCATAAAAATTGACCTTAATCAAATTAACATATAAATCAACAAAAGTCAACTAATAATTAATTTTATAATGCACTAATATCAAGTGTGACACTTGGTCCAAATGTTGAAGCCAATGAAACATGCTTAATATACTGTCCCTTTACAGATGCTGGACGTGACTTAGCAATAATATCTTGAATTGCTTTGAAGTTGGCAGCTAAAGCAGCAACTTCAAAAGATACTTTGCCTAATGGAACATGGACATTGCCGGCTTTATCTGTCCGATAAGTTACCTTGCCGGCTTTTGATTCGCTAACAGCTTTGGTTACATCCATTGTCACGGTCCCAGTCTTAGGATTAGGCATTAAGCCTTTTGGTCCTAAAACTCGTCCCAAACGACCCACTTTAGCCATCATGTCAGGAGTAGCGATCGCAACATCAAAGTCAAGCCAACCATCTTGGATTTTTTGAACTAAATCATCATCACCAACAACGTCGGCACCCGCTGCTTCAGCCTCCTTAGCTTTTGCTCCACGAGCAAAAACAATCACTTTTTGTTCCTTCCCAGTACCATTTGGCAAAACGACTGCTCCACGTAATTGTTGATCAGCCTGCTTGGTATCCAAGTTTAAATTATAAGCAACTTCAACTGTTGCATCAAAGTTTGCAAAATCAATTTTCTTAACTAATGCTAGTGCATCTTCAACACCATATACCTTATCTGCTTCAACTTGTTTAGCAGCTTCGAGATACTTCTTACTTTTTTTAGCCATTGGTTTTTTTCCTCCTTGCAAAATGTGGTGTAACGGATATACCTCCCACTTGACTTAATTGCTTTTACAATCAGTCCGTCTGAGAAGCATGGCCGTAGAAAATTAGTCTTCTACAACAAAGCCCATGCTTCGTGCAGTACCTTCAATCATGCGCATTGCAGCTTCAACATCTGCAGCGTTTAGATCTTGCATTTTTGTTTCAGCGATTTCCTTAACCTGAGCTTTAGTTACAGTTGCAACTTTTTTGGTATTAGGTTCGCCAGAACCATGTTCAACTCCAGCAGCTTTTTTTAACAAAACAGCAGCAGGCGGTGTTTTAGTAACAAAATCAAATGAACGATCTTCATAGACATTGATCACAACAGGAATAATCATTCCAGCCTGATCTGCCGTCCGAGCATTAAATTCTTTGGTGAAACCCATAATATTGATTCCAGCTTGACCTAATGCAGGACCAACTGGCGGTGCCGGAGTTGCCTTACCAGCAGGAATTTGTAACTTAACAACGTTAACAACTTTTTTAGCCACGGTACATACCTCCTTAAAGTCCGTGCGTGGTACGGATGGCTAGTTAAATTTAGCCTCCCACATGTACACAAAGCATACTTTTTTAGTATACAATTTTTCAATTAAGAAAACAATCCTTTTTAAATTAATTTATCAACTTGATCAAAATTTAATTCAGTTGCCGTCTCGCGACCAAACATATCAATATTGACTCGCAATTTCATTTTTTCTCGATCAATCGCCGTAACTTTACCAACTAAGCCCTTAAAAGCTCCTTCAACGATTGTAACTGATTCACCAACTGAAACATCAAAGTCTTGATGACGCGAGCTCATTCCTAATCGCCGCAAAATCAATTCAACCTCATCCTCTAACAACGGTGCAGGTTTGCTACCGGCACCATGTGAGCCAACGAAACCCGTTACTCCCGGGGTATTTCTAGCAACATACCAAGATTGATCAGTCATAACCATTTCAACTAATACATAGCCAGGAAATGTTTTTTTATTTTCGACTTTTTCCTTGCCGCCCTTCGTTGTTTCATGTTCTTCTTCTTCTGGAACAACAACCCGAAAAATGTAATTTTCCATCCCCATTGATTGTGCTCTTGATTCAAGATTTGTTTTAACTTTATTTTCATAGCCAGAATAAGTATGCAAGACATACCATCTTTTTTCCAAAGTTTCTGCCACGATTTTTCCTCCTCAATTTGAAATCAAAATAAAAAAACTTCGACTCCTCGAAGTTTCACACCCACATAAGTATAACATAAAAAATACTTTTTAATCAAAAATTAAACAAACAACTTTAAAATCACCTGAACGACATAATCGACAACTGCAAAAAAAATTGCAAATAAAATTGAAGTCATGACAACAGCTTTAATACCCAAACCAGCTTTCTTGCGATCGGGCCAAGTAGTATCCTTCATTGTCTGAATAACATTTTTATAAAATTTCATTAATTTTCTCCTATCGGGTTTCTTGATGCAGCGTATGGCGATTACAATACTTGCAAAACTTTTTAACTTTTAATCGTTCTGTACGATTAGGATTGGCCGTGATTGTATAGTTACGTGAGCCACATTCTGAACACGCCAGAGCTAATTTTTTTTGTGCCATCTTCTTATTCTCCTATATCTACTCAACGTTGACTTTATCACGTTAACAAATAGTTTGTCAATTACACGAATTATTTTTTTGCTCCAATTGGCGCCGCAAAGTTTCCATTTTGTTTAACTGCTGTTGATTCCAGGGAATCCGCCTCATGCTGGCTTGATCTTGATATTTTTTTGATTGAGCACGAATTTCTTGCTTAGCATGTTTGATATCCTGATGAAGTTCCCAAGCTGGAATACGAATCGCTCCCTTAGAAAAAATGGTCCATTGTTCTGCCTGATCGCTAGTCGCAACCGTGACTAACGTTAATCGAGTTTGCAGCTGCCCGGTTAATGCTTCAATATAAGAATCTGCCGTTTGATCTTCAGCTGTCCAAACTATTTCCAAACCCGATTTGCGGTATTCTTTCGCCAAGCCGGGCACATACATGGCATCAAAAACAACGATCATTCGTTGATAATTTCGCAAGCGACGATAGTTAACTAAAGTGTGTAATAAATGCTCGCGGGCAGCAGCTAAATGACCGGACTTTTTTAACTTTGCCAACTCAGGCCAGTTACCAATCATATTATAAGCATCAACAATTAAAATATTGTTTTTCATTCTTAATTTCCTCGTGAAGTAAACCCTTGATAAATCAGCAAGCTTGCCGCAACACTAGCATTTAGGCTTTGAACATGTCCAACCATCGGGATCGTTAGCAATTCATCACACTGCTTTTTTAATAACGGACTGATCCCTTTGCCTTCATTACCAATTATTAAGGCAATAGATCCTTGTGCATTCCACTGTCGATAATCTTTGCCTGTCATATCAGTTCCAAAGATCCAAAAGCCAGCTTTTTTCAGTTGCTTAGCAGCCTGAACTAAATTAGTTACGCGGGCAACCGGAACATACTCAATTGCCCCAGTTGAAGTTTTAGCAACAACTGAAGTCAATTGAACCGCACGCCTTTGGGGAATAATTATTCCCGTAACTCCGGCTGCATCTGCTGTTCGAATAATTGAACCTAAATTGTGGGGATCCTCAATATTATCCAAAATTAATAAAAAAGGGTCCGGTGCCGACTGACCTTTTCTTAGTAAATCAACTAATGGCGTATAGGCAAAGGCTGCTAACGTTAAAATAATTCCCTGATGGTTTTGCTGCGGTGCCAATTCGTCTAATCGACTTTTCGGAACACGTGAAATAATAATTTTTCGCTCTCTAGCTAATTTTTCAATTTGGGCCGCAAAATTTTTCTGCAGACCTTTTTGCAAAAAAATTTTATTGATCGTTGTTTGCTGATTGTTTAAGGCTGCAACGGCTGGATGACGTCCAATGATAAATTCGCTTTTTTTCTGGTTATCTGCTGTCATTTTAACTCCTCATCCACTTGGTGAAGACACCAAGTAGCTAACTTTTCTAACCGTAAATGTTCATTTTGCAAAAACAAATAGCCAAAAACTGCCTCAAATCCAGTTGAGATTCGATAAGTTATTACATCCGTGTTTTTTGCACTAGTATGACTTTTGGCGTTACGACCACGTTTGAAAATCTCTAACTCTCTTGGCTCTAGTAACTGTTCTTTAGTCATCTTTTGAATCAACTCAGCCTGCGCTTTCGCCGAAACATAATGAGTTGCTAAATGTTGTAATTTAGTTGGCTTACTAATCCCTTTTTGCAGCAAATGACGACGAACATAAACTTCATAAATAGCATCACCCATATAGGCTAATGCTATTCCATTGACTTGATCAGCAACGTTTTGTCTATCCATTAGCTAATTTCCACCTAGTTCCTTGAGGAGTATCTTCCAAAATAACTCCAGCTGCCCTTAACTGATCACGAATCGAATCACTTTGCGCAAAATCATGATGTTGCCGAGCTAGATCACGCTGATGAACTAAATCATTGATTTTATTAGTAAATTCTTTATCTTTTTGTGGCAATCTTAGTTTAACCCCTAAAACTTCGGTCAATTGCTGCAACTGTTCTTGCAAGCACAAAAGATCTGTTTTAGAAACCCCAGTTGTTGCAACAGATATATTCAGCTGCTTGGCCAACTCATAAATTGCCATCACTGCATTTTGCACATTGAAATCATCATCCATAGCAGCAATAAATTTTTGCCGCTGTAAATCAACAAATTCTTGGAGCTTTGGAGATAAAGGACCATCATTAGCGGAATTCAAACGATAAGCAGCATTTTGATAAGCGGTCTTTAATTTATTCAAGTTAGCAGTAGCATCAGCTAAGTTCTCTTGGCTATAGCGAATTGGCCGGCGATATTGCGTTGTCGCCATAAAAAATCGTAAAACTTGCGGATCAATTTTTTTAATCAGTTCATGAACAGTAATAAAATTACCTAGTGACTTACTCATTTTCTGATCATCAGCACCAATCGTCACAAAACCGTTATGCAACCAATAGCTAGCAAACTTTTTGCCAGTTTTAGCTTCACTTTGAGCAATTTCATTTTCATGATGTGGAAATTCTAAATCCTGTCCGCCCGCATGAATATCGATCGTCTCACCTAAAAACTTAGTTGCCATGACCGAACATTCAATATGCCAGCCAGGTCGACCTTTTCCCCAAGGTGATTGCCAATAAACTTCATTTGGTTTAGCTTGTTTCCACAAAGCAAAGTCGAGTGGATCTTCCTTTTTGGCTTCATCGGCTGCTGTCACCCGTTGACTGGCCCCTTGTTCCAATTCATCGATTGATTGACCAGATAATTGTCCATAATTTTTAAACCGACGCGCACGATAATAAATATCTCCGCTCGCCTGATAGGCGTACCCTTTATCTAGCAAGACCTGAATAAAATCAATTATTTCAGCCATCGTTTCCGTAACTCGCGGATTAAGCGTGGCCCGTTGAATATTTAAAGCATCTGTGTCAGCATAAAAAGCTTTGATGTATTTATCAGCTACTTGCAAGGCTGTTAAATGCTGCTGCTGAGCAGCCTTAATAATTTTATCATCGACATCGGTAAAATTTGAAACATAATTGACTTTAAAGCCGCGAAATTCAAAATAGCGGCGAATTGTATCAAAAGCAATCGCACTCCGCGCATTGCCAATATGGATATAGTTATAGACAGTCGGCCCACAAACATACATATTGATAACGCCGGGAGTTAACGGCCGAAAAACTTCTTTTTTATTAGTCAGGGTATTATACAATTGGATCAAATTAACGCCTCCTTCAATCGTTTTATGACAACTAAAGGTTCGAAACAAGCCTTCCTGTTTCGAACCTTTTCATTCAAAAACATTTCTTTAGAAATTCTTCATTTCAGCTAAAGTTTGTTTCAGATGAACAAGTGCCTTCTTACGACCAAGCAACTCAATTGCAGCTGCTAACTCCGGCCCCTGTGTCTTACGAGTTGTCCCAATTCTGATTGGCATATAGAGTTTACGTCCCCGGACTCCGGTTGCCGCTTGAATATCATAAATCGTATTTTGAATTTCTCCAGCATCAAACAACGACATTTTTTCAATTCTCTTAATAAACTCTGCTAATACTAAAGCTGCATTTTCATCAGCCAATTCCTGCTTGCAAGCATCATCTAAAACTGGTGGATCATTGAAGAAAATTTCAGATAATTCATTAATCTGTCCCATATAAGACATCTGCTGCTTAAATAAACTTGTCAGTTCACGTGCCCAAGCAACAGTCTTTGAATCCGGATTTTCCGGCAGTTTTTTAGCCTTAATCAGCTGTTTGATTGACTCATTAGCGATCCGATCCATCTTAGCATTTTTAACATATTGGTTATTGACCCATTCAAGTTTCTTTGCATCAAATGACGCCGGCGAACGACTTAATCGTTTTGGATCAAACATTTTAATTAGCTGTTTGCGCGTGAAAATCTCTTTTTCCCCAACAGGTGACCAGCCTAGCAAAGTAACAAAGTTAAACATTGCATCCGGCAAATAACCAAGCTCACGGTACTGTTCAATAAATTGCAGCACACTTTCATCCCGTTTAGAAAGTTTTTTGCCAGTCTTAGTATTGATGATCAGCGTCATATGACCAAAGACTGGCGGTTCCCAACCAAAAGCCTCATAAACTACTAATTGTTTAGGTGTATTAGCAATGTGATCATCACCTCTTAAGACGTGCGTGATCTTCATCAAATGGTCGTCCACTACAACAGCAAAGTTATAAGTTGGCATTCCATCACGTTTTTGAATGACAAAATCACCGCCAATTGTATCAGAATCAAAGCTAATTGGTCCCTTAACCAAATCATCGAATTCATAAGTTCGATCCTTTGGAACTCTGATTCGCACAACTGGTTTTAATCCTGCTTGTCGGCAGGCAGCTTGTTTTTGCTTGATTTGTTCATCAGTTAAACCTTCATATTCATAAACATAGTGTGGAGCAATTCCATTTGCTCTTTGTTCTTCGCGTTGTTTTTGCAATTCATCTTCAGTTACAAATGATTCATAAGCCAGATCTTGATCTAAAAGTTGTTGGATCAAAGGCTTATAAATCGTCATTCTTTCTGATTGGCGATACGGCCCGACTTCACCAGGTTTATCAGGTCCTTCATCCCAGTCGATCCCTAACCATTTTAAGTTTTCCAGTTGGCTTCGTTCGCCATCTGCAATATTCCGTTTTAAATCAGTATCTTCAATTCGAATTACAAAAGTCCCGTTATTATGACGAGCAAATAAATAATTAAACAATGCAGTCCGGGCATTGCCAATATGCAAATGACCGGTTGGACTCGGAGCATAACGTACACGAATCTTTTTATCTGCCAATGTTAGCGCCTCTTTCTTCTTTAATTGATTATCACTATCAAAATAGCTTACACAAAAACATTTTACACTGAAAGTCAGCAAAAATAAACTGTTTAAAAACAGCAGCTTTAATTTTTTGCTTTGATTTCACGAGTAGCATGCGTTGGCTTAGCAAAAATCATTCGACCAGCATCCGTCTGCAAAGCGCTGGTTACTGTAACTTCAATTGGTTGATTTAAATAGTAACGACCATCTTCGACCACAATCATTGTTCCATCATCTAAGTAAGCAACACCCTGCTGCCTTTCGGTTCCATTTTTGATTACCGTGACCGTCATTTTTTCGCCTGGAATAACTCTTGGTCGCAATGCTTTAGCTAAGGCATTAACATTTAAAACTTCAACATTTTGAAATTCACTGACCTTGTTTAAATTATAATCGTTGGTCACGATCACCGCATCCAACAATTTTGCCAGTTTAATCAACTTGCTATCAACTTCTTGAATATCTTCAAAGTCACCTTCGTACATCTCAACAGGCACTTTTTTTTCTTTGCGCAATTTATTCAAAATATCTAAACCGCGGCGACCACGAACTCGTTTGATACTATCGGCGGAATCGGCAATATACTGCAACTCATACAAAACAAAATTTGGTACTACAAGTGTTCCTTCAATAAAGCCTGTCTGAATTAAGTCATAGATGCGACCATCAATCAAAATATTGGTATCTAGTAATTTTAAGCGATGAAAGTTCTCACCAGCTTTGCGTTCAAGTACCTTATTTTTCCCATTTTCACTAGCTAAGCCATCTTTTTTCCGAAGAACCAAAAGCTTTTTTAAATCCTCGAGATGATTCTTACCAAAAACAAAACCAAGGTACCCCAAAATTAGCATTAAAATAATTGGCAAAATCGTGTTTAAAATGAATAATTGCGAATGCGAAAATAAAGTTGATATCAAAACAGCAATCAACAGCCCAATAATCGTTGAAATGCTGACTGAAATAATTGTTAAAGGATTTTGCCGTGCTAAATTTATTTCTAATTTTTTGATCAACATCTCAACTGGATCAGTTGCAATTAATGATATCAGCCACATGATCAGCAGACCAAATAACATATTAACCAATGCATTATTGATCCAAACATTCGTCTGCCAACCAATTAGCAGCCAAAAATATGGTAAAAATGAATACCCTGCTCCGATTCCAAGAGCAAAGAAAATAGTCTTAATAATTTTTTTTCTCAACTAATTCACTCCTTTCAATTTAAAATCAAATTCAGTTATTAAAAACTAATTTTAGAGCTTGATTCAAAGTAATGACCGGAACAACCTCAATTCCTGTTGGTAACTGCCAACCGCCAAAATTATTCTTGGGAATAAAAATTCGCTTAAAGCCAAGTTTAGCAGCTTCAGCAACTCGACTATCAATCCGATTCACTCGGCGAATTTCACCTGTCAATCCAAGTTCACCAATAAAGCAATCACTTGCTTGCGTTTCTTGATCGCGATAGCTGGAAACAATACTAATTGCCAAGCCTAAGTCAATCGCGGGTTCATCAAGTTTAACTCCACCAGCCGCTTTAAAATATGCATCTTGATTTTGCAACAACAGGCCAGCTCTTTTTTCCAAAACTGCCATGATCAACGATACTCGATTATGATCTAAACCAGTTGTTGTTCGTTTAGCATTACCAAAGGCTGTTGGAGTGACCAATGACTGGACTTCAACCAGTATTGGCCTTGTTCCTTCAAGTGAGGCAACAACTGCTGAGCCGGTTGCTCCCTTTAGACGTTCCTCCAAAAAAATCTCTGATGGATTTAAAACCTCCTGCAAGCCATTTTCCTTCATCTCAAAAATTCCAATTTCATTGGTTGATCCAAAGCGATTCTTTACTGCCCGCAAGATGCGATAAGTATGATGCAGATCACCTTCAAAATACAAAACCGTATCAACCATATGTTCCAAAATCTTTGGCCCAGCAATGGCTCCACCTTTGGTTACATGCCCAACGATAAAGATTGTGATTCCCTGCGATTTTGCCAGCTGCATTAATTCAGCGGTAACTTCTCTAATTTGAGAAACACTGCCAACTGCTGTTTGCATATCCGGTTCTTGCATTGTTTGAACGGAATCAATTACCATAAAATCAGGTTTTACGTCTATGGCAGCTTTTTTGATCAACTGCATATTTGTCTCTGGGTATAAATAAAACTGATCGTGACTAACAGCCAAACGTTTAGCCCGCAATTTAATTTGCAGCGCACTTTCTTCACCTGAAACGTAAAGAACCTTCTTTTTTCTGGCTGCTAATTGACCAGAAACCTGCATCAAAAGTGTTGATTTGCCAATTCCCGGATCGCCACCAATCAGGACTAATGAACCGGGAACAACCCCCCCGCCAAGCACACGATTAAGTTCCGGTGAAGCAGTTTTTATTCGCGGACTTTGTTGCAAACTAACTTTGCTGATCAGTTGTGGTCGTTGGTATTTAGCAGAATTAGTAAGCCATGTTCCATTTCTTGAAACAACTGGTTCCTGAACTTCTTCAACTAAGCTATTCCAGTTGCCACAATTAGGACATTTACCTAAATATCTAGGTGACGAGTAACCACATTTTTGACAAACATACTGTGTTTTAATTTTAGCCAACTTTTGGCCTCCCTCAGTCTAAATTTATACTAGCATAATCTTTTCTTTTTAGTTAACTTAGACAAGTTTTTTTAAGCTTTCTTATCTTCCTGATGAGCCAAATCCGCCTTGACGAGTTAAAGATGGTGTTTGCTCATCGTCGGCTAATCGAAATGGGATAAAAATACCTTGACCAATCTTTTCCCCCTGTTTAATTTGCTGATCTTTCAAGCCAAAATTAATTAATTGAAAAAATATTTCTCCTTCATTGCTGGAATTATTATAATAGTCCGCATCAACAATCCCGACCCCGTTAGGTAAAATCAGACTACGTTTAAGCGGATTGCTAGAACGATTAGCCAGCATTAAAAATTCATCTGGCTGCATATAAGCTTTAATTCCCGTTGGAACCAAAAAAGGACGCAAAGCATCTTGGGCTGATTGGATCTCGAATGACGTCAAAGCCTGTTTATTTTTGTTTAATTGCCATAAAGCTTTGATAAATTCAAGACGCCAAATACTTGGTAAAATAAAATCTTGGGCAGCAAAAAAATCATAGCCAGCGGCATTTTTAGTTGCTCTAACTGGTAATCTAACCTCTTCTTGACGGTAACGACTAACAACTTTAAATCCACGTTTCACTAAAATCACTCTTCCTCAGTATAATTATCAATATTAATATTATTTTAGCATAGTGCCGACTGATTCTAAAACTTCAGCTATGTTATAATTCCAGTAGGATTAATAAATTCCTAGCAAGGAGTGAGCTTATGAATCAAGATCAACTAAAACAACAAGTCGGCAACAAAGCTGTCGATTTGATCCATGACCAGATGATCGTAGGTTTGGGTACCGGATCAACCGTCAAATACCTGGTGGAGGCCTTAGGCGAAAAAATCAAACACGAAAATTTAACTATTACCGGTGTTGTTACCTCAAAAGCAACCGCTGCACTGGCTCAAAAATGCGGAATTTCTTTGAAAACAGTTGATCAAGTCGATCATATTGACTTAACGATTGACGGCGCAGATGAAATCAGTTCTGACTACCAGGGAATCAAGGGCGGTGGAGCAGCCTTATTATTTGAAAAAATTGTTGCAACCAATTCACAAAAAAATATCTGGATTGTTGATCAAAGTAAATTAGTTGATAAATTAGGTAAATTCCCATTGCCGGTTGAAGTCATTCCTTATGGCAGTCAAAAAATTTTTGAACGCTTTGTTAAAGAAGATTATCAACCAACGTTTCGATTAACTTCAACTGGTCAAAAGAAAAAAACTGATTCTGGCAACTACATTATTGATTTGCATTTACAGCAGATCAAACATCCGCATCAGTTGGCGCTGAAATTAAAAAGACAAGTTGGGGTTGTTGAACAAGGACTTTTTCTTGATTTAGTCAATATGATCATTGTTGGCACGGTTGACGGCCCCAAAATTATTCAAGCACGTTGATTTTATTCTTGATGCCATTTATCCTATAATAAGATTACTAGATTAAAGGAGCTGATTTATTTGTCAAAAGCAATTGATACTTCATTACTAACAAAATTTCAAACAGATCTTGAAAAGCGACCTGAACACCAAGTGATTGAACGGACTGTAACTAAAAACGGAATTTTTGCCAGTGCTACTGATTTCCAAAGTCAAACAGCAATGACACCTGTTTTTTCGATCGATCTTGATACCGGGGATGTTGCTAACCAGAAACAGTCCGGCCGCTGTTGGATGTTTGCAGCTTTAAACACCATGCGGCATGAAATTAAAAACAAGTTCAAAGTTCCGAAGGATTTTGAATTGTCGCAGAATTATACCTACTTCTGGGATAAATTAGAAAAAGCTAATTATTTCTATGAAAATGTTTTAAAAACTGCACACTTACCGCTCACGGATCGCAAAGTTGCTTGGTTAATGGGTACTCCACAGCAAGATGGTGGACAATGGGACATGATTGTGGCAATCATTCAAAAATATGGTGTCGTTCCACAATCTGTCATGCCTGAAACCTACAATTCTTCAAAATCAAGTGAGTTCAATCGAACATATAACCTAAAACTACGCAAAGACGCCATTACACTACGAGATTTAGTTGCCAAAAAAGCTAGCGAAGCGGAAATTGCTAAGCAAAAAGCTTCCATGCTCAGCGATAATTATCGGATGTTGGCTTATAGCTTCGGTGAGCCGCCAACAACGTTTGATTTTGAATATCGTGACGCTGATCAGCAGTATCATATCAAACGAAATTTAACTCCACAAAAGTTCTTTAAAGAATACGTTGGCTGGAATCTTGATGATTACGTTTCAATCATTAATGGCCCAACTGCTGATAAACCATACAATCAAATGTATACCGTTGAAATGTTGGGAAATGTTGTTGACGGTCGCCAGGTTCGGCATTTAAATGTCGATATGGATACTTTCCGTTCAGTAGCTTTAAAACAACTTCAAGCTGGTGAAAGTGTTTGGTTTGGCTGCGATGTTGGTCAGGAATCCGAGCGTCAAAAGGGCATTATGGATACTAAACTTTACCGTAAAAATGAGCTTTTTGACATAAATTTTGATTTGACAAAAGCACAACGTTTAGATTATGGCGAAAGTTTAATGACACATGCTATGGTTTTAACAGGAGTTGATGTTGTTGACGGCCAACCAACCAAATGGAAAGTTGAAAATTCTTGGGGTAAAAAAGTTGGCAATGATGGATTTTTCGTAATGAGCAACGATTGGATGAATGAATACTGCTATCAAGTTGTAGTTAACAAACAGTACTTAGCAACTGAATTGCAACAAGTTTTAGCTGAAGAGCCGAAGGTTTTAGCTCCTTGGGATCCAATGGGAGCATTAGCCTAATTTCCTTTAAAATAAATAACTTTCAAAAAAAATAGCCCTGGGATTAATGAAGTGCCCCACAATTATTAGCCGAGAAATCTAATGATGTGGGGCTTTTTTTTATGACTAAATACAGTAGCAAATTTAAAACTAAAGTGGTTAAGTGATATCTAAAAAACGATATTGGTTATCGAAAACTTTGCGCAATGTTTAAAATTCCAAGTATGTATCTTGTTAGAAATTGAGCTTACTGGGCGAAAATCCCGGGGTTTGCCTCCCTCAAAGTCCCTTCATGAAAGTAAAAACGGAGATGGTCACTTTGTTAGGGTTGCGGTATGATTTCAAAGAATTGTTAACTCGGCTTAGGTTACCACGGGCGACCGGCTTAAACGCGAGAAAAAACTTGACAAGTGTTCCAAAAACAAAAATGACTTGACGCCCTGTAAAATACCGGTATCAAGCCATGCAGCTTAATTCAAAATAAAACAACGTATCTAACTTTTCTATGACACTTCATTAATTTCAGCGCTGTTTTTTCAGCTACTTAATTCAAGTTTATGCCTTATCTGCAACCGATTATCCAAATCATAAATAATTGGAACTGCATTTTCGACTTCGACTCCATCGATTGATCGATCATCAATGTTCTCTAAATATTTGATTAGCGCTCTTAAGGTGCTGCCATGCGCAACTATCAACTGATTCTTACCATGTAATAGTTCAGGTGCAATTCGATCCTGCCAATACGGAATAATCCTTTTGGAAGCCATTTTTAAACTCTCTGCTCGTGGTAAAATCGTTTCTGGCCAATTCTGATAACGTCGCTGGTGATTATCAGGTTGACTCAATAATGGTGGCACCGTACTATAACTGCGTCGCCAAAGCGCAACTTGTTTTTTTCCATAAATTTCACGAGTTTTGTCTTTGTTTAAGCCACGTAAAGCACCATAATGCCGCTCATTAAGGCGCCAGGTTTTTTTGATTGGAATCCAATTTTGATCTATTTGATCAAGAATAATGTAAGAAGTTTCAATTGCTCGTGAAAGCATTGAAGTGTGCAACTGGAAAAATTTGATTTGAGTTGATGCTAATAGCTTTCCTGCTTTGACTGCTTCTTTTCGGCCTTGAGCTGTTAAAGGTGAATCTGTCCAACCGGTATATTCATTTAGCTGATTCGCCAAACTTTGTCCATGACGTATGATTACTAACTTTACCATCTAACCGCTCCCTGTATTATATGCTTCTTTTATCATAACAAAAATTATTGTGAAAGAGAAGACAAGCTATTCGATTAAAAAAAGAATGCAATTTAAAAATTACATTCCTTTAAATCATACTTATTCACTTTATAACGTCAGCTTTCTTAATTCAAACGACCAGCAAAACTTGGCGGAAAACCAGAAACTGATCCAACACTGACAAACGCCCCCGTGTGCGGAGCATGAACAAATTGTCCACCACCAATATAAATAGCGACATGATATACCCCACCGCTATTCTGCCAAAACAATAAATCACCAGGCTGTGCAGCTGAAACACTTTCACGAGTGGTCATTGCAGCTTGTGAAGCGGCATTATGAGGCAAACTAACACCAAACTTACTATAAACATACTGTGTCAACCCTGAACAATCCATTCCTGACAAACTGGCCCCACCATAAACATATGGAATATGCATCTTGGTCAAAGAAATAGCTGCTGAAACAACTGAACTAGTATCTACGCTTGCTGACTTGGCTGTACTTGAAGACGAACTTGAAGCTGTTGACGTTGTCTTATTTGCCAGCTGCACCTGACTTGTTGAACTATTATTATTACTATTACTGGTGTCAACAATCGTTGTACTAGAAGTAGCTTTATTGGCTTGGTTAACTGCTTGATCTGCTTTTGCCAAAGCCTTAACAACTGTACCTTGATCCTTTGCCGTCTTGACTGTTTTAGCTGCTTGCTGAGCTTTTTCTAAAGCTTTTTGAGCAGTTTGCTTAGCAGCTGCATCTTCCTTAGCCTTTTTAACTTTTAATTCAACCTTTTGGACTGCCAAATTGGCCATTTGCTCATTCAATTGGTTATTGAGCTGCTTTTGCTTGTCGGCCGCTGAATCAACATTTGCCTTATCAGCAACTACTTTTAACTTATCATTTTTTTGCTCGGCTAAAGTTTGGTTATTGGCTTTGACCATGGTAACAACTGCTGCAATGCGATCAATTACATCACTAAAGTTTTTAGAATCTGTAATAAACTGAATTATCGATCCTGCATCGTTTTCCTGTGCCGAACGTGCTTGCTGAGCCAAATGCTTTTTACGGGCATTAATATTGACAGTTAACGAATGGATCTCTTCTTCATCTTTAGTTTGCTGCGATTGAAGTTTTGAAATGCTTTTTTGAGCTTGATCAATTGAACTCTGAGTTGCCTCGAT
This sequence comes from Liquorilactobacillus vini DSM 20605, assembly GCF_000255495.1. Classification (GTDB taxonomy): domain Bacteria; phylum Bacillota; class Bacilli; order Lactobacillales; family Lactobacillaceae; genus Liquorilactobacillus; species Liquorilactobacillus vini. Next base: position 30,945 of record NZ_AHYZ01000194.1, read on the forward strand.
TTTTTGATTCACAGCTGTAATTTCATCATCCGTTGATGACGCTGCAGCTTTAGTTGTCATTCCAATTCCTGTTAGTAGGAATGCTGCTGTTAAAACCATTCGTGATACTTTTTTCACCAAACTACACCTCGTGTCTATTTCAATTAAATATGTATTAAAACTTGATTTGCTTAACCACAACTTTAATATTAGCATTTTAAAGTCCCAATAACGTTTACATTATTTTTACAAATATAGCATTTTATTAGCAGCAATCGGTCGCTATGTTTCATTAATATTTCAAATATTACAAAAATAGCCCAACCCGATTTTCCAACCGGGTTGGGCTACGAAAAACTAATCTTAAAAAATTAATGTCTTTAATTAATTGTCTGGGTCAAAACCATTAAAATTGGAACCATTACGAGAGATAAAATCGTCGTTTCAGTGACCATGATTGCAGCATAATCTGCATCTGCACCATATAGACTAGCAACTACTGGTGCATTAGTCATCACTGGCATTGCTGATTGCAAAATAAACACTTGTTTCATTAAAGTCGGCATCGAGGCCGGGATTACTAATAAAGTCATTAATAACGGTGCAAATAAAAATCTTCCTGATAAAACAAGCAAATTATCCTTACCAAAAGCTAGCTTTGATAAACCAGCATGCGAAATTGAATAGCCAATAAAGATCATTGATAACGGAATTGTCAAATCACCAATATATTGTAAATCACTGTCAATAAAACTTGGCAACTGAATCTTCAACAAAACTAAAATCACCCCTAAAATGAATCCCAGCAAGGGGGGAGAAAAAATTTTCCCCAGCGTCTTCTTCCAACTAAAGCTTGCGTCTGCCGTACCATCCCGCTGGATCAAGTATGTTCCAATCGTCCAAAAAATCGTAGTGTTAGCCATATAATAAACTAAAACATAAGGAACACTTGGACTGCCAAATAAAGCCTCATTAATCGGCAATCCGACAAAAACCGTGTTTGAATTAAAAAACATTGACGAAAATAAACCAGCGTGTTCATTTTTAATATGAAACAGTTGAACGAAGGCAAATGCCAGCAGCATCAAAATCATCATTGAGATAACTGGATAACGTAAATCAGGAATCATTTTTAATAGTTGACCAGCACTAAATTTATGTGTAATCGTAATAATCATGTAGCAAGGTAAAGCTACTTGGGTAACTAAACGGGCAATCAAGCGACCGGAATTTTCATCAAACCAATTTCTTTCAGTTAAAATATATCCGAGAACAATCATCACTAAAATTACCAGCACTCCGGCAACACTATGTAGAAAAACTTCCATATTTTTCCCTCTTTTGTAATCTGATTTTAATCAATGTATTTTTTAGTATAACATAATAATTTCCTTGCAGATTACAGGAGTAACTTTCATTTACAAAAAATTAATTTATTTTTAAATAATATTAGCAAATTAATTGTTATACTAATTAGTAGTATAATTTGCTTATATTGTTTGTTAAGGAGCTTATCCATGGATAAAAACGATAAAAAAAATTTTGATTTTGTAGAAACTCCCTTGCGACGAAGCCCACATTATAATTCTCATCGCAAAATTTCGAACCATATGTTACGAAAAAAAATCTGTGGTGCACTATTAATCATTTTATTAATTTCTTTTTATAGTGTTGGTGCTTATGCTTATTACTTATTAAGTGAAACCAAAACAACGATCCATCAAACTTATCAAAAGACAAATGTCAAAAAGCTCAGAAATGTTTCCCAAGTCTTAAAGCAAAAAAAGCCGGTATCGATTTTATTACTTGGAACTGATACTGGGGCTTTAGGACGAACTGATAAAGGGCGAACCGATACAATCATCGTGGCAACTATTAATCCAACAACCAAAAAAGCAACTTTAACTAGTATCCCACGTGATACCCAAGTTAAAATTGCTGGTTCCAGCAGTTCATATGGAAAAATAAATTCAGCTTATACCATTGGCGGCGTCAGCTCAACAATTAAAACTATCCAAAATACTTTACACATCCCAATCGATTTTTATTTGCTAATTAATATGGGTGGCTTAAGAAAGCTTGTTGACGATCTAAATGGCATCACCATTAAACCACTATTAACATTTAATTACAGTTACGCCCACGTTAAGAAAGGCAAGACTGTCACTTTAAATGGTAAGCAAGCTTTAGCCTATTCGCGAATGCGCTACTCTGATCCTGAAGGAGATTATGGTCGGCAAAAACGACAAAAACAAGTTATTAAAGCGATCGTTAATAAAGCCTTATCAACGGAAACAATTACTAATTATAAATCAATTTTAAAAACTCTTGAAAATAACATGCAGACGGATCTAACCTATAATGATATGATTACGCTTGAAACAAATTATAAAGATGCTGCCAGTTCAATCAAATCATACGTTTTACAAGGTGAAGATGCCACCATTAATGGATTATCATACCAAGTCGCAACGGCTAAAGAGAAAAGAAAAACCTCGAATCGAATTCGAGCATCTTTAAATCTAAATCCCTCGACCGATGATTTTGTGGGTGAAATAAATAGTTACTCTAATTATAAAAATTCCTATAATAGTCGCTCAAGTACTGGTAATTACTATGGAAATGGTACTTCGAGTAATGATCATTATGATAATTACGGAAAAAGTTCTGAAAGTTACTCGCATTATAGTCAAACATTTTCCAGCGATACTTCATCAGCTTATAAATCTGATAACTATGGTTTTGGAAATTAGCTTTTTAATTTTCTTAAATAAAAGCAACCGGAAAATCTTTGATTTT
>NZ_AHYZ01000193.1 GCF_000255495.1 Liquorilactobacillus vini DSM 20605
CAACCCTAAAGAAAAATCTAAAATATGTTTCAAACAGCTGTGAATCATCACTTTCCAATGGACCTATCGAAGGAATCAATCGTAAAATCAAAGCACTTAAACGGATCTGTTACGGATTCAAAAATATGGATCATTTTTATGCCAGAATTCTTTTAATTGTAAAATAAAGAAGCCCCCCATTCAGAGGACTTCATGGTTCCACCAATATAGTTTGACGGAGACCCCCTTGTTTGAGCTTTCACTCAAACAAGGGTGCTTCACCGCACTGTACCACCTTGATTTGCAATCATATCACTATAATTGCCTTTCACGTACAAAATTATACGCTAACACAATAATGGGTGTACCCAGCGTGTCTACCAAGTAATTCTTCGACACAGCGCTCGAAAGTGATTTTCACTTTTAACTTAGACTGCCTTCTTTCACCGAACAAGACTCGCTACCGAATGTTAAAAACTACTCTTCTTTCTCATCACGTTCTTTTATATTTAATCTAATAACTATTTTATCCCGTTGACTTTCAAATGTCAATTAAAAGCAATAAAAAAGTTATGAATTTTAATTAACAGCTCTGATTTAACCGAAAAAAGCCAAAACAAATAAATGTTTTGACTCCTAATTGTTTAAATCATTCTATTTAAGATCAACTTTTTGAACCCAGTTATCAAAATCTTCACGTTCACTGTATTGGATACCAAGCAGTTCTTCATAAAGTTTCTTCGTTACAGGACCCGCTTCTGTTTCACTAAATGGTACATATTTCTGATCCTTGTAAGTCAAAGAACCAACTGGAGAAATCACTGCAGCTGTTCCCATCGCACCAGCTTCAGCAAACTGATCAAAATCTGCCATTTTGATTTGCGTTTCTACTGGATTCAGGCCCTGACGTTCAGCAATTCTTAAGATTGATTTCTTTGTAACTGAAGGTAAAATTGAATCTGATTTTGGGGTGACAAACTGGCCATCTTTGGTAATGCCATAAAAGTTAGCTCCACCAAACTCATCAATATATTTGTGTTCACGTGGATCAAGGTATAAGCAATCAGCAAAGCCAGCAGCTTTAGCTTTCATAGCTGGATAAAGACTGCCAGCATAGTTTCCAGCTGTCTTTGCCTGCCCAGTACCAGCATAAGCAGCACGGTCGTAGTCACTAACCATGTATGGCATTGGTGTCAAGCCTTTAATGTAGGCACCAACCGGAGTTGCAAAAATCCGGAAAACATAGGTCTTGGATGGCTTAACACCAACCATTGGCTCAGTCCCAACCATAAATGGACGAAGATAAAGTGAAGCGCCAGTTTCATATGGCGGTACAAAATCTTGGTTTGCTTTTACAACTGCTTTGACTGCTTCAACAAATTTGTCCTTTGGAAATGGAACCATTGAAAGCCGCTTAGCAGAGTTTTCCATTCTTTGTGCATTCATATCTGGACGGAAAAGATTGACATTGCCATCTTTACAACGGTAAGCTTTTAAGCCTTCAAATACTTCTTGTCCATAATGAAGATCTTCAGCAGCCTCGGAAAATGTCAAACTTGAGTCTTCAATTAGACCATCTTCATGCCATTCACCATCTCGATAAACGGCTTGATAACGATATGGAAGATCCCAATATTGAAAACCCAGATGATTCCAATCCATGTTTGCTGCAACTGCCTTTGCCATAAAAATTCCCCCTATAGTAATTTTAATAAAATAAAGAATTATAAACTGCCCTGTCTCGAAAATTCCTGTTCTCATTGCTCATTTATTAACTTGATTACCTCGTCTACCTTACAAGCTGCTCGCATTAACTACGTAAATAAGTCATTATCAGCAAGAACTTTCTCTGAAATCTCAGCAATTTATTATTTATTTAAGCATAGTATAATTATCTAACTCTTTTTTGTCAAATAAGATTTTTAAAGGG
>NZ_AHYZ01000192.1 GCF_000255495.1 Liquorilactobacillus vini DSM 20605
AAGCATTTCATCATAATCGACAAGTAGCGAGTCTTTTTGTCCATCGTTTTCAGATTTATGAAGGGATCCGAAGGAATGGGAAGCGCCGTGAACTGATTAATCGTCATATCATCAGTAACCTTGATCGCCAACAAGCAATGAAAGAAGTAAGTGAATATCTACAGGCTCATTATGATTTAAAGCAAACGATAGTTATTTCTGGAAGTGACAACGGCAGTGGTTATGAAGCTGAGGTATTCAAAGAGCTGGCACCAGATTGTCTTAGGCATGAACATTTTTTGGATCAATATCATTTAAACCGTAAGATTCAGGAAAGACTTAGTTTTGATTTTGAGTTAATAAAGCCGTTGAAGAAAGCCGTTTATTCATGGGATTGGGATCAAGTAGCAGCGGTTTTAGATACTGCGGAAAGCCGAATTACAAATGAAGATCAAGCTGGTCAAGAAAAGCAAACAGCATTGCGGAAACTAAGGAATTACCTAAAGCGGAATTGGCAATATATTAAGCCAGCAGAGTTACGCGGACTAAAGAAGCCCAATGGATTAGGAAGCTGCGAAAGTAACCATCGGCGCTACACTTATCGTTTAAAACGTCAAGGAAGATCTTGGAGCAAGGCTGGATTAAAAGCAATGTTGCGAATTATTGATGCGCAACAGAATGGGGGATTGGTGGAAGCAATGAAATTCAAGAAATTGGCAAAACGATTTACCCATCAAATTAAGGACAAATTATCAAATCTCAAGCTTTTTGAGAAAGGCCAGGCACCGCATATAGGAGTTCTGCAAGGCAGGATAGTTCAAGATGCACCAAGTAGTTCGGCGATTGGAAGACTAGTAAAGATATTTTAGAATGGAAAAAAATAAGAAAAGATTCAATTTTTGGAGCTACCGAGAGAAACTTGACACATA
>NZ_AHYZ01000191.1 GCF_000255495.1 Liquorilactobacillus vini DSM 20605
ATATTTTTTCCAAGTTCAATAACAGCATGATATTTGACTGCATCAGAAATTTGACTTTTAGGCTGAATGCCAGCAACTTTAGCAATTTTGGTGATGACTTGGGGACACTTTTTGGATTTAGGGCAAATAAACTTTTGTTTGCGAATACAAAGAATATTAGTAACACCAGCTGAAGGCAAACCAACAGCTTTGGTCAGTTTAAAACCATTTCGCAACATTTTTCGCTGACAAACAGGGCAAAAACAAGGATAAGTTTGTAACAAATGGACGAAATGAACATTTTGATGATGATAAGATCCTTCAGTAATGAAATTTTTACCAAATTTAGGATCAAAAATCAGCCTTGTGTCTTTAATTCCAAGTAAAAATCGGGTACAATAATTCATGAATTAAACATTCTTTCTATACTCGTTGAAAAACGAGTTTATTTTGAAGATGAAGCTGTAACTTCATCTTTTTTTATAGCATAAAACAAAAATTGGTACTAGGATAGAAAAATTTCTATCAGTACCAAATATTATAGAACC
>NZ_AHYZ01000190.1 GCF_000255495.1 Liquorilactobacillus vini DSM 20605
CATTAAGGATGTTTATGGGCCTATAGCTCAGCTGGTTTAGAGCGCACGCCTGATAAGCGTGAGGTCGATGGTTCAAGTCCATTTAGGCCCATCCTTTTTGATTATGGGGCCTTAGCTCAGCTGGGAGAGCGCCTGCTTTGCACGCAGGAGGTCATCGGTTCGATCCCGTTAGGCTCCATTGATGAATAACAGAATTCATCAAGA
>NZ_AHYZ01000189.1 GCF_000255495.1 Liquorilactobacillus vini DSM 20605
AACGAGGAATAATTATGTTGAGTGAGGAGTTACCACGAATCATTTCTACAAAATTGCCAGGTAAAAAAGCTGCTGAAGTCATTGCCAAAAGAAAACAATATGTCCCCAAGGGTGTTGCTTGCGTTTATCCCGTTGTTATCGATAAAGCTCAAGGAGCAATTATTCAAGATCCAGATGGCAATCGCTTCTTAGACTGGGTCGGCGGTGTTGGTGTTCTCAATGTTGGTCATGCTCATCCCCAAGTTGTTGCCGCCATCAAAAAACAAAGTGAAAAATATTTACATGGGATGTTTAACATTGTCACTCATAGCGGTTATGTCGACTTAGCTGAAAAATTAGCCATGTTAGCACCAGTCAAAAAAGTTGAATCCGGGGCAGCCAAAGTTTTCTTTGCTAATAGCGGAGCTGAAGTTAATGAAAATGCAGTAAAAATTGCTAAAGCTTTCACCAAGCGCTCAAATATAATTGTCTTCTCTGGCGCTTTTCATGGACGAACGTTGTTAACGATGACTATGACTTCTAAAAAAGCTTATGCCAAAGATGTCGGCCCCTTGGCTAATGGAGTGTTTCGGGCTGATTTTCCTTACTATTATCGCTTGCCCAAAGGCATTGCTCAGAAAGATGCACTCGATTACTACCTTACTCGAATCAAAAAAGTCTTTGAAGAATGCGCACCAGCTGATCAAATTGCTGCCATGGTAGTTGAACCAGTTCAAGGTGAAGGTGGCTTTATCCCAGCTCCACTTGAATGGATCAAAGCTGTTCGTAAAATTTGTGACGAAAATGGAATTCTGCTGATTGCTGATGAAGTACAGTCAGGTTTTGGCAGAACTGGCCGACTATTTGCTTCAGAGTATTGGAAAGAAGCAGGATTTGCCCCCGACATTTTAACGACTGCCAAATCAATCGCTGATGGACTGCCTTTAGGAGCAGTTATTGCTTGCAAGGAAATCATGGACAGCGTTCCGATTGGGGTTATCGGTGGAACCTTTGGCGGAAATGCTGTTGCTTGTGCTGCTGGATTGCAGGTCTTAAAAATCATTAAAGAAGAAAATTTAATTGCAAGATTACAAAAAATCGGACAACGGTGTTTAGCAACTTTTAAAGAATGGCAAACAAAGTATCCAATAATCGGTGATGTTCGTGGCTTAGGATCAATGGTGGGAATTGAATTCGTCAAAGATCCACAGACTAAAGCACCCGCTACAGATTTTGTTAAACAGTTAATTCAAGTTTGCGTTCGTAAAGGCCTAATCTTGGAAAATGCTGGTGTATACGGAAATGTCATTCGTTTTTTAGCTCCTTTAGTAACCACTGACGAACAATTAACTGTCGGTTTTTCGATTCTTGAGGAAAGTATCCAAGAACTAAGCAGCAAGACTGCTGTTTTCAATTAATTAAGCTTTTAAATTTCAATGAAGAGGTGACTGTATTTGATTGAGCCTGAAGAAAACATGTTATCAATCACTCAACTTTCAAAATATTATGGTAAAAATCATGTCTTAAAAGATGTTAATCTTTCTCTTAACAAAGGTGAAGTACTCTGCATTATTGGGCCATCCGGTTCAGGAAAAAGTACCTTTCTCCGCTGTATTAATCTCTTAGAACAGCCAACCTCAGGAGCAATTTCCTATCGTGGAAAAAATATCTTAGATAAGTCTTTGAATGTAAGTTCTTACCGCCAACATGTTGGGATGGTTTTCCAAGGATATTACCTATTCCCTTTCAAAAATGTTATTAACAATATCACCATGGCACCCATGACCTTATTAAAAGAAAACCGCGAAGATGCTGAAAAGGAGGCTAGCCAGCTGTTAGAGAAAGTTGGAATGGCTGAAAAGAAACTTGTTTATCCAGCTTCACTTTCTGGTGGTCAAAAGCAACGAGTCGCGATTGCCCGAGCTTTAGCGATGCATCCTGATTTGTTGCTATTTGATGAACCAACCTCGGCTCTCGATCCCGAACTGGTCGGAGAAGTTCTTAAAGTAATGAAAAAATTAGCTGATGAAGGAATGACTATGATTGTTGTTACCCATGAAATGGGATTTGCTAAAGAAGTTGCCAATCGAGTTATTTTCATGGAAGGCGGTTATATCGTTGAAGAAGGCAGCCCAAAAGATATCTTTCAACATCCTCAAAATGATCGCACCAAGGAATTCCTAGCACGTTTTATTAATTAATTTAGAGGAAGAGGTAATTAAATGGACTTAAAATGGAAAGACGCATTCGTAACGCTTGGGCCTTCATTGCTGCAAGGCGTAGTGGTTGTCTTACAGGCAACTTTCTTCGGCTTCATTTTGGCAACCATCATTGGCCTATTGGTTGCCATTTGCCGCTTAAGTAAACATAAGCCTTTACGAGCAATTTTTGTTGTGCTGGTTGAAATTATTAGAGGAACTCCACTGCTTGTTCAATTGTTCTATATTTATTATGTAATTCCAATTTTATTGGACGGTTTATTAAAAGCTTTAGGGAGTGGCAGTGCTAATATTCAGTTTTCTGCTCTGTCAGCTGGGATTGCTGGTTTAGCAATCAATTATGGAGCATATATTTCAGAAGTATTTCGCTCCGCTATTTTAACAATTGATACCGGTCAAAAGGAATCTGGTCTAGCCTTGGGCTTCACAGAACAGCAAGTATTGCGAAAAATTATCATTCCGCAAGCCTTACGGAACAGTATTCCTGTTTTAGGGAACTATTTGGTCATGATGATTAAGGATACTTCATTACTAGCCGTTATTTCGGTTAGCGAACTGTTGTTGCGGACTCAAACTTACGCTTCTCAAACTTTTGAAACAGTTGAGTCTTATACAATGTTAGCTGTCGTTTACTTGATCTTAAGTTTGCCACTATCACATTTGATGAAAATGATCGAAAACAAATTCCATATCGTACGCTAATCGACAGATTCCCAAGGGAGGGGACTTAGATATGAAAAAAAACAAATTTTCTATAGTTTTAAAATTAGCTGCTACCTTATTGATTTCACTGCTCTTTTTGACAGCTTGCTCATCCAGTTCATCAAGTTCCAGCAAAAGTTCCAGCAGCAATTCAATAAATACTTTGGCACAAATTAAGAAAAAAGGTGTCCTGACAGTTGGTTCATCAAATGACGCTCCTTTTGCTTATATTGACCCGCAAACTAAAAAGTTCAGCGGAGTTGATGCTGATATCATCAAAGAAATTGCCAAACGCATGGGAATTAAAAAGGTTGTTATGAAACAGGTTCCTTTTGAAAATTTAATCTTGGAATTAAACAAAGGATCGATTGATATGGTTACTGATGCTATGTACATTCGAAAAGATCGCTTACAAAAAGCTTACTTTACAAATATTTGGTATAAAGAAGGCGAAGCTGTCGTTATACCTAAAAGCAGTTCGATCAAATCATTCAGCGATCTGTCTGGTAAAGTAATTGGTGGTCAAAAAGGAACAGCATTTTTAGATTTGGCTGAAAAATGGAAAAAAGAAGGAAAAGTTAAGGATGTTCAAGTTTATGGCAAGCAAACTGATTTAATGTTGGCTGTTAAAACTGGAAAAATCGCTGCTTGTGTCACCGATGGAATCGTTGCAAATTACACTTTCCAAAAGGATCCATCATTAAACCTGAAAATATTAAAGCCTTATAAACAAGCAGAAACCGGTAAAATTGGAGCCGCTGTTAGCTTTAAGAACAAAGCTTTATTAAATGCCGTTAACAAACAATTAGACGCTATGAAGAAAGATGGCACTTTGAAAAAAATTTTAGCTCAACATAATCTTGGTAATGATTACTATGTCAATGTCAAAGATGGAATCACCAAAAATATTAAATAAGCATTTCATTTCAAAATTTCAAGAGGTTAGGGAGAATCGTTTCCTAACCTCTTTTTTGAAAATTTAAAATCGCCTGTTTTCAATTAAGATTAACAGGCGATTAATATTTTTATTATAGTTCAGTTTCTAAATCTCAGACTTTTTAAACCATTCATAACTTAAAATGGTGTACTACGAATATCGTATTTCTTTTTCAAATAATATCTCAATAAATAAGCTAAAGCTGCAATTACGGCATAAGCGATTGGATTAAGTGCACTATTGACAGCACCTGGAATTGCCGCAACTGCTGTGAAGACCAGCATCCAGACAGCAATTAAGATCACCGACCATAATAACATTTTCCAAAACGGCAACCGAACTTTCTTAGCCTTGCGATCCGCTGCCATTTGATAAAAGAAGGCCATCCCAACTCCAGCTAAGACTGAAGTAACCAATAAAGTTAAGACACCGCCATTTACTTTGATTGCCTTAGGGGAAACTAAGCCCATAATTGCATACATCGCACAAAATAGCACCAGCATCATTAAACCATTGTCGACTGCCATTTTCCAAAAAGTTACTGGTTGTGGTTTTTTCTTAGGGCCGGCGATGATTTCATCAGCCTTATCACTTGGAGTGCCATATAAGCGGTTGGCTGTAATTCCTTTGCCCTGTTTTTCCCGCAGTTCGGCAGCTAAGTCTTGCAAAACTGCTTCCTTTTTGGCTTGATCATAATTTTTTTCGGTCAAAATTTTATTCAAGCGATACAAGTAATTTTCGTTTCGTTTTGTTAAACCCGCATAGATCCCAATTTCCGTTTTTAGTTCCTTTTTAGTTTGCTTTTCTAATAATTCAGCCTGCTGCTGAGCAACTTTTTGATTACGCTCCTTGTTGCTGAGATGTGCCTGTTGTGATTGAGTTTTGGCATCCCCAGCCCCAGTTGCTGAGGCAGCTTGATCTGACTGTTCTGTTTGACTTGTCTGTTGTCGAGCAGCTGTCTGACTTGCTTGTTCTTTTTCAGTCATTGATGCTTTGGTCTCTTTTTCTTCGGCCATTGTTTCACTTTCCCTTCTTTTCATCAGACATTAAATCTAAATTCAATAATATCGCCATCTTGAACCAGATAATCCTTGCCTTCTAATCTTAATTTGCCAGCTTCTCGAACAGCCGCCAGACTGCCATACTTATCCAAGTCAGTAAACGAAACTGTTTCCGCTCGAATGAAGCCTCGTTCAAAATCTGAATGAATAATCCCCGCCACTTGTGGAGCCTTCATCCCTTGATGAAAAGTCCAAGCACGCGTTTCCTTGCCACCGGCAGTAAAGAAGGTTGCCAAGCCTAAAAGCTTGTAAGAAGCTTTGATCAAACGATCCAAACCAGATTCTTCAACTCCTTCAGCTTCAAGAAATTCTTGTTTATCATCATCATCCAGTTGAGCAATCTCTTCTTCCGTTTTGGCACAAACTGCTAACATCCCAGAGCCTTCTGAATCAGCATATTGCTTGATCTGCTGAACATACTTGCATTTTAGCGGATCAGCCATATCAGCTTCAGCAATGTTGGCCACATATAAAACTGGTTTTGAAGTCAGCAAGAACAAGCCCTTGACGATTTTTTGCTCATCTTCAGCAAAATCCAATGAGCGAACTGGTTTGCCAGCTTCCAAAACTGGCTTGATCTTTTTTAAAATTGCAAATTCAGCCATTGCTGCTTTATCCTTGGTTCGAGCAACCTTTTCGACTTTCGCGTAACGTTTATTGATACTGTCCAAATCAGCAACTGTCAACTCCAGGTTGATCGTTTCAATATCATCAAGCGGATCGACTTTGTTGTTGACATGCGTGATATTATCATCATCAAAAGCTCGTACTACATGAACAATCGCATCCACCTGTCGAATATTTTCCAAAAATTTATTGCCCAAGCCTTCACCTTTGCTGGCTCCTTTTACAATGCCAGCAATATCGGTGAACTCAAACGTTGTATGAATAATTTTTTTGGCTGGGATCAACTCATCGATCCTAGCTAGTCGCTGATCCGGCACTTCGACCATTCCTACATTAGGATCGATTGTCGCAAATGGATAATTAGCCATCTCAGCTCCAGCTTTCGTAATTGCGTTAAATAACGTTGATTTGCCAACGTTCGGCAAACCAACGATTCCTGCTGTTAATGCCATGCTTTACTTCACTCTTTCTTTAAGTTTTATTCTTCATCCTTAGGTGCAGCGACCAGAACCTTTTTGACTTTTCGATCAAATTCCCGTCGCGGCATCATTACTAAATGTCCACACCCCGTACATTTGATCTTAATATCCATTCCGACCCGGATAATTTCCCACCGGTTAACGCCACATGGATGCTGCTTCTTCATTTCAACAATATCATGTAAATTATAAGCAACTGCCATTTCTTATTCCCCCACTTTTTTAATCAAGTGAAATTCCTAAAAGATCGATGATTCGGTTAAAATCAGCCGTTGACAGGTAATCAATTTCGATGCGACCACGGCCGGTCTTAGAATTGCCCTTAACTGCCACTTTGGTCCCAAATCGTTCCTGCAAAGCTTGCTCAGTTTGCTGATAGTATTTTTGATAAGGATCCTTTTTGGCTTTTTTGACAGGTGAAACTTCGCCATTGAGCCGGGTGATCAATTGTTCTAACTGCCTGACAGTCAAGTTTTCCCGCACGGTTTTTTTGGCAAGGGCAACTAATTTTGATCGATCCTTTAAAGCTAGCAAAGTACGTGCCTGTCCCATTGAAAGCTCTTGTTCCTGCAGCAGTTTTTTAACTTCCACCGGTAAACCAAGCAACCTGAGATAATTAGCAATATACGGTCGGCTTTTGCCTAAACGCTCCGATACTTGGGCTTGGGTTAATTTCAAATTTTTCATCAGCATTTCATAAGCTTGTGCCTCTTCTAACGGCGTTAAATCTTCCCGCTGTAGATTTTCTAAAACCGCTATTTCCATCATTTGCGGTTCATCTAACTGTCGAATAATTGCGGGAATCGTCTGCTTGCCAGCTAATTTTGAAGCCCGGAAGCGTCGTTCACCAGCAATGATCTCATAACCCTTAATTTTCGACTTGCGGACAATGATTGGCTGAAAAACGCCAGATTTCTTGATCGAATTGGTTAATTCAGCCAAGGCCGCTTCGTTAAAGTCTTTTCGTGGTTGATAAGGATTCGGCCGAATATCGCTTAATTTCAAATCAGTAATCACTTCTTCATCTTGACTGACTTGCTCCAAGTCCTGGAACAACGCGTCCAAACCGCGTCCTAGGCCTTTACTGTTCTTATTTGCCATAATGTGCCAGCACCTCCTTAGCTAACGCTTGATATTCTTGGGCACCTTTTGAAGTCGGATCATAATCAACGATTGGCTGACCATAGCTTGGTGCTTCTGACAAACGGACGTTGCGCGGAATGATTGTCTGATAGACCTTTTTGCCGAAAAATTTTTGAACTTCCTTCACGACTTGAATCCCTAATTTGGTACGAGCATCAAGCATGGTCATCAAAACCCCTTCAATCTCTAAAGCTGGATTGAAATGTTTTTGAACTAGCCGAATTGTATTTAACAGCTGACCCAAGCCTTCTAGAGCATAATATTCACTTTGCACCGGGATCAGAATCGAATCACTGGCACAAAAAGCATTAATCGTCAACAGGCCTAATGAAGGCGGGCAATCAATCAAAATAAAATTATATTGATCTTTAATTTGTTTAACTGCCTCTTGGAGTCGCGATTCACGTGCTAACTGCGAGGTCAATTCGATCTCAGCACCTGAAAGCTGAATCGTTGCGGGGACAATGTCAAAGTTGGGATGAGCCGTCTTAATGACCGTCTTTGCAAGCGGATATTCATTGACTAGAACGTCATAAATATCTTTGTCGATCTCCGTTTTATGGATTCCTAAACCACTGGTGGCATTTCCCTGAGCATCAGAGTCGATCAGCAGCACTTTTTGCCCAAGGTCAGCTAAACAAGCTCCCAAGTTGATGCTAGTCGTTGTTTTGCCAACTCCGCCTTTTTGATTGGCCAATGCAATTACTTTTCCCATGAGTGCCTCCTAGTTTTGCTTCTTATTTTCAAGCGGCAGATCAATAATGATCCGATGATAATTTGGTCCTTCTTCTTCCTTAGTAGTTAAAACAATTCCGCTATCACTGATCATTTTGAGCGATTTTTTGATCGTATTAATTGCTACTCGCATATCCTGCGTTTTGCCTTTTGATTTTTTAGCAAATGTCGGTTTTTGCTTAATTGATCGAGCATTCAATGCATCATTAACTAACTTTTCAGTCTCTTTGACGGTTAATTGTTTTGCAATAACTTGGTGGATAATCTTCTCTTGCAGCTGTGGAGCTAAACCAACCACGCTGCGGCCATGACGTTCTGTAACCTGGCGTTTTAAAATAGCTTGTTGCACAACTGGCGTCAGTTTCAGTAACCGTAATTTATTAGCAATGAATGATTGGCTCTTCCCTAAGTTTTCAGCTAACTGTCCCTGAGTCAGTTGATTCAATTCCATTAAGCGCCGATACGCCTGTGCTTCTTCGATCGCTGTCAGTTCTTCACGTTGCAAATTTTCAATTACCGCAAACGAAGCAGCCTCTTTATCCGACATTTTTTTGATGATAGCTGGAACTTGCTGCCATCCCAGTTCCAACGCGGCTCGAAAACGCCGTTCACCAGCAATGATTTCATATTTATTTTCAACAGTTTGCCTTAAAATGATTGGCTGCAGCATTCCATGTTCTTTCAGCGTCTCAGCTAACTCAGTAATTTTTTGCTGATCAAATGTTTTCCTCGGCTGAAAACGATTGGGTTTGATCTTTTCAAGTGCGATCTGTTGGATCTGATCGTCTGTGACTGCAGAATTCCCCTGTTTATTTTTCCAAAATGAAAATGCCACCTTCATACCCCCTTTTTGCCCAAAGGTTTCTTATTCAAAAGTCCCGGCTTGCGGGGATACTTTGCTGGCGTTGCTTTGACCTTATCAATGACAATCACATGCCTGACCCCGCCGTTTTCCGGTAAAGCAATCTGCTGATCAGCAGCCACCTTGCCACCCAGTATCTGAATCGCCGATTGGGCGTCCGCTAATTCCTGCGGGGCCTTTTGAGCCTTCATCGCAGCAAATTTTCCGTTCACTTTAACCAATGGCAGACACAACTCACTCAAAACATTCAGCCGTGCGACTGCCCGCGCTGTAACCAAATCAAAACGTTGCCGATAAGGACTTTTAGGACTACCAAATTCCTCTGCTCGCGCATGTCGTAATTCAACCTGCTGCAAGTCGAGCTGAGTAATTAACGTCTGCAAAAAATTAATTCGCTTATTCAGTGAATCAACAATTGTAATCTGCAATTGCGGAAAAGCAATTTTCAACGGGATCGATGGAAAACCCGCCCCAGCTCCAACATCACAAACGGTCCATGGCTGAACCTGCAATTGCGGTATGGCCAAAGCCAAAACCAACGAATCATAAAAATGCTTTAAATAGACCTCTTCCTCAGCTGTGATCGCTGTTAAATTAACTCGCCGATTAGTAGCTACCAGCAACTGATAGTAACGAGTAAACTGGTCTAACTGTTGTGCAGTTAATTGAATGCCCTGAGCGGCTAAACTAGCTTGAAATTCCGCTGGTTTCATTATTTATTCCTCGATTTCTAACGAATGCATTTGTGAAACAAGTTTGTTTCACACACTATTCATAGTTTAAAATATTTAGCTCATAAATACAAGTTTGCTTCATTATAAATTCAGTAAGTTTCAACTTTATTTTACTAGTTTTTTTGAATTTGAAAACTCAAGTTTAATAAATAAATCAGCTTTTTTCTTAGTAAATCAAAAAAATCTTTTTATCAATTAGTTTCAATTGATGTTCTTTCAAGTAAGCGCTATCATATAAGTAGAGCGAAGGAGGTAAGAATTATGATGATGAACAAAAACATTCGAGTAATTGTTGCATTAGTGATTGTTGCGTTTGTTTTATCCGTACATTATATTGTGGCTCCCTCAGCATACGATATTTATTTTGATTATGGTGCTGTAATCTTAGCATTGATGATCATGCCAAGACCAAAATTGGCGTTCTGGCGTGGAAAAAAATAGTTGCCAGCAAACCCCAAAATTCATCTAAAATTAAATCGTCGGCGAAGTAAAATTAAAAGTTAACTTCGCCGACGATTTTTATTGCTGATTGAAATTTTTAACTTCAATCTAAAAAAGCCTTAGCCTTTTCAGCTAAAGCCACTATTTTTTATTATTTGTGTTAATTCGTTATTTAAAAACTTTGGCAATACTCTCAGTTAAAGTTGGCAATGGAGTTGCTAAAACTTTTTCCAAATCTTCGCTCGGATGGGCCAACTCACCTGCTCTGATCAAGTCTTGAATCATTAAAATCACCTCAGCTGCCGCCTGGAATCCTTGCTCTTGCAAGATTTGATGATACTCATCCTTGGAAACTGCATGTGTATCAGCTTTAACTCCGCCAACCTCAGCTGCTGCCTTAGCCAATTCACCGAAAGTATGCATTGGACCAGCAAACTCATAGATCTTTTTGGGTTTAGCTGCCACTAAGACTTTTGCAGCTGCCTGCGCATAAATTGCCTCTGGCGCCCAGCCAACTTGACGATCACCGGTGGCATAATAAACTGGCTGGCCAGCCAATGCCGTTTTGATAAAATCAGCCTGATTTTCCAAATACCAATTATTCCGCAAAAAGGCGGTTGTTAAGCCACTTTCAGCCAAAGCCTTTTCGGTTACCCGATGATCAGCTGAGAGCAAACTAGTAGCCTGATCAGCGTGGGGAAAACTTGTATAAGCTACAAAGTTTACGCCGGCTTTTTTCGCCGCAGCCACGACATTTAAATGCTGCTGAACCCGCGGGTAATCACCACCTGGCAAAGAGGAAATGAATAATAACCGTTCGATACCGGCCAAAGCTGCTTCTAATTGGGCAGGTTGAGTGTAATCGCCCTGACGGATCTCAACTTGGGCCGGCAAAATTTTCTGAGCTTTTTGTGGATTACGGACAACGGCAACTACTTGACTTGGATCGACTAATTTTAACAAAGTTCTAACAGCGGTCTGGCCGAATTTCCCAGTTGCCGCAGTTACTGCATATTTCATAAAAAAATCCTCCTTTGAGCATTCCTGTGATTATTAAAGTAACACTTAAAGAGGAAACTGTCAAAAATTATGCCTTATTTGGCGATTGCTCGTACCATCCGTTGATCATCATAAAAATGCAAAACCACAAACATGATGAGATAAATCACTAACGGCAGCCAAACATAATTGAGGTTGATCATCTGCAATGTAGCCGCATTTTGAACTTGGTTTGGAGCGTAACCGGAAAGTTCAAACAAGCCGGCTGTGATCAAGCCGCCTAAACCTAAACCCATGTTAACTCCAAAATCATCAGTCGAGGCTAAAATACCTTCTGCTTGAATTCCCATCGAAGTTCCATAGCGGATCGTATCAGCAATCATAATTGAAACTAACCCAACGACGATTCCATTGCCAATTGAATTAATTGTAACGCCTAAAAATAAAACCGGCAGCCATTGAGTATAAACCCCAGCTAATAAAACTAATTGACCTGCTAATTCGACGATGATCCCCAGCTGCATGGTTTTCTTTTTACTTAAAATTCGCGTCAAAACCATAATCAGTAAAACACCGATCAACGAAGTTAACGTAAAACTATTAGCCCAGGGAACTAAATCGGCATTATGCAAAACATATTTAAAATAATAAACTGTCGTTTGATTTTTGATAGCTGTTACCAGCCAAAATAAAAAGATTACGATTGAAATAATGATCCAAGGCTGATTTTTCCGCAGCATTTTGATGACCAACGCCAAAGGCTGATGGGCAATTTCCCGATTAGTAAAACGTTCCCTGACATGTAAAAAAGTATTCCAAATCAAAATCAATGAAATTACGCTAAAAACTACAATTGTCCAAAAGAATCCTTGCTGTTGGTCACCCTTACCGAAAAATTTGACTAACGGTAAGGTAAAAACAGCCACGATGATCTGAACCGAACTGCCGCAAAATTGACGAATTACCCCTAATAAAGTCAGTTCACGAGGATTTTGTGACATGGTCGGCAGAATCGACGTGATTGGTGAGTTGACTGCAGTATACAAAAATCCCAGTCCCAGATAAGTTACGTAGGCCCAAATCAGCTTCCCCGTAGAAGAAAAGTTTGGCGTGACAAAAGTCAAGACAGCCATAACCGCATACGGCAACGCGTACCAGAGAAAAAAGGGTCGGCTTTTTCCATACTTAGAATGGGTATGGTCAATCATGTAACCAATAATCAGACTTTCAACCACATCAGCAATTCGGGCCACGACAAATAACACCGCAACCGCTCCGGCACTTAAGCCATAGACATCGGTATAAAAAAACATCAAATAAGTCGTCATCATCTGAAAAACTAGATTATCCGCCGCATCACTCAAGCCATAACTGATTCGTTCTGGCCAACGGGTTTGCCATGGTGGTTCCTTCATCCCTGATTTCCTTCTTTCTCCAAATCAGATTTATTTTTTTACTTTAGTTTGAGCTTCAGCCATTAACTCATTAGCAACAATATGAGTCACCCACATCCAAGAAACATGGCCGAATAATTCTGACAAATGTTCTTCAGCTGGCTGATCCTTAGCGCTAGGAACCGTCCCTAGCATTGGTAAAGCCCCCAAATGTGCAGCCGCCCAAACTCCAGCTCCAAAAAAGGTTCCTTGTCCCAGCTTAATGATCGGCAAATAATGGCCGGCTACCGTATACAGTACTCCGAAGCTAGAAGAAAAACCAAAATGCATTAAAAAGCTGACCCACGGTAGTTGGTGCCCAGAATAAGTATAAGTTGAGTGGGTAATTTTTTCTGGTACGCCTAACTGCTGCAAAAACTTCTGCGGCGGATTAGTGGCATCTCGTTCAGCAGTCCGCGGCGGAAATAAAGCTTCCCATCCCAGCTTGACAAAACCTGACACGATTCCTGCAACTCCGCCGGCAATTACCGCCGTCTTTAAATCAAAATTTCTTTTAGCCATTTTAAGATCTCTCCCGACTTAATTAAATTAGCTTTATTTTACACGTTTTAAAATTTACTTACCAATCATAAGTTTTTAAAATGCCAATTAATTTTAATTATTTTTAATAAAATGACAAAAAAAAGAGGCTTACATTTTTTATGTGCCTCTTAAAGTCGCAAAAGATTTATTTGGAGCTTTTTAGTTTTCACTTTTTCTCTCCCAAGTCATAAAAAAATTAGACTAATTCCTGAACTGACTGATTTGCTTGACTAAGTACTTGAATCCACTGCTTAGCAATCGTTTCTGGAGCAAAATGACTAATTCGTTCTAATGAGCGCTCAGCATAGTAGCGGCGTAAGAAGCGACTATGCATAAAGCGACGTAACACACTAACAAAATCTGCAACATCCTGTGGCTTGGTTACGACACCATAACTATTATCTTGCAAATACTCCAGCGAACCAGTATTTTCCATTGCCACTACCGGTAAACCAAACGCCATCGCTTCTCCCATCACTAATGGCATTCCTTCCCAACGTGAGGTTGAAACAAAAATCGATGCACTTTCGTAATGGTCTTGCAACTGCTGATCTTTCAAAGCTCCGCGATAAATTATCTTATCCGCCACTGCAAATTTTGCAATTAACTTGCTGAAGCACTCCATATCTTCAGAAACTCCTTCACCAGCAATCGCAATTTTCCAATCAGTTGGCAGATACTGTGCCGCTTCCAATAAAAAGTCGATTCCTTTATGCTGAATTGCGATTCGACCAGTAAAGGCAATCACGTGGCTATTCAAATCTGCTCGATGCTGTGGTTTGAGCGTTAGAGGATTATAAATTTTGACCGTGTTAGAATTCAGTTTGCGATAATTCTGCCAATCGGAGTCTGTCAAAGCGATGACCGTATCAGCTGCTCGCAAACCTTGCTTGAACTCATCCTGCATCGAAACATAATATTGATTTAAATATGTTTGATAGTTATTATGCATCCAAGCAATCAATTTAACCTTAGGCAGGCGTTTTTTGATCAATGGAGCAAAACTACTTAACAAGCCAGCAGTTAAGATTACTGTATCAAAATCACTCTGTTCCAGATAAGTAATCAAGTCTTCAATCTGATCAGCATAATGAACATAGGGATCAGCACCATGAAAGTTCAAAACATTACCAGCCGCTGGTCGAGCCGCAACTGTTAAAGGTGCTTTCAGCGTATAATATGGATCCACATCTTCTAAAGAGTAAAACGAAACATCAACTTGCTGATCATGCAACGTATTTCCTAAAACTGTTGCGGCTCGTTTAGTTCCATCCATTACAACATTTTCTAGAACAATCAATAACTTCATTTGTTCGCGGTCTTAAACCGCTCCCTCCTTTCAGTGACAATAGTTCTAAACAACGGTAGAAAAAAAGCATCAAGCTCCGATTTTAATCTGCAGTCTTTGCTAGATGCGTCTTTGTCTACATTAATATTATCATAACAATTAGTTTTTTCAAAATTAAATGCATTATCATACATCAGAAGGATTTTGTTTGTTGCTAGTTTGCGCTATAAATTAGTATTTTAGCTTAAGAAAAATTTAACATCTGGTATTAATAAGCATAAGATGAATAAAAATTCATTAAGTTTTGAGCTTTTACTTTTAAACGTTATTTTTGGTAAACTAAAATTATCGAAAGGAAGTTTTTCAAAGTGAATAATTCTCAAATTTTAAATCAAGTCCGGCTCTTTGCCCAGCAAAAAATGCAATCTGATCAAACTGGTCATGGTTTTGACCATATTTTAAGAGTTGTCAAAAATGCCAGCTACATTCTCGAACATGAAAATCAACCAGCTGATCCTACCATTACTTTAGCTGCAGCCTATCTGCACGACATCGCTGACGACAAATTAGTGGCTGATCCGCAGCAAAGTGAACAGCAGCTGCAGCAATTCTTAACCAAAATTGGTTTTTCTGCTGAACAAGGTGAACAAATCTTACTGATCACTCATAACATATCTTTTAGTAAAAGTTTAGAAAAGTCGCTTTCTTTGCCATTCAGCGGTCAAATCGTGCAAGATGCCGATCGTTTAGATGCCATCGGCGCAATTGGTATTGTTCGAGCGGTCTATTATGGCGGTGCTCATCAAGAAACAATCTATGATCCAATGATTGCTCCCCGGCGTGAATTTTCGAAAGCAGCATATCGTGACTTGACTCAAGAAACCATCATTAATCATTTTCACGAAAAGCTGCTGAAATTAGCAAAGATGATGAATACCGCTACCGCCAAGCGACTAGCCCGCCACCGTCAACAATTTATGCTGGATTTTTTGGCTGAATTCCAGGCTGAATGGCAGGGTAGAAAATAAAATTTAATGATAATTATTACACTTTACAAGGCTGCCTGGTTTGTTATAATAAATAGTAATTATTACTTTTTAGATGAGAGGAAGTTATTATGTCAGATCAACCATTGATTCAAGTTGAACATTTGGCAATGGCTTTTGGAACCAGAAAATTATTCACCGATTTGAGTTTCACCTTGAAGCAAGGTGACTTTTTCTGTCTTTTGGGAGCTAATGGTACTGGTAAAACGACCATAATCAAGTTATTGCTGCAGCAATTACATCCCACTGCCGGCACAATCAGTTTTAATGAACGATTGAAATCTGCTGCCGACATTGGTTACGTCCCGCAGTTTCGCAATTTGAGCGGTGACTATCCATTATCAATCAAAAATTTTATTAGTCTCAAACTATGCAATTCATTTACCCCTTGGCTCAGCCAACGCGAAAAACAAGCAGTTACTAAAGCTTTGCAACAAACTGGTTTAACTGCCAAACAAAATCAGCGGTTGGGAACTTCCTCTGGCGGCGAAAAGCAACGGGCATATTTGGCGCAAGCTATTTTGAACCAACCACAATTACTGATCCTCGATGAGCCCACTGCCAGTTTGGACCAAGATGCCAAATATGAAGTCTTAGAAACGGTTCAGCATTTGAACCAAGTCAGTGGGATGACGATTATCTTTATTTCCCATGATTGGCCGCTCGTTAAAAAATTCGGCCAGCATTTTCTGGAATTGCGCGCTGGTTCTTACATCAGCGGTTCAACCACCGAGCTGCAGCTGAAAAAGGAGGATGAAAATGTTTAACTTTGCTTTTATGCGCTATGCATTTGCTGCTGGGACTGCGGTTGCCATTTTGTGTGGCGTAATCGGTGTTTTTGTCGTTGCTCGCCGGTTGCCTTTTATGACACACACTCTGTCCGAAATCGGTTTTTCAGGTGCGGCTTTTGGAGCTTGGATCGGTTGGACACCACTGCAAGGGATGATGGTCTTTACTGTTTTAAGTGCTTTAGCCGCGGACCAACTGGGGATCAGTGAGCAAAGCAGCAATCATGCCAGCGATTCTGTCATCAGTGCCGTTTCTGCCTTTTTCATGGGCTTAGGCGTTTTGTTCTTGTCGCTTTCCAGTCAAAACGCTTCTTATGCAACCAGTATTTTATTTGGCAGCATCGTCGGCATTACCCAGCAAAATGTCTGGCAAATCTTAACGATCGCGATCATCGTCCTTGGCATTTTAGCATTGATCTATCGCAAATTAAAATTTGATTCCTTTGACAGTACCGGCGCAGAAACTGAGCATGTTTCCCGGCACTGGATGACTTTGACTTTTTTGATTATGGTCGCACTCAGCGTGAGTGTCGCTGCTCAAATCGTGGGGGCATTGTTGATTTTTGTCTTATTAACTTTGCCGAGCTCTGCCGCTCAACCTTTTTGCCGTTCAGTTGGTGGACTAATTGGCCTCAGCATCGTCTTGGCATTAATTGGCACTTGGGGCGGCTTGTATCTGGGTTATTTGACCAACTGGCCAGTTACCTTCTTTATCGCAACCATCGAAACTGTTTTTTATCTGCTTTCGCTAGCTTATCGTAAACTAAACGAATCAGCCTAAGTCAATAATATTAATTTATCTTCAAAAAACAGCGGTCAAGATTTTAAAAATCTTGACCGCTATATTTATCTGCCCCTGCCAAGGAACTTAATTATATCAATTTAGAATTCATTTTTCAAAACCCGGACCCGAATGACTTCTGGGATCTCCAACAATTCTTTCTGCAAAGTTTCTAATTGCTCAGCCGGTTGCTGGCCAATATCAATCACCGTATAGGCGAACTGTCCGCGACTTTTATTGATCATATTATCAATGTTGATATCATCATTAGCTAAAATTGTCGTGATTCGACCAACCATATTCGGAACATTTTGATGAATCATAGTCATCCGCACCGGAGACTCAAATGGCATTTCAACCGTCGGGAAGTTGACCGAATTGACAATATTACCAGTCTCCAAATATTTACGCAAAGTTTGTGCAGCCATGACAGCGCCATTAGTTTCTGCTTCTTGGGTCGTCCCACCAATATGCGGCGTAATCATGATTTTCGGGTGACCCACAATTTTGTTTGAACTAAAATCTGTTACATACTTGCGCAAATGTTTTTGATTCAACGCAACTACCACGTCGTCTTCATTAACAATCCCCCACCGTGAATAGTTGAAAAGAATCGCTTGATCTTTCATCAAAGCTAATTCTTTAGCCGTGATCAAATCCCGATTTTTGTCGGTATACGGAATATGAATTGTTACAAAATCACACTTTGGCAATAACTGCGCCAATTTTTCGGCGCGGGGAAGCTGATTAGAAACTTTCCAAGCATGTTCCACACTAATATAAGGATCGTAACCAATCACTCTCATTCCCAGATTGGCAGCTGCTTGAGCAACCCGTGAGCCAACATTGCCTAAACCGATCACCCCGAGCGTTTTCCCTTGGATCTCAGTCCCAGCAAAGTGATTTTTGCCTTTTTCAGTTTGTAAGCTAACATCCGCACCAACCACTTTTTTGGCCCAAGCGGCTGCCGGAACAACCGGACGAACGGCCAAAACCAGCAAAGCAATAATCAATTCTTTAACAGCATTGGCATTTGAGCCTGGCGTGTTAAAAACGACCGTGCCATTGTTTGCCGCTTCAATCAAAGGAATATTATTGACACCCGCTCCAGCTCGAGCAATCGCTAAAACATTAGTGCCAAAATGCGTTTTATGCATATCTTGACTGCGAATTAATAAAGCAGTTGGTTTTTGGCTTTGATTAACTGTATACTTCTCCGTTGGGAAAACATCCAAGCCTTGCTGAGCAATTACATTATAAGTTTTAATATCCATTTTCATTAGTTCCGTCCCCCATGTTGTCTTTCAAATTCCTGCATAAATTCAACCAGGCGCTTTACGCCAGCTAATGGCATAGCGTTATACAAGCTCGCCCGCATACCGCCCACTGAACGATGACCTTTCAAATTTAATAATCCGACTGCTTGTGCTTCAGCAACAAATAGCTGATTGAGTTGTGCCGAGCCGGTTACAAACGGAATATTGGTCAAGGAACGATCCTCAACGGCAACTGGAGATTTAAATAACTTTGAATTTTCAATTTCAGCATACAGCAGCTGAGCTTTTTGTTCATTCTTTTCTTGCATCGCTGCCACGCCACCTTGAGCTAGCAGCCATTTGAAAACTAAACCAGCAACATAAATTGCAAAAACAGGCGGCGTATTTAAAGCGGAGTGCTTTTGGACCTGTTTGGGATAACTCAACATTGCCGGCAATTCAGGTGCATTCTGCAACAATTCATGCTTCAAGATCACAACTGTCAAACCAGCTGGTCCAATATTTTTTTGTGCCCCAGCATAAATCAAGTCAAAATCAGTCACTTGATAATTGTAGCCTAAAATAATTGAAGACAAATCACCAACCAGCGGAAATTTTTTCAATTCGGCTGGAATTTGATGATACATAGTTCCCTCAATTGTATTATTAACAGTTAAATGCAAATAATCAAATTGTCCAGTAATTGGTTCGATTTTTGGCAATTGCGTGTACTTTTGATTTTTGCTTGAAGCAATTACAACCGCCTTGGTTCCCTTGACCAAAGCTGTTTCCTCCATTGCTCGTTGCGCCCAATGACCAGAATCAATGAAGCCGACCCTTTTGGTTTTAACAGCTAAATTCATCGCGGTCATTGCAAATTGTAAGGTACCCCCGCCTTGCAAAAATAAGACATCATAATTATCAGGAATTTGCATCAATTTTCTCAGATCTGTTTCAGCTGTTTCCTGGAGATCAGTAAAAAGTGAGGAGCGATGACTGATCTCCATGATGCTCATTCCACTACGACGATACGACGGCAGTTCTTCTTGAACTGTTCTGACAACTTCAGCTGGCAAAACCGCTGGACCAGCTGAAAAATTATAGACACGCTGCAAGCTTCCCACTTCTTTCTTAATTTTTTTAGTTTTGTTTCTGATTAAAAGTAAGCTAAGCAAAAATTAATCGAAAACTCACCAATGTTCCGAATGTAGCTCATTATTTTAACAATGTCAAGGCGCTTTCATTACTAATAATCATTCCGCATCTTAGAGGCAAACAATCACATTAAAAATTTGCTCAATTTTCTACACCGCATCATCAGTTCATGGTAATGTATCTGCAATTTTTAAAATTCTGAAAAGCCATTTCATTAGGATTTCTGATTAAAATAAATTGAAATATTCAAGGTTTCAATTTTACTTTTTTGTAAACAAATTGTAATATCAAACGCCTTAAAGTTTTTGATGTTTGATTTAAGCGCCTATTGGCTTTAATATCTGGCTTCTAAATTACAATTTTTAAAAATCAACTTAATCCTCGAAAAAAATTTTGATTAAAAATGGCTTAGCACTAGCACTAGTCGCCAAATGTTACAAACTAAAGATTTTTGTAATATTTTTTCTACTCTTCTGCAACATTATTAAGGTAGAATATAGTCAATTAGTTTTATAAAGTAGTTAATAAATTTTTTACAAGGTAGGAGTGAATTTTTTGAAACAATCAGCAAAAACAATTATCGCAGGTACTGTGGGTGCCGCTGGGCTCTTCCTCGCTTCTACAGCAAATGCTAATGCAGCAACTACTGTAAAAGTTGCGAAGAATGATACTGTTTGGGGACTTGCCCAAAAGTATAACGTATCAATTAAATCGATTGAAACTTTAAATAATATTAATCAGAATACTCATTTAATCGTAACTAATCAAAGCGTAAAGATTCCTGACAGTTCTAATTCAGCTAAAACTACTGATAGCAAAACTACCAGTTCTGTTACTGTTAAGTCAGGTGATACTCTTTGGGATTTGGCAAAGCAGTATAATACAAGTGTTGAAAATTTGCTGTCATTAAATAGTTTAAGCAGTGATTTGATCAAACCTGGTCAAGTTTTGAAAGTTAATGGTACTGCTGCAACAACCGATCAAGATACTGATACTCAGCAGACAACGACTACTACGACACCAAGTGTAACTGTTTCAGCAAATCATGTTACATATACAGTTAAATCTGGCGATTCACTTTACTCAATCGCTCAGGCTTATGGTGTATCAGTTGATTCATTGAGAAGTTCAAATAGTTTGGGCAGTGTTCTTACTGTTGGTCAAACTTTGACAATTAATGATCCAACTAAAACACCTACTACGACAACGACTACAAGTACAAGCTCGACAACAACTGCTAATGCTGCAAGTTCTTCGACAACAGCTACTCAAGCAGCAGCTTCAAGCAGTTCTGCAACAAGCTCATCTGCAACAACAACCCAAGCTAGTTCAACTACTGCTGCAAGTTCTTCAGCAGCAACGCAGGCTAGCTCAACTACTGCTACAAGTTCTTCAGCAGCAACAACCCAAGCTAGTTCAACTACTGCTGCAAGTTCTTCGACTTCGCAAACTAGTTCTAATAGTAGCACCAGTACAACAACATCAAGTACATCAGTTTCAGCGTCTTCCGTCATTAGTTATGCTGAACAATTTATTGGTGTTCCTTATGTTTATGGTGGTACTACGCCAAACGGCTTTGATTGTTCTGGATTTGTTCAATATGTTTATGCTCACTTTGGTGTCAGCTTGCCAAGGACATCTGAGGCTCAATCAACTATTGGTTCGGCTGTTTCGGTTTCGTCTGCAGAACCTGGCGATTTGATTTTCTGGGGCGGTGTTGGATCAGCATACCATGTTGGAATTTATCTTGGTGGTACTAGTTACATTGCAGCTCCAAAGACTGGAGAATCCGTTAGTGTTAAGAGTTTCCAATATTGGCAACCAAGTTTTGCAATTCATATGAATTAATTAATTGTTAA
>NZ_AHYZ01000188.1 GCF_000255495.1 Liquorilactobacillus vini DSM 20605
AACGCTTTTTAGTTGCTGGCTTATTAGTTCTGTCTTAAAGCAACAATATCTTTATTATTCAGTTACGCAAAAAAACTGAGAAAATCGATAATTTCCCAGCTTGCAGAAATAAGTTTTTAAAATTGTTTTTTCATCAATCATCATCCATTCTGACGACCGATTTACCGTGATTTCAATAAAATCTTTAAGGCTGCTTGTACGGTTGGATCCTCCCAAACAGCCGGATCATCAATATTTTGATCGACCTGTTCCTTAAGATTTTCTAGTGCAATCAAGCCGATGACTTTATCAACCCCGGAGCGAACGGCTAGCAGTTGAGTCGTAACATCTTGACAGTCAGAATGTTCAGCCATCATCCGCAAAATACCGCGAACTTGGCCTTCGATACGTTTCAAACGGTTAACTAACTTCGGATCACACTGCATTTGACTCCACCCTCATATTCTAAGTTTATAAGTGACAAACCATTTACTAAAAAGATCTTACCATCTGTTCGCCCTTTGCTTGTTATCATTATTATAAAGCTTATCTCAAGCTTTACCAAGTTTTTGTGTCATTCCATCATGGTAGGTCAACCAGCCACCATCCAAATTCTTGACTTGAAAACCATGGTTACGTAAGATCCGTTCCGCTAAATAGCTGCGCTGACCGCTTTGACAAGCCGTGATGATCAGGCGCTTAGTTGGTAGTTCTGCTAAATGATCACGCAGCGAATCCAGTGGCAGGTTGTGGGCTTGGGGATAAGCACCATTCTGCTGAATTTCTACTGGCTCACGTACATCAAGTAAATATGCTCCAGCTGCCTGATACTTAGCTAATTCATACCATTGCAGATTATCGGAAAGCCCTTCAAGAACATTTTGTGCAGCGTACCCCGCCAAATTGACTGGATCTTTAGCTAAACCAAACGGCGGTGAATAGCTCAATTCCAACTCGGGCAAATCATTAACGGTCAAATGTCCCTTGATTGCGGTAGCTAAGACATCGATCCGCCGGGCAATTCCACTTTGACCAGTTGCTTGAGCACCCAAAATTGCACCATTTTCTGAATCAAACAACAATTTTAATTTAATTGCCGCTGCCCCTGGAAAATAAGTAACATGCGAATTACCGCGTAAATGCAGGCAGCGATAATTTCGCCCCATTTTTTTCAACTGCTTTTCATTTAGACCTGTTTGGGCTGCAGCTTGCGAAAAAACACGGACGATTGAAGTCCCAATATTTCCTTGATTTTTTCGTTTCAGGCCCATGATTGCATCGGCAACTTGTCGGCCTTGACGATTGGCCGGTGAAGCTAAGCGAAAAGGCTGAGCTTGCTGAGTTAATTGATTTTTGGTTAAAATCGCATCCCCGACAGCATAGACATTTTCAGCTGATGTTTGGTAATGTTCATCAACTAGCAGGCTGCCATCAACGGCTGTTTTTAACCCAGCTTGTTGAAAAATTGCTGTATCTGGACGAACACCTAATGCAAAAATAATTGCTTGACTAGCAACTTGCTGATTATTTTCTAACACTAAAGTATTGTCCGCTAAAATTCGAGTTACTTTAGACGCTAAATGTAACTTCGCCCCATGTTTTCTCAACTCGGCTGTCAGCGGTGCCGTCATTTCCAAATCAAAAGGCGCTAAAATTTGATCTTGCGCTTCAATTAACGAAACTTGATCACCTTGTCGCAAAAGTGCTTCGGTAACTTCGATGCCAATTGCTCCCCCACCAATAACTGCAATCTTTTTGAGATTATTTTGCTTTAGAGCAGTGACAATTTTCTTTAAGTCGGGAATCCCGCGTAAAACAAATTGTCGCTGAGTTAAGTCCACTCCTGGCATTCGCGGTACAATTGGAGAAGCTCCTGGTGAAAGCAAAAGGCGATCATAATGCAGCTGCTTTATACCATCCGGTGTCTTAATCGTTAATTTCTGTTGCGTTAAATCAACTGCTGTAACTCGATGATTGATGCGAACATCCAAGTTAAAACGCTGGTGCAAATCAGCTGGTGTCTTCAAAACCAATTGTTGCCAATCAGTAATTTCACCGCCTAAATAATAAGGTAGGCCGCAATTAGCAAAAGAAACAAATGGTCCTTTTTCCAAGACGATGATTTCATTTTCTTCTGATAAGCGGCGTAAACGCGTTGCTGCTGACATTCCGCCAGCGACACCACCAATAATTACAATTCTCATTTTTTAGCTCCTTGTTTAACTTTGCCGTGCCAATTCATCATTCCGCCACTAACATTGATCACCTGCTGATCATAACGGCTTAAAGCTTTGGTTGCCTGCCGGCTGCGAGCACCGGAATGACAAATCACATAAAGCGGCCGACCGCTAACTTGTTTTAATGCGGCCTGCGGATCCTGTAAAACCTGCATCAATGGATAATTAACTGCGCCGGGGATATGACCCTCTTGATACTCATAAGGCTGTCGAACATCCATAATTGCTGTTTGCCGGTTCATTTTATTATTTAACTCATCAGTTGAAACACTTTCAAATTTATCCCAAAACATACTTAGTTTCCTCCTTTAATTATACCCCACCTGGTATAATTAAAGGATAACTTTTCTTAAATTAGTTGTCAAATTTAAAACTCACACAAAAAAAGGATCTCACTGTCATCCAAAAGCGTCCCCAGTGAAATCCCTTGATAAATTAATTTTTTAAAGAAAGTCTGGATTAGCGACAACATGGAAAGCTTTGGCTAATGCCCGCAGTTGATCATCAGTGATCGCTTGCTTGATCTGGCCACCTTGAGCGCCAATTTGCGAATAGATTGTTGCAGCCTTTTCAACTGTCTCAATCAAACCAAAAGTTTCATCTAAACTTGTTCCGGCTCCAAAAATCCCATGATGCGGCCACATAACTACGCGGAAGTCTTGCATTTTTGCTGCGGTTGCTTTGCCGATTTCAGTCGTCCCAGGCGTCATATATGGAATTACGCCGATTCCTTCTGGAAAAACAACCAATGATTCAGCTTGCATTTTCCATAATAGCCGTGAAATCTGAGCTTCATCCAAATCTTGGGTAAAAGAAAGTGCGATCAGGTTAGTCGGATGACAATGCATTACCACCCGCTGATTTTGATCAACTTTCAAACGTTCAATATGTGACATTAAATGACTTGGAAATTCTGAAGTCGGTAACCCGCCGTCTTCAAAGCCCCACATTAAATCTGCCTTTTGACCATCAGCAGTGATCCGGACTAAGCCTAAGTCTAGTTTTGGTTGGTTGATAACATTTCGAAAATAGCGGCCCGTGCCCGTAACTAAGAACTACTGACCAGCCAACGTCCGCGCATCAAAACCCAAATCAATTGTCTTGTTAACCTTTTTCACATCTGCATAATCAGCTAGATCAGCCCCATCGATTCGGAGTGAAACATTACCGCCATTACGCTCATCCCAGCCATGGGTATACGATGTATAGATGATTTCACTGATTTTTTTGACAAATTTTGAGTTTACAAATTCTGACATTTAAAATTCCCCCACTCATTATTTCCGTTTAAACTGGACATTTTTTTCATACTGATGAATGTTATCCAGCCAATCCGCTCCAACTGGTGTCCCATTTTGCAAACAAAATTCATCCCAAACCGCACCAAATGGATATGATTTCAGTTCTTCAGTAACTGCCAACCGGGTTGTGAAGTCATAGTTCAACTCGGCTTTCTTCAGTTGATCAACTGGTGCTAACATGGCCTGCAGCAGAGCCTTTTGGGTGGTCCGCGCTCCAATTACCCAAGCTGCAACTCGATTGATTGTTGCATCAAAGAAGTCAAGTCCAATATTCGTCCGTTCAAGTTCATGATCGCGAACCAAAGAACGAGTGATTCGCAATAAAGCATCATCCATAATTACCACATGATCGCTATCCCAACGCACCGGACGTGAAACATGCAGCATCAACCCTTTGCCAAATGGGAAGAAGGCTGAGAATTTATCTGAAACATCTTCAGTTGGATGCCAATGACCTGCATCAATCGTCCAAAGTTTGCCACGACTGATGGCATAATTGTTATAGAACAAGTGTGAACCAACTGTGTATGATTCAATTCCGGTTCCAAATAATTTACCTTCAACTGCTTCGATCGTATTCTTTTCATCATATTTCTTAGCAAAAATTTCATCCAATGATTCAATCAGACGCTCCCGCGGACTTTGCTTATCAATCGGATTATCTTTAAAACCATCTGGAATCCAGAAGTTATTGACTGAACGCTGACCTAATTCTTGACCAAAATAATTCGAAATTTCACGTGACTTTTTGCCGACTTCGATCCAAAAATCACGAATTTCTTTTTCTGGACTAGCTAAAGTGAAATTCTGTTTAACTTTTGGATGTGAGAAGAAGGTCGGATTCATATCCAGCCCAACTCCTTCTTGTTTAGCCCAGTCGACCCAATATTTGAAATCTTCTGGTCCTACTTCGTCAAAATCCTTTTTCTGATCAGTTACCGCATAGATCGTATGCAGCTGAACCTTGTGTTTTCCTGGAATCAATGATAAAGCTTCATGCAAATCTGCTGTCAATTCAGCCGGTGTTCTTGCAATTCCAGGATAATTGCCACTAACGCCAATTCCACCTGTCAGTTCCTGATTAGGATTTAAAAAGCCATGAATATCATCGCCTTGCCAGCAATGAACAGATAGTTTAACATTTTTCAACTGTTCCATTGCTTGATCAGTATCAACACCTAATTCAGCATAACGTTCCTTAGCAACTTGATACGCTTGTTCAACATTCTTTGCTTTAACCATGATTGTTTCCCCCTCAATGTT
Source organism: Liquorilactobacillus vini DSM 20605 (assembly GCF_000255495.1). GTDB lineage: Bacteria > Bacillota > Bacilli > Lactobacillales > Lactobacillaceae > Liquorilactobacillus > Liquorilactobacillus vini. The sequence goes on from NZ_AHYZ01000188.1 coordinate 4,781, forward strand.
CTGCGATAAATCTTTGATAATGTTTTAGGACCTGAGTAGATTGATCTTTTTGCGGCACAAATTTTTTAATTGGAAATGAGTTAGCAATTAGCTGCCGTCCTAGGTAAACATTTAGAATCTCGCCTTTCGTGATCATCTGGACAATAATATTGCCAATCGCAGTTGCTTTACTTGGTCCAGCATACACATCAACGTCACTCAAAGTTGCCGTCAATTGATTAAGCAAAGTCACGTTGGAGCCACCACCGACAATATTCAAAGTATCGATCCGATAATTTAAAATGTGATCTAAGACTTCCAGTTCATTGGCGTAATACAAAGCTAGATTGGCATAAACTGCCATTGCCAATTCACCCGGGGTTTGTGGTACTTTTTGTCGCGTTTCACGACAGTAGGCCTGTAATTCCTTAATCATGTTTTTGGGATTTTGAAATCTTTCATCATTGACATTAATTAATTGCTGAAAGGGCACTTCTTGGCCGGCTAATTCCGCCAGCTCGGCGAAACTGTATCTGTCATCAAGTTCATGCTTAATATTTTGAATGATCCACAGTCCCATAATATTTTTCAAGAAACGATAGGTTCCGTACGCTCCCCATTCATTGGTGTAATTTTGTTCAAATGCCTGTTTGCCATTTTCCGGCACATTTAACTCTGTCCCAATCAGCGACCAGGTACCCGAACTCAGATAAGCCCATCTTTGACCAAGTCCCGGTGTTCCAACTACGGCTGAAGCGGTATCATGAGTTGCCACAGTAATGACCTCAGTTGCTGGCAAATTATATTGTTCAACCAAGCTTTCCTTGATTTGCCCTAAAATAGTACCAGCTTCCACTAATTTGGGAAACTGTGAGGATTTGACATTGACTTTTTCCAGCAAATGATCGTCAAACAATCCTTCACGTAAACTTAGCATTTGCGTTGTTGAAGCATTGGTAACTTCGGTAACTGCTTTGCCCGTTAAGATATAACCAAGATAATCAGGAATCATCATGATTTTGTCAGTTCTAGCTAATAAATTTTTGTCTTCAACATACAACTGATACAACGTATTAAAATCCAAAAATTGAATTCCTGTTTTTTTATAAATATACTCTTTTGACAATTGTGAAGTTAGCTTTTTAATACTGCCTTGAGTACGCGCATCGCGGTAAGCAACTGGATCTTGCAGCCTATTGCCCTTTTTATCAACTAAAACGTAATCAACTGCCCAAGTATCGATCCCCAACGTCACCTGATCATACCCAGCCTGCTTAATTTTCTTCAAACCAATCAGAATTTCATTGATCAGATTATCAATATTCCAGCGATCATGACCTTGTGAATAGGTAAATCCATTTTTAAAGCGATGAACTTCTTGCAACTGCAACTGATTATTTTCCAGCTTAGCCAGCATTAATCGTCCACTCGAAGCTCCAATGTCAACTGCGACAAAAACTTTTGTCATTAACAACACCTCTTTTATCAAAAATTCAGTTTGTTATCTGTAGCTCAAGTAAATTACACCACCATTTGTATTCGCTTACAATAACATAAGCTTTGTTATTGATAACATATTCACAGATAAAAAAAGATTGTTGGCTGAATGTTTCAACAATCTTAATCAGGCTATTAGCTATGCAATTTTCGCTGTTCCAGCGGTAACCGTCCATACTGTTCAAAAAACTTCTTATAAAAGAAGCTATAATTCGTGATCCCAACGGAACTAATGATTTGATTGATTGGCAAGGTCGTAGTCGTGATCAAAATATTAGCCTGGGTTAAACGCTTTTTTAAGACAACCGTTGAAAATGACTGACCAACCTCTTTTTTAAACAAATTGCTCAGATAGTTTTCATTATAGCTATGCTCGGCCGCTACTTTTTTTAGGCTAATTTCCGCATAGTTTTTATCGATTTCCGCTAGAATTTCAATCATTAAGCTACGCGTTTTGCTGGGCGGCTGATCATCAAAAATATGATAATCACGCACTAAATTGGTGATCAAAATCTGCAAGTAAGCCTTGATCACTGTATCGGCAAATTTTCGCTGTAAAAAATATTCTTCAATGATTTCATCCATGACTTGGGCGATCTTTTGATTATTTGCTGTCCGAAAGATCAAATAATCTTGTTGCTGACTGTTTTTGAGCGAACTATTGATCAAAAAATCATAGAGGACACTACTACTGCGACACAGATCCTTTAAAAAATCAATATTGATATTACTGTTACGAAACAGAATATTGATCAATAAGTCATTTTCGCTTAGAGAGGCAATTGAATGCTTAGCACCCACATCAAGCAATAATAAGTCACCCTGATTGAGCGTAATTGGCTGACCATCAACGATTTGATGTGCCTAACCTTTGAGCAAATAATTAATCTCTAAAAAAGTATGCGAATGCGTTGGATAAGGGGCAAAACGATTATGTTTGCTAATGTAAATGTCTTTATTTTTGAAGAAGTAGTTATTTAAGACCTTATATTTTTTCTGTTGTGAAAGCTCTTGGCTAATAGCGTTAGTTGGCATTTCTTCCAAGTAATGCGCATTCTTTTTTTGTTCGATTTCAATTGAATTTGGCTTTTGCAACAACTTTAAAACACTTTGAGCTAGCATTATTACTTCCCCCTTTCCAGACATTTTAATCGCCAATAACTTCAAGTTGAACTTTCAAGGACTCTAAACCTTTACCTGAAATTTCGACAGTTACGATTCCCTGATCATTTCCAGCTCGAATAATTGCCAATGCTTTACCAAAATAAGTTGAGTGGACGTCATCAAGATAACTTTCATTCGTCGTACAATTTGCATTGCCCAATGCTTGCAGCTTCCCTGCTCCAGTGACAGTTACTTTGATTTGTTGATCTTCAGTAACTTTAGTAATTCCGTCTAATCCAACCAGTTCGATCGGCAAGTAACAAAGATCTTGACCGTTAGCACGAAGGACTTTTTTATCCGGCTTAGCGCTTAACTGAGTTTTTCCCCAAGCAGTCATTAAACAAGAGCTAGTAAGTTCATTACCATGGCGATCATAAGCAATTGCTGTAATTTTACCAGGAATATATTTAGTCTGAAAAGTTGCTTTAAAATTCTTGATTCTTTTTTGACCAATCTTTTTTTGATTTATCCAAATAGCAACACTGCTTGCACGACAAAAAACATCAATTGTGGCTTTTTGATTTTCAAATCCTGACCAACTCCAGCTGCTAATTGCATTCGTAAAACGCCAACGACTCTTTTGCGGAATTTCTTGATTGACTTTTAGCGGTCGTACACCGATAAAGGGCTTATTTTGTTGACCCCAAACTGTTCTTTGAAAGAAATTCTCAGCTCCTGGGTTTCCTAAAATATCAATTGTTCCGCTGCCAGAAATTAACGGTAACCCTGGATCTGAAAAATAACGCCAATCGCCAGTTCCTGTTTCTCCTAAATAATCAAAAGCTGACCAAACAAAATCACCAATTACATTAGGATATTTTTCAACCCTTTCCCAGTTATATGGTAAATCAACTACTAATGTCTCAGTTCCAAGAATATTCCAACTAGCATGCCGTTTCACATCACTATCATAACGCCGTGATCCGTAATTGAATCCAGCCACATCTAAAACACCCATGATATCGCTAATTGCCCGATCAGCCGTCTTGGTAGTGCTGACTTTGTCTGTGAACCAATTTGCCTTTTCCATCAGGACATTAAAAAACGCTGAACCCGTCTTTTTAGAACTTTTCTTTTTATTTTGAACTGACTGCTTATCAACTTTATCAGCCTGATACAAACCAATTCCTTTAACCGCCAAAACATTCAGCATTGGATTCACTCCACAAGTAACTGGTCGTTTGCGGTCAATTTGTTTAATTGTTTTAATTAATTTTTGAGCGAACTCAACCCCTGGCTGACTGGCACTTTCAGTAACTTCATTACCAATCGAATACATGATGACCGAAGGATGCTCTTTATCCCGCTGAATCATCCAGGTTAAGTCTCGTTTAAAATCAGCTCGAATATAGTTTGAATAGTCGTAACGATTTTTAGGTGTATACCAACCATCGCAAAATTCATCAAGAACATACATTCCTAATTGATCACAAGCTGTCAGTAATTCATCTGAACAAGGATTGTGTGCAGATCTAATCGCGTTAAAACCATTTTCTTTTAAAATTTTGACTTTTCTGAATTCCGCATCTTGAAAAGCACAGGCTCCTAAAATTCCATTATCATGATGAATACAACCACCTCTTAATTTGACTGCTTGACCATTAACAAATAAGCCCTTTCCTGGCAGGTTGTCAATCTTGACGATCCCAAATAAACGTTGTTTGGTATCATTTTGATTTTCAACCACGCAGCGATATAAATTAGGGGTTTCAGCACTCCATAGATGAGCATCAGGAATTGTAATCTCACCTTCAAATCCAGAATAAACCAGCTGATCTTGAAAATAAATTTTTACTTGCGTATCTTGTTGCTTAGTTGTCACGCTAATAATTGCCGGTTGATATCCGAGCGTACTAATTTCTAAGTTTTCAATGCCAGCTGAAGGTTCAACCAATAAATAGGCTGGTCGATATAAACCGCTACCTGAATACCACCGACTATTTGGTTGTTGACTGTTATCAACAAAAACTTCAATTTTAAGTTGCTCCATTTTCAAAAAACTAGTTAAATCAACTTTTATTTCTGAGTAACCATAGTGATGTTCACAAACTAGCTGATCATTAACTTTTATTTGTGTCAAGCCATAAATTCCAGGGAAGATCAGAAAGACTGCTTGTTTTTTCCAAAGAGGATTAACGGTTAATGATTTGGTATAAAGATACTTGCCACCTCCGAAATATCCCGTGGTTTTACCTTCAACTCCAAATTCATCACGTTTCTCAGTTAGCATCGCATCATGTGGCAGATTAACTATTGCAGTTTTATTTGTATTAAGATTTATAAATTTCCAATCGTTGCAAAAGTTTATTTTTATAATTTTTTGATCCTCCTAATTAAAAAATTAAAATTTCTCTATTTTTATGAATAACACAATTTCAATTTGGCAAATAAATCCGCTAGAATCAATCTGGTATCAACCAAGTCATAAACTCGAAGTTCTTTCTTTGTTCCCTCTGTTTGTAAATACCTCTGTTCAATATCAATTTGCGGTGTTTTCTCTGCATGCCATGTTACCCTAGTCGTGCTTTGGAGCAAGACACCACAAGCTGCATTATCCCCTAAGCACCAACTTTCACCTTCCAAACTATCTGGCAAGCCAGCAAAGATTACGGCAACTTGACTATTTTTAGCTGTTTTAACAGCTGCCAGCAATAATTTCTCAGCATCCTTTTGGTCATTATCAACAAAGCCTTGCGCGTAATCAACTGTCAAGCCATTTTGGGCGGCTGCATCCAAAGCTGAAACCACTTTGAAACTATTAATATGCGAACTGCCACCGCCTTGATAGCGTGGCTTTTTAGCATACTGCCCGATGAATGCCACTTTTTTGTTTGCTGATAGTGGTAACACCTGATCTTCATTTTTTAATAAAATGATTGATTCTTCAGCAATTTTCTGAGCAGTTTGATGATCATGTTCTAAGTCGAGTGGCGCATTCCTCTGATGCTTAGAAACATATTTTAAGATGAATTCAAGAATTCGACCGACTGCTTGATCTAGTTGTTCTTCCTTCAAATCACCAGTTTTAACAGCTTCAATCAGTTGGTCAGTCGTTACTTGACCAGTTCCCGGCATTTCAAGATCCAAACCAGCTTTTAATGACTTGACGCGATTATTAACACCGCCCCAATCACTCATCACCATACCGTCAAAGCCCCATTCTTTCCGCAAAAGATCGGTCAAGAAATGCTGATTATCACCAACATATTCGCCATTAATTCGATTGTAAGAGCTCATGACTGTCCATGGTTTAGCTTCCTTAATCGCCATTTCAAACGCCGGTAAATAAATTTCACGCAAAGTCCGCTCATCAACATTAGAAGAGCTAGTCATCCGCCGAGTTTCTTGACTATTCGCCGCAAAATGTTTAATGCTGGTACCAACATGATGCTTTTGAACGCCCTTGATAAACCCAGTAGCCATCTTCCCAGCAACTAATGGATCTTCAGAATAATATTCAAAATTTCGCCCGCCTAATGGTGAACGTTTAATATTGACGGAAGGGCCGAGAATCGCAGCCACATCAAAATGCTGACATTCTCTTCCTAAGCTATCCCCTAAAGCTTCAGTTACCTGCGGATCAAAGCTTGCAGCACTCAAGCAACCCGCTGGAAAGCAAACTGCGGCGACACTTTTTTCAATTCCTAAATGATCAGCTTTTGCTTCCTGTTTGCGTAGACCATTGGGCCCATCAGAAACCATGACTTTCGGAATTCCTAAAGCTTGATTAGCTTTTAAAAACCAGAAATCTTCACCAGAGCAAAAGGCAGCCTTTTCTTTAAGCGACATTTTGTAAATTAATTCTTTGATTTTTTCTTCAAACATTTCTTTCTCTCCTTTGCAAACAACAAGTCTTATTTAGTTTGTTTATTTCTTTCTTTTAATTCTTTAACAATTGTACTCATTTTCCCTTCCAAATCATAATATTTAAGGCAAAGCAAAACGATTACTGATAAAGTCCATATAATTGTGTAAAAGATAAAAGGCCATGTAAACGTCCTTTTACGGTACAATGTTTTTAACGACAAAAACATACCGAGGAGGACTTTACATGACCCAAGTACATTTTACACTGAATAACGAACAGGTTCAAAACATTATTGAACATTCTGTAGAAGGTGATACTGCAAAAAGTATTTTGACTACCATTTTTAACCAACTGATGGAAAATCAACGTACCGAATACATTCATGCTGACAATTATGAACAGTCAGAAAAACGTCACAGTCAACGAAATGGTTACTATGAGCGAACGTTCACAACGCGTGTTGGAACACTTAATTTGAAAGTACCTCGGACACGTGATGGCAAATTTTCACCAACAATATTTGAGCGCTACCAGCGAAATGAGAAAGCTCTACTCGCTTCTATGCTTGAAATGTACGTTTCAGGTATCTCTACTCGTAAAGTTTCTAACATTGTGGAAGAACTCTGTGGAAAATCGGTATCAAAATCCTTTGTTTCTAGTTTGACTAAACAATTAGATCCGATAGTTAACGACTGGCAAAACCGGTCTCTTACAGGGACTAATTATCCTTATTTGATGACTGATGTCCTCTACCTAAAAGTGCGTGAGGCTCATCGCGTGCTTTCTAAAAGCTGTCATATTGCGATTGGTATTACGGATGATGGTGACCGTGAAGTGATTGGTTTTATGATTCAAAATGAAGAAAGTGATTACACCTGGACTACTTTCTTTGAATATCTCAAAGAGCGTGGCTTACAAGGAACCAAACTCATCATTTCTGATGCCCATAAGGGTTTAGTATCTGCCATACGACAATCATTTACCAATGCAAGTTGGCAGAGATGTCAAGTGCACTTCTTAAGGAATATTTTTAAGACCGTTCCTAAGAAAAACTCTAAACCTTTTAGGGAAGCTGTGAAAACCATCTTTAGACTTACAGATATCGATAGAGCACGAGAGACCAAAAATCAACTTATTGCTGATTTTATCGACCAATCCAGTTATACAAAAGCTTGCGAGACTTTAGATAGCGGTTTTGAAGATGCCTTTCAGTACACTGTCATTGGTAATGCCTATAATCGGCTGAAAAGCACCAATCTTCTTGAAAGACTAAACCAAGAAGTGCGTAGAAGAGAAAAAATTATTCGCATCTTTCCTAATCGTGCATCGGCCAACAGATTAATTGGATCTTTATTGATGGACACCCATGAGGAATGGCTTAGCTCTACAAGAAAATATATTAAGTTTGATCAGTAAGACACAGTTAAACATTGTAGTGTATTTTACACAAGATTATGGACTTGACTCGATTACTTGAATAATAACTGGAATATAAATTGAAAAACTATAGATTGCATAAATGGCACTTGTCGGTTGACTAGCTGCTGCATCATTATAAGCTCCTAAAGCCAGCAACCAGCCTACCAGTGAAGCTCCTAAACCAGATCCAACTTGACCACCAAAGCCGATTGCACTATTGGTCATTCCTAAAAGTCGTTTACCAGTTTTCCACTCATTATAATCAACACAATTATTAGTCATAACTGGAATCAAGGCCATTGGTGGTACAGTTCCCAAGGTGGCAGTTGCCCCAAAAACTAACGTTGCGATTAAACTTGATGGCATAAAAATACGAATTGCATTACTTACCAAAACAATCCAAGCTGAAATTTCAACGGTCTTAGTTGGACCAAACTTTTTAGCCATTGGTGCAATAATAAAGAATCCCAAAAGCGTTGGAATCAAGCCAGCTAAACCCATCAAACCAACAAGATTATCATTTCCTAAAACCCACTTAGCATAATAAGCACCACTGGCTCCACTGATACCATAAGTTACTTGGAAACAGAATTGGACAACTAACATAATGATCCAGTACTTGTTTTTAAACAAAATTTTGGTTCCCGTTGCAAGTGAAACATTTTCATCGATATTTTCAGCGGCAACCACACTTGAATCAACATCACTATTTTCCCGCGAATGACGGAACAAAAAGATCAAGCAGACAAATTCAATAATTGCTAAAATAATAGCTAGTTTTAACCAAGCTGCAGCTGTTCCACCCATCAAATTAGTAACTGGAATGACAGCGATCGCGATAAATGAACCAGCCACATATCCCAAACCTGCACGCCAAGTTCCCATCACAGATCTTTCTTCTTGACTTTTTGTCCGCAAAAACATAATTGAATTATAAGGAATTGCAATTGCTGTATAAATAACTGCCGTTAAAAGAATATTGGTTATCAACATGTAAATCAGTTTACCTGTTTCATCAAATGATTGCGGAACATAAAATAAAAGAATTGTTACAACTGCTGCTGGAACTGCCATTCTTAAAAACCATGGCCGACAAATTCCTTGTTTCGACTTACCTTTATCCATAATGTGCCCCATAACTAACTAGGCAAAAGCATCAGCTATCTTAGCAATGAATAAGACAGTTGCCACGGCACCAGCTGCAACGCCGATTTTATCAGTATAAAAATAAGTAATTTGTCCAACTAATCCAGAAATTGTATTTAATACCAGTTGACCACTACCATCGGCTAGATAATCGCTCAAATACATAGTTTTTTTAATTCCCATACTATCAACACCAAGACTTTTCTTATGGAAAAAGCCTGTTCTTGCTGTTTCTGTCATAATTTTTCCTCCTCGTATTATATGTTTATAAGTTACAAAACTTTTCCTAAATATACTTGTTTTTTGAACACACATGTTAGTCTATATTTGATCTTTAACATTAGACTCACTAGCTTTATCTCAAACTCCGGAAAACGTTTTCACATCCTTAGAATAACTAGAATTAGCTAAACAATCTTGTAAAAATAAACTATATATTGTAATTTTTTCAAAAAATGTTTTCGCTTACAAAAGCAAAACTGAAAATCATGATTTGTACAAGATATCAGCTAAAATTACAAGAAAATAAACTTCAAGATGATTTATAATTAAATGAAAACGGTTAATTAAGGAGGATTAAATTGAATCAAGATAAATTAGCGGATCTTTTTCATAATTTAAGTTGGGCAGAAAAAATTGGCCAATTAGTTCAATTGTCTGGTGACTTTTTTGGTGCTAAGAACCAGTCAATTGGGCCAGCAAAAGAATTAGGAATCTCCCCAACTGCAGTTAAATTAGTCGGTTCCGTTTTAAATGTTGCTGGTACCCAAGAAACCGTCCGCATTCAAAAAAAACATCTCAGTCAGCATCCTCACCAGATTCCTTTGCTTTTTATGGCTGATATTTTATACGGCTATAAAACTATTTTCCCGAGTCCGCTTGGCTTAGGAGCAACTTGGAATCCAACATTGATTCAGCAGGCCTTTCAAGCAATCGGGCAAGAAGCTCAAACTGGTGGGATTAATGTTGCATTCGGTCCAATGGTTGATTTAGTTCGGGATGCACGCTGGGGAAGAGTTATGGAGTCCACTGGGGAAGATGTTTATTTGAATAGTCAGTTTGCTCGATCGATGGTCACTGGCTTGCAGCATGGCGGAGTCGCAGCTTGCATCAAGCACTTTGCCGGTTATGGTGCAGTTGAAGGCGGTCGTGAGTACAATTCGACTAATCTTTCGCCAGTTGAGCTCTACCAGCATTATCTGCCAGCTTATCGAGCAGGCGTCAAAGCTGGCGCTTACTTAGTCATGACTTCACTAACAGCTCTTAATGGCCGCCCATGTACAGCAAATGAATGGCTCTTAAAAAAAATCCTCCGAGAAAAATGGGGCTTTAAAGGAGTGATCATTAGCGATTTTAACTCAATCAAAGAACTCATTGCTCACGGACTGGCTGCAGATGAGGCCACTGCCGCCAAATTGGCCCTGCAAGCTGGTGTCGATATTGATATGAAATCTCCTTGCTATGCAAAGCAATTGGAACCATTAGTAAAGAACCAGCAACTTGATCCCCAACTAATCGATCAAGCTGCTTGGCGTGTCCTCTGTTTGAAAAATAAATTAGGCTTGTTTGAAGATCCTTACCGCCATTTGCAAGCCGCAACAGAACCAGCGGAAGTTTTAAGTCCAGATAAACAGACACTTGCGCGCAAGGTCGCCCAAGCTGCCGTTGTCATGTTAAAAAATGAGGGAGACATTTTACCATTGCATTCACAACAAAGGGTTGCCGTAATCGGACCTTATGCTGATAATCGAATGGCCTTAGGGATGTGGGCAGTGCATGCCGATTATCAAACAACATCAACGCTGAAAGAAGGATTGGAGAAATATTTTGCTACCGCTAATTTGAAGATCGCTCCGGGGACTCCTATAACTTTGAACGAAACACAACTGCTAGCAAAATTAGGAATCAAGCTGCCAAGCAATTTAACTTCCAAGAAATTGGAGCAGATGAGCACCCAAGCATATAAACAAGCTGCCGCTGCTGATGTAATCATCTTTGCTGGCGGTGAGTCTTCTTTGCAAAGCGGAGAAGCAGGTTCACGAACCGATTTGCACTTGCCGGCCAATCAGTTGAAACTGCTACAAAAACTGGCAAAATTAGATAAACCAATTATTCTAATTAATTATAGCGGCCGGCCACTAGTCTTGACGAAGCTGCCAGTTCAGGTCAAAGCAATTTTGCAGGTCTGGTATCCCGGAACTCGTGGTGGCCAAGCGATTGCCGATATTTTAGTTGGCCAAGTTAATCCATCTGGCAGACTGTCCATCAGTTTTCCAGCGGCTGTCGGTCAATGCCCAATATATTATAATCATTTAGCAACTGGTCGACCTAAGGAAGTCACTGGTGATACACGTTTTACTTCCGGATATTTAGATGCTCCAGCGGAACCGCTATATCCATTCGGCTATGGCTTATCTTATGGACAGGTTGTTTATCATCAACCACAAATTGATCGAACCACCCTAACAGCTGGGCAGCAATTGAGGCTAACAATCAAGGTCACAAATAACTCAAAAAAATTTGCTCGTTTGGAAACCGTCCAACTTTACCTGCATGACATCGCTGCTAGCATCGTTCAGCCTGTCAAACAGCTGATTGATTTCCGGCAAGTTGCCTTAAAAGCGCAAGAAACGGTTCAGCTAATTTTTACCATTAATGAACAGCAACTCGGCTTTTATGACGAAACTGGCGAAAGAATTAGTGAACCCGGTGATTTTGAATTAATGGTTGGTCCAAATTCAGCAGCTACACAAAAAGTCAGATTTACATTTTTAAAATAGATGTAGAAAGAAAAAGGCCTGGTGATCATTTCCTTGATCATCAGGTCTTTTGTGGTTGAGGGAAAGGAAAACACACCAAACATTTTAATAAATATTTAAAAGTAAAAAAACAAGGTGATTAAGAACGAGTATACAGACGTTTTTGTCCTCCTTGTCAAGGGCGGTCTAAAAATGTCATAAAAAAAGGGGTACGGACGTTTTTCTGGACTTTTTTAACAAGGATAACTTTGCTTCTTACGATACTCAAGGGGGCTTAATCCTCCTAATGATAACTTGATCTGTTGATTATTATACCAATTGATGTAATGATTCAAATGGTTTATAAACTGATTAATTGTTGTATTTTTCCAGTCATGTTGGTAAAATACCTCATTTTTTAATCGTCCAAAAAAGCCTTCACAAGCTGAGTTATCTGGTGAACAACCTTTTTTTGACATGGAGCGGGACAGATTTGCTTTGCGTATTCTTTCAATCCAACCGGGCCAGCGGTAATGAGCACCTCGATCAGAATGAATGATTGGGTGCTCATGGTTTTGAAGGGTAGCCAGTCCACTATCTAACATTACATTTACTAATTCTGCATCAGGTTTGGTGCCAATAGTCCAACTAATAATAGCACCATCATAACAATCGATAATTGGTAACAAATAAACTTTTCCTGCGGGAATTTTGAATTCAGTAATATCGGTTAACCATTTTTCATTGGGTTTTGTGGCTTTAAAATCACGATTTACTAAGTTAGATTGTGCAGGAGTTATTTCCCCGGCATATGAAGAATATTTTTTACGCTTGGAAAATTTAACAATTAAATTTTCCTCGAACATCAACATCCGTACAACTTTTTCAGAGAGTTTTTTATCCATGTTTTTAAGAACTTGGTGAATTCTACGGTAACCATAAACGCAGAAGTTATTGTTGAAAATGGTGATGATCAATTGTCGTTCTTTACAATATTTATCTGGTTTCTCAAGTACTTGCTTCTGATAAAAATAGCTGCTTTTAGGTAATTGGAGTTGCTGAAGAAGCTCTTTTAATTTAAATTGATTTCTTAAGGCATCAATCAATCGTGTCTTTTCCTGATTTGTCAGGTGAAGGAGATTGATGCCCTTTCCTTTTTTTAAGAGCTCAGCAGCTCCTTCAAGTAATGCTTTCTCGAGCTGTAATTGGTGTACTTGTTCTTGCAATTTTTCAACTTCCTTTAAAAGTATCTCTTTTTGGGTTTCTTGATTTTCTGAAGTCATGCGCAGTGGAAAATCCTTTCCAAGAAATGGATTTCTGTCAAGAACGTGGACACTTTTCCATAGAATTTCTTTTTTGATATATTTTTAATTCAGTAACACCATTCGTTAATAATCTCAAGGCAAACCTCTGCGAGGCGCTTTCAGCGACCTTGACTTATTAACTTCATGGTATTGTTAATTTGGCAGGAAGCAATAAATTGCTTCCACACAAAAACACAACTTAAATACTTTCATTCAGCTCGTTGTTCTGCTTCATTTGGCGTAATAAAATTAAGGGCTCCATGAATTCTGCGACTATTGTAAAAGCCTTCAATATATTTGAAAAGTTGGATTCTAGCTGACTTAAAATCTTTGTATTTATCTTTTTGTGGGTAAACATCTTCTTTCTTTAAGGTCGCATGAAATGATTCTATACCTGCATTATCGTATGGACAGCCTTTATGGCTGAAAGAATGTTTGATTTTAAGCTCTTTAAGCCTTGATTCAAAATCGTTACTTGTATATTGAGATCCTAGATCTGTATGAACAATCAGATTACTTGGTTTATATTTAATAATTGCCCGATTGAGAGTCCTTATAACTAGTTCATTGGTCATGCTTAAACTAAGATCCCATGAAATAATTTTTTTCGTATGCAAATTAAGAATTGATGAGAGATACAACCAACCATCACGTAAGGTGTGAATGTAAGTTATATCTGTTGCCCACTTTTGATTAATTGATTTAGTTGAAAAATCACGATCAATAATATTTTCCCGTTCTTCAGTTTTTTGTTTCTTTGGATGCCAAGTATATTTTTTTCGAATAATGGAGTGCAATCCTAATTCATGCATTAAGTTGCCAACAAATTTTTCAGAACTTTTTTCACCACAATGTTGCAGCTTTTTAGCAATTTTAGGTGCTCCGTAACGACGTCCAGAAGCAAAATAAATTTCTCTAATCAATTTTTTAAAGA
>NZ_AHYZ01000187.1 GCF_000255495.1 Liquorilactobacillus vini DSM 20605
TTTACTGTAACAGCAACGTTTATTACTATACTATGGAATTCAAAAAGCGTCAAGTGTTTTTTAAAAAAAGTATGTGTCAAGTTTCTCTCGGTAGCTCCAAAAATTGAATCTTTTCTCATCTTAACTATTCTAAAAGATCTTTGCTAGTCTTCCAATCGCCGAACTGCTTGGCGCATCTTGAACTATCCTACCTTGCAGAACTCCTATATGCGGTGCCTGGACTTTCTCAAAAAGCTTGAGACTTGATAATTTGTCCTTAACTTGATGGGTAAATCGTTTTGCCAATTTCTTAAATCTCATTGCTTCCACCAATCCTTCATTCTGTTGCGTGTCAATGATGCGCAACATTGCTTTTAATCCGGTCTTACTCCATGATCTTCCTTGACGTTTTAAACGATAGGTGTAACGACAATGGTTACTTTTACAACTTCCTAATCCATTAGGCTTCTTTACTCCTCGTAACTTTGCTGGCTTAATATATTGCCAATTCCGCTTTAGATAATTCTTTAGTTTCCGTAATGCCATTCGCTTTTCTTGACTAGCTTGATCTTCTTTTGTTATTCTGCTTTCCGCAGTATCTGAAATCACTCTTACCTGATCCCAATTCCAAGAATAAACGACTTTCTTCAACGGCTTTATTAATTCAAAATCAAAACTAAGTCTTTCCTGAATCTTACGGTTCAAATGATATTAATCCAAAAAATGTTCTTGCTTAAGACAATCTGGTGCCAACTCTTTGAATACTTCAGCTTCATAACCACTGCCATTGTCACTTCCAGAAATAATTATTGTCTTCTTTAAGTCATAATGAGCCTGTAGATATTCACTTACTTCTTTCATTGCCTGTTGACGATCAAGACTACTGATGATATGACGATTAATCAGTTCGCGGTGCTTCCCGTTCTTTCGTATCCCTTCATAAATCCGGAAACGATGGACAAGAAGATCCTTTATTTGTCGATTATGATGAAATGTTT
>NZ_AHYZ01000186.1 GCF_000255495.1 Liquorilactobacillus vini DSM 20605
CAAATCTGTCAGTTGAACATGCTTTGAAAACTCTTTGCCTCGATCTGGTGTAATGGTTTTAAGATTGCTTTTGCCAATTTTTTCAAACATTGCCATTAACTCGGTTGTCACCGGTTTTGAACTTTTTTTAGTTGCTTTACTAGCAATTAAAAATCGTGATTTACGATCAACAAGGGTCACTAAACAGGACTGTCCTGTTTTTCCTGCCACGGTATCAGCTTCCCAATGACCAAATTCAGTTCTTTTATTGGCAGCTTCAGGACGTTCATGAATAGTATTAGTGATTGGAATTTTGCCACGTTTTTCGACATAATCCTTATTGTGACGAGGCTTACCCCGATGACGTAATTTACGAATAGCGCCACGATTTCCTTGACTTAGGCCTGGTTTATCAAATAGACCTGCATAAACTCCACGATAAATGGTGATAAAACTTATAATTTTTTCGCCTGTTTCAAGCAATAATCGTTGTGAAATTTCTTCTGGTGACCACTGACAATCTAGGAAAAGATGCTTAATTCTTTGAAACAAAGATGGATCCTCAATAAACCTTGTTTTGCGTCCACATTTACTTTTTGAAAATTTATAATCATTCTGTGCTTTATCTGGTGAGTATCTTCCGGCATTTTTACTCATATGCCGTTTAATTTCACGAGAAATCGTAGAAGGCGCCCGTTTTAATTTTCGTGCTATTTCACGAATAGTTTTACTTTGAGCAAGGCCCTCTAATATCATTTCACGGTCATTTATAGTAAGATGTTGATAGTGGCTCATAATAGAAATCCTCCTTTTTTAAAGTTGTTGACAAACTTATTATATTTGGATTTCCATTGTGAGTCCTTTATTTTGCTTTGGTGTTGCACTTAAAGTGTAAATTCA
>NZ_AHYZ01000185.1 GCF_000255495.1 Liquorilactobacillus vini DSM 20605
ATGAAGTGGCAACTTCATCTTCAAAATAAACTCGTTTTTCAACGAGTATAGAAAGAATGTTTAATTCATGGATTATTGTACCCGATTTTTACTTGGAATTAAAGACACAAGGCTGATTTTTGATCCTAAATTTGGTAAAAATTTCATTACTGAAGGATCTTATCATCATCAAAATGTTCATTTCGTCCATTTGTTACAAACTTATCCTTGTTTTTGCCCTGTTTGTCAGCGAAAAATGTTGCGAAATGGTTTTAAACTGACCAAAGCTGTTGGTTTGCCTTCAGCTGGTGTTACTAATATTCTTTGTATTCGCAAACAAAAGTTTATTTGCCCTAAATCCAAAAAGTGTCCCCAAGTCATCACCAAAATTGCTAAAGTTGCTGGCATTCAACCTAAAAATCAAATTTCTGATGCAGTTAAATATCGTGCCGTTATTGAACTGGGAAAAAACAT
>NZ_AHYZ01000184.1 GCF_000255495.1 Liquorilactobacillus vini DSM 20605
GGATCAGTCCTCTTTACCCCAATGAAAGGAGGTCACTTATGAAAAAGATTCGTAGTTACACCAGCATTTGGTCAGTGGAAAAAGTGCTCTACGCGATCAATGATGTTAATCTACCATTCCCCGTCACGTTCACGCAAATGACTTGGTTCATCGTTGCGCTATTTTTGGTCATGTTGCTGGGCGATGTACCACCACTAAGTTTTATTGATGGCGCGTTCCTAAAACATCTCGGTATTCCAGCAGCCATTACTTGGTTCATGAGTCAAAAGACTTTTGATAACAAACGGCCACTAGGTTTTCTTCGCTCGGTGATCACTTATTTTACCGCCCAGAAGATCACGTTTTCCGGACGGCCAGTCAAACCCGTTAAAGCCCATGCCCTTGACCACATCACCCACGTAAGGAGGTTCAACCAGTGAAGTTTCCCATAAAATATATCGAAGACAATTTAGTGTTTAATCGTGATGGCGAATGCTTCGCCTATTACGAACTCGTCCCCTATAATTACTCTTTTCTCTCACCTGATCAAAAAGCGGAAGTCCACGAAAATTTCCGTCAGTTGATCTCACAAAACCGTGACGGTAAACTGCATCTCTTACAACTTGCCACCGAATCCAGTATCAAAGACACGATGCGCCGTTCCAAAGCCACGGTCAAAGGAAATTTAAAAAGTATTGCCGATACGCATATTGACGGTCAAGCCGCCGCGTTGATCGACAATATTGGCGATAATCAAGTTGATTATCGTTTTTTTATTGGTTTTAAACTGCTGTTAAACGACCGCGAGTTATCCGCTAAAGGCGTTTGGCATGATATCATGCTTGGCATTCAGGATTTTCTTCATGAATTCAATGAAAAATACACCGGTGACTTCATGGTCATGAACAACAGCGAAGTTGATCGTTTTCGTAAAGTCGCCCGCTTCCTTGCCGATAAAGTCAGTCGCCGGTTTAAAATTCGACCGTTGATTAAAGATGACTTTGGTTACTTGTTAGAACATCTTTACGGTATGTCAGGGCAAGATTATGAAGACTACCAATACCACCTGCCACGACAAAAAAATGAACAAGATACGGTAATCAAAAAATATGACTTGATCAAGCCAACGCGTTCGTTGATTGAACAAAAGCAGCGTTACTTGATCATCACCCACGGTTTCACCGAATCCTATGTCACCTATATGGCCTTATCCGATATTGTTGGTGAATTAGATTTTCCCGGTAGTGAGATTTTCTACTTCCAGCAACAACAATTCGATTTTCCCATTGATACCTCACTGAATGTGGAAATTGTGACTAACAAAAAGGCACTAACTAAGGTGCGTAACAAAAAGAAAGAATTGAAAGATTTAGATAACCACGCCTATGAATCTAATAACGAAACCACTCGCGGTGTCGCCGATGCCCTTGATTCCGTTGACGACTTGGAGGCTGAGCTTGATCAAACTAAAGACGCGATGTACAAAATTTCCTATGTCATTCGCGTCAGTGGAAAAAGCTACGATGAAATGAAAAAGCGCGCTGATCAAGTCCTCGATTTCTATGATTCATTGAATATTAAATTGGTTCGCCCGTTCGGCGATATGCTGGGGCTACACAGCGAGTTCATGCCCGCTTCAAAGCGCTACATGAATGACTACATTCAATACGTGACTAGTGATTTCATTGCCTCATTAGGCTTTGGTGCTACTCAAGCTTTAGGAGAACGCGAAGGAATTTATGTGGGCTACAACGTGGATACCGGCCGCAATGTTTTCATCAAACCTGACTTAGCCGCGCAAGGCTTAAAGGGAACAGTGACCAATGCTCTTTCGGCCGCTTTCCTTGGTTCACTTGGCGGTGGTAAATCATTTTCTAATAACTTACTCGTTTACTACGCCGTACTCTATGGCGCACAAGCTTTGATACTTGATCCAAAATCGGAACGAACTGATTGGGCGAAAAATTTAGACTTCATGCAAGACGATATTAACATCGTTAACCTGACCAGCGAAGAAGCGAATCGCGGTTTACTTGATCCTTATATCATTCTCAGTAATCCAAAAGATTCTGAAAGTCTGGCGGTCGATACACTCACCTTTTTAACGGGAATCTCTAGTCGTGATGCCGAACGGTTTCCGACTTTACGTAAAGCGATTCGCAACGTCACCCTTGATCCGCAACCCGGATTATTGAAAGTGATCACTGAACTGCGCCGCGAAGGGACCCCGATTGCCAACAATATCGCTGATCATATTGAATCGTTCACCGATTATGATTTTGCCGCCTTACTCTTTTCAGATGGCTCCACTCGCCGTTCGATCGCCTTGGACCGCAAAATCAATATCATTCAAATTGCCGATTTGGTCCTGCCTGATGCGGACAAAACGCAAGATGAATACATCACCGCGGAAATGTTATCCGTCGCCATGTTGATGATCATCTCGACTTTCGCCATCGACTTTATCCATGCCGATCGTTCGCAATTTAAAATTGTCGATCTCGATGAAGCTTGGGCATTTTTGAATGTAGCGCAAGGTAAAGCTCTTTCTATGAAGTTGATCCGTGAAGGCCGTTCAATGAATGCTGGGGTTTATCTAGTCACGCAAAACGCTAATGATCTTCTAGACGAAAAGATGAAAAATAATATCGGTATGAAATTTGCCTTTCGTTCGACCGATATTAATGAAATCAAAAACACCCTCACTTTCTTTGGGCTTGATGCCGAAGATGAAAGTAATCAACACCGCCTACGTTCACTGGATAATGGTGAATGCTTATTTCAAGATATTTGGGGCCACGTCGGTGTCCTACACTTTGATTATATCTTTGAACATCTATACAAGGCCTTCGACACTCGCCCACCAGCGCAGATAACTGGAGGTGAGTAAATGTCGGTACGTAAAAAACGACTTTTATTACTGATCGGCTTTGTGCTAGTCGTGGTGCTAGTGAGTGCTACTTCTCTCCAAAGTGTCCACGCAGCAGGCCTAGTCGATGAAACCGTCAATAATAAACACGAATTTTCCAAATATCCAGTCAATAACTATCAACTAGATTATTTCGTCGATTCATCATGGGATTGGTTGCCATGGAACTGGGGTGACGGCATTGGCAAGTCGGTCATGTACGCTATTTATGCTATCACCAATTTTCTGTGGCTGATCTCCGTCTACCTCTCCTACGCCACGGGTTACCTGATTCAACAAGCTTACTCACTAGATTTCATCAAAGATACCACCGATGCCATTGGTAAAAACATGCAACTACTCGCCGGGGTTTCTAAAAACGGCTTTAGCGCTGACGGCTTTTATCCCGGTATGCTTTTGTTGCTGATATTAGTGCTTGGCGTGTATGTCGCCTATACTGGCCTGATCAAACGTGAATCCTCCAAAGCCATCTCAGCGGTAGCCAATTTTATCGTGATTTTTATTCTGTCGGCAAGCTTCATTGCCTACTCACCCGACTATATTGGCAAGATCAACCAATTTTCCGCCGATATGAGTACCTCAGCTTTAAACACTGGTTCTAAAATGATCATGCAAAATAAACAGTCCACCTCAAAAAACGGGGTTGATGCGATTCGTGAAACGTTATTCAACATTCAAGTCAAACAGCCGTGGACGTTATTACAGTTTGGCGATTCTAATCTCAAGGAGGTTGGCGAGGATCGCGTCAACAAACTGGTCAAAACTGATCCGTTCAAGAACAAAGGTAAAGATCGAACAGAGATCGTCAAGGCTGAAATTGAAGATAAAGAAAACGACAATCTATCAGCGGTCAAAACGATTCAACGTTTAGGTGTGACCACCTTTGTGTGTATCTTCGATATCGCAATCACCATTTTTGTCTTCTTTCTCACAGCGATGATGTTATTTAGTCAAATCCTCTTTATTATTTACGCCATTTTCTTACCGATCAGTTGTCTCTTAGCCATGATCCCAGGATTTAACGGCTTAATGAAAACGGCTGTTTTGCGGCTATTCAATACGATCATGATGCGTGCTGGCGTCACTATTGTCCTAACATTGACGTTCTGCCTTTCCACCATGATCTATGGGCTATCGACCACCACCCCATTCTTTCTGGTCGCCTTTCTCCAAATCGTCATCTTTGCCGGCATCTGGATGAAGCTCGGCGATTTAATGGGCATGATGCAGCTTAAAAGTTCTGACTCCCAAGCTGGTGCTAGTCGCTTGCGCCGCAGTAGTAGCCGTTTGATCCGGCAGGTCATGGGCAACGCCGCAATGGGTGGTATGCTCGCACGCGGTTTAAAACCACGTCCACAGCCGCAGACTGAAACTGGTACTGATGCAACCGGTAAAGGTAATTCAAAACGACCACAGCCCAATAAACGCGATGCCACCACTAGCAAGATGACCCGTGCTGGTAAAAAAGTGGGTGCTGCATTAGATACCAAAAAGAAAATGGCCGCAACTGCGAAACACACCAAAGAACAGTTAAAGGATCTGCCAACCAATACAAAATATGGGTTACATCAAGGTAAAGAAACGGCTAAAAAAGGTATTGGTGATTTCAAAAATGGGTTGAAAAATCAGCGTCAAGACAATCAATCAGAACGCGAACTGGCCGCTAAAAAACGTCGGGAAGAAATGCAACGGCGTAAATTAGTGGTTGATCCGCCAAAGAATCCACGGCAACCGTCTAATTCTGATCCGATCAAGAAAAAGTCGGCAGTTTCTCCAGTCACGCAACCAAAGCCACGCGATCCCAGTACCACTAAACTACCACATACTAAAACACCAATAGAAAAGCCAACATCACGGCCCAAACAATCATTCACGACTGCACCCAAAACTGGTGAGAAACGGCAATTCAAACCGACAACTGACAAGCCACTGAATCTCGTTGTCAATAAAACAACCATGCACCGTAAATTGCTGGTCAAGCCAAGGCAAAAACATGATGAATAAGAAATGGTTAGGCCTAGCCGTTTTGCCGATCATACTCATTAGCTTGTTGTTCTTTTCAGTGGCAATGACAGCTGATGACGATGATAGTAGCGATTCTACTGAGTTAGTGGTTGATTCGATGAACCTTTCCGCAGAAGTACTCAAGTACAAAAGTACCGTTGAAAAATATTGCAAGGAGTTTGGTATTCCTGATCAAGTAACCGTGATTCTCGCGATTATGCAAGTTGAATCTGGCGGTAAAGGTAGCGATGTCATGCAGTCTAGTGAATCACTGGGCCAAGCTCCCAGTAGTTTATCGCCGGATGCTTCGATCAAACAAGGCGTGAAATACTTTGCTAGTTTAATCAAATCCATGAAAACAACCAAAACTGATTTAAATACAGCTATTCAAAGTTACAACTTCGGTGGCGCTTTTATTAATTATGTGGCTACGCATGGTAAGAAATATTCGCTACAAATAGCCAGTGATTTCGCTAAAGAAAAGGCCGGCGGCAAAAAAGTCACTTACACCAATCCAGTTTCTGATGAAGGTTGGCGCTACGCTTATGGCAATATGTTCTATGTAAGTTTAGTCAGCCAATATCTTAGCCCGACTGTGGCTAACTTCAGTGATAAAACGGTCAAAGCCATAATGACCGAAGCACTTAAATACCAAGGCACGCCCTATGTTTTTGGCGGCTCAACGCCAACCACAGGTTTTGATTGTTCTGGGTTAACCAGTTGGGCTTACGCCAAGGCTGGTATTAAGCTCCCGCGTACCGCCCAAGCGCAATATAATGTGACCCAACATATCAGTATCAAAAACTCCAAGGCCGGTGACTTAGTATTTTTCAAAGGCACTTACGCAACTTCAGATTACATTACCCACGTTGGCATCTATGTCGGTAATATGCGCATGTATAATGCTGGCGATCCCCTTGGCTACGCTAACTTAAATACCGCCTACTGGCAAGCACACCTTGTTGGTGCTGGTCGCATCAAGAAATGAGGTGATTATCCATGACCTTAAGTGAGAACGGCTATAGCTACGACCACTGGATGGACCTGTTAACTAACGCTATTGATCATACTTTGGTTGAAAGTCGGATTGATTTGAATTACGGCGATAATCGCTTATTACGTAACAAACAACTCGATCACGCTTCAGCCGAATGGGAACGCATCAAGTTTTTTGAACAACATGAACCGAATGTTAATGATCTAGTCAAAGCGATTGATTACTTTGTCGCCGAACTGCCGCAATTTGAATTTGGTAAACGTCGTGAGTTCCGTTTAGCTTTAGAACATGAACAAAACGTCAAAGAGTGGTTAGGCAATACTAAGTTTCGTGAGGAAGACCGCCAATACATTTTAGATCGAGAACTACACCTTGCCGAAGAATTTTTCACCAACGATGACAAATACGATCTTTATAGTGAACTAGACTATCGCGGCTACACCCAAGTCCGTCTACGCCAGTTATTTGACCGCTTTCGCAATGACTATCCCAAATTTTATCAGTGTTATGAACTGGACCACAACTATCAAAAAAATAATCACCTTGCCATCTTGCAACAAAATAGTGTAGCTAATCTCGCCACTAAACTTAAATGGTAAATCTGATCCACAAGGAGGAACAATCCATGGCCCGTCAAGATTATGAAGACTACGACTATGAGTACGACGACTACGAAGATCCCCGTGATCATCGCTATGCGGAACGCCCGCGACCACAGTATCATGAAGATTATGAGGATCGACCACCGCAGCGAATACAGGAACGGGACGAACGCAACTATCGCCGACCACCAGATGATTATCGCGATGAGCGTTACCCACCCCACGACTTTGAACAACAACGTGAACCACGGTCATCCTATGATCGAGAAAGTGAACACGATCTACAGTATGAATACAACGAACGTCCAGCCAAGCATCAGATCGCTTCACATAAGAAAGCCCGTCCCAAGCGGCCGCGTAAAAAAGTCAAACGACAACGACCACCAAAGCGCCAACCAAAACCGATGAAAGAAAAAAAAACCCGCAAGTTAAAACAACCTCGCGTTGGCATCCGGCGAAAAACTACTTGGTTCTGTTGGTTGATCTTGATCGCTAGTGTGAGTTTTGGCGTGTACAAGAATTTCACTGCCATCAATAAACACACAGTCCATGAACGTGAAGTAGTGAAAGTTAAGTTGACTGATACCAACGCGATTGAAGCATTCATCACCGACTTTGCCAAAGTCTATTACACATGGGAACCTAACCAGGAAAAATTAGAAAACCGACAAAAAGATCTTAGTAAATTTATGTTAAATGGATTGGTGACCCTGAATGCCGATGCTTTGCGTTCAGATATTCCGACAACTTCCACTGTGTCTGATATTCGAATTTGGAAAGTTGAGGCTAAAAAGAATCAAGTCAATGAAGTCTTATTCACCGTTAATCAGCAGATCAAAAACAGTCAAAAAGAAGACGCCGCAAAAGCAATCGAGTCCACCTACTCATTGAATGTTATGAAAAATAAAGATGGTGACATGGTGATTGTGACTAATCCAACGATTGCGGCAGCTCCGTCTAAGGCCAAAGCAACAGAAAAACAGCTTCAAACAGATAGTTCAATTGATGCCGAAACCACCAGTAGCATCACTAAATTTCTAACGACTTTCTTCACCCTTTATCCTAGCGGCACCACCAATGAACTGAAATATTATGTCGATGGAGGGACAAAACCACTAAATAAAGACTACCGTTTTGCGGAACTGGTCAATCCCACCTTCCATCGTCAAGGCGACAACATTCGAGTTGACGCGACCGTCAAGTTCCTCGATAGTGAAACCGATATGACCCAATATTCACAGTACTCTCTTATTTTAGAAAAAGCAGGTTCAAACTGGACAATTAAGTCTGGTTTATAGTAAAAACCACGGCGTTCAAATGAATGCCGTGAATACATAATATGCTTTAAATAACAATTAA
>NZ_AHYZ01000183.1 GCF_000255495.1 Liquorilactobacillus vini DSM 20605
TTTAAGTGCTGCTTTGGGGAAAACAAAATGCACCGTAGTTCCTTGCCGCTCAACTGAATTCAACCTGAAATCAATTTCAAGCTGATTGCAAACCTGCTTGACCAAATATAGTCCCATTCCAGTGGCTGCTTGCTGTTGGCGCCCATTTTTACCCGTAAAACCAGCCTCAAAGACTCGTGGCAAGTCATCACTGCTGATCCCAATTCCGCGATCTTGGATCAACAGCTCACCGTCAACCAGTTTAAATGTCAATTTGGTCTTAGCTGTCGCATATTTTAACGAATTAAAAACGATCTGCTGCAAGCAAAAAGCCAACCATTTGCGATCCGTCAGCAGCTGCTGATTAACCGGCAGCAAAATTTCTGGCTGTAATTGTTTTTGAATAAACAAAATCGAATTATTTTTGATAATTTCAACTATTAGGGAACGCAAAGAAAAACTGCTAAACTGCAGATCATGATGGAAATCTGCTAGGCGCTCGTAATTGAGTAAGAGTTCCAGCTGATTTTCGATTTGAATTGTCTGCGTCAAAACAAGTTCACTGGCAATTTCAGCATCATTTTCTGCTGCTAATTTCAAAACTGTCAGTGGCAGCTTCATTTCATGACTCCATAAATTAAAATAAGTTTTACGCTGCTGATCACTCAGCTGCAATTGCTGCAATCTAGTTTCAAAAAGCTCCTGATTGCCCGCTAACACTTGATAATAGACTTGACTCAGTGCTCCGGGTGGCAAGCGTTTAGGCAGTTGATTTTGCTGATTAGCTGTCAAAAGCTGCTGCTGTGCCGAATTTTTACGCCAAAGTCGCCAGAACAGCCACAGTAGAAATGGCGCCCAGGAAAAACGCAGCAAATCGAGTGCTAATTGATTTCGATCATCCTTTAGCCAAACTAAGGCTTGTCCTAAACCAATCAACAATAAATAGGCCACGATTAATGGCAATTGATCCAGCAAGTTTTTCAGCCTAAACAAACTATTCTGTTTCATTTTTTTCAATTAGTCGATAGCCTCGCTTCCGTTCGGTAATGATTCGCTGCTGCAGGTTAGTCGGCATTAATTTTTTGCGTAATCGACTAAGATTGACATTCAGCACATTTTCATCAACAAATGCTCCGCCTTGCCATAACTCATTCATGATTTGTGTTTTAGTAACGATTTTACCATGATTTAAGAACAATAATTTTAAAATCACACCCTCAGTCGGTGTTAATTTAATTTGCACTTTTGAGGTTGCCAAAATATTGGTCAACAAATTCAGCTGATAATTTTCAAACTGCAAATTGTTGGCAGCCACCGGATTAAGTTGTGTTCGCCGCAGGACTGCCTGAATCTTTGAAAGCAAGACATTAACCGAAAAAGGTTTCGTCAAATAATCATCTGCTCCAAGAGCAATCGCCCGGATCGCATTAGGGTCCATGTCAGCAGCTGACAAAAAAATTAACGGGACTTGGGATAACTCACGCAATTTAGCTGTCCAATAAAACCCGTCATATAAGGGCAAAGTAATATCCATAATTACCAAGTCGGGGCGTTGGTCAATAATTTCCTGGGCAACAATCTTCCAGTTATCAACCGTTATAACTTGATAATTCCACTTATTCAAGCCCTTGATCAGGCCTTGAATAAGTGCTTGATCATCTTCAACAAGGAAAATTTTTTTCAAAGTCCTTTACCTCTTGTTTGTCATTTTGCTGCAGCTCAACTTAACTATTGAATTGTACAATAAATAATCCAATATTCAATAGAATCAACAATCCCAAAGCAATCAAATGAAAAACTTTGTGGTTCAGTAAAATAGCAATATATTCGCGTAAAAAAGCATTTGGAATAAAAAACTTACTAGTTTTAGCACCAATTCCATCAATCTTCAAACCAACATAACGTGCATAGCCAGCTGCTCGGAAAGTATGATAATCACTAGTTGAAAAAATACCAGCTGCTAATGGAATCTTTCTTGATTCAAGAATCTCCTTAGAAAACAGCATATTTTCATAAGTATTACGCGACTTGGTCTCCGCAATTAGAGTATAAGCTGTCATCCCATGTTTTAGCGCATATGCTTTCATTGCTTGACCCTCAGGCAATTTTTCATCTGCACCTTGACCACCAGAAAAGATGATTATCGGACGCTTGCCTGTTTTTTCAAATTGCTGATCCCCAAAATCTTTTGCTTTCATGATTCGTGAAGCCAATAGTGGTGATACACGTTCACCATTAATTAGACCGGCTCCCAAAACAATAATATATTGCTGGTTCCATTTGGGATGGAACAGCCGCGTAATTAAAAATGAAGTAATAAAGTTGACTAGCCAAAAAGCAAAGTAACCAACAAATACAGCCATCAATCCCATAACTGCCCATGAAATTCGTGGTGGAAAAATTGCGCGTAAAGCACGCGAAAAAACTGGGCTCAAAAGAATCGCTAAACCTAAGATCAGTGTCAGCATGTTACTTAAGGTATGACTTTCTTTGCGCCAAACAATAATGGCATTCCACAATAACAAGACGCCTAATGATAAATACAAAGCCACAATTGGAACTACAATAACTACCAAAGCAACTAACATTGCGTGTTCTAACCATGGAATCTGACTATAAGTAATCGTTAAAGCAAGTGCTGCCCCTAATAATAACAAGCTTAGATTTCCTAAGATCCCGTTAAGTAAGCGAAATTTATTCCGCTTTAAACTGAAAGCCAAGCCGCCAAAAAAAAACAAAAAAATCAACCAAGCTAAAATAACAAAACTTATTCCTGCGTTAATTTGCATCCTTTAAACCCCTTTATAATTGAATACTATCGTTATTTTACCATTATCCATTTGTTAAGCAGTAATTTTTTTATTTGACCAACGTAATAATTAATGCGATACTATTAACGGTGCCAAACCATGGTATAGGAAAGTGATCGGCGCAGTAATGCGTTCGGAAGGTCGCTGCACTTTACCGCAGACCAGATTGAATTTTCAATCTGGTCTTTTTTTGACCTGAAGACCTCAAGTTTAAACTTTCTTCACAATTTCTCTCACAAAAATTCACAAATTCTTCAAATTTAGTAAAGATAGCTAATCTTTGCTTAAGTTACGATCATTCCTGTTTTAAAAACGTTTTCAAAATTTTATACTGAAACAAGCTTGTAACAAAGGAGTCATGATTATGAAAAAAATACTTCACCATCCAGTTATGGACTTTTTGCTCAAAACAGTATTTTACTTTGCTATTTTACTATTTTTGCTTTATCTTTACGGATATTTTGGTGCTGGACAGGAACCATTTATCTATAACGAATTTTAATGACAGTTTGGGGGAATTTTAATGACAAAAACACTTGTCACTAAACTAATCAATGCATTACAAACAAATGATCAAAGGATTGTTTACACTGAGCAGCAAAAAAGTCATACCTATCGTGAACTAAAAGCAAAGGTTTTTAGTTTTGCTGCTTTTTTAACAACTAATTATCCTAATTCACGACCAATTTTGGTTTTTGGTGACCACCAATTTGAGATGATCGTTGCTTTTTTAGGTTGTGCCTTAACTGGTCATCCCTATATTCCAGTCGACTCAGCATCTGGAATTGAACGGATTAAATCAATTTTAACGACTGCTGATCCACAGATAGTTCTGCTGATCAGTGACTTCCCTTTTTCGCAAATATATCTTGAGAATCAGTTAGTGATTGATGATCAACAATTGCAAAAAATTTTTCAGCAATCGAAAAATACTTTTCAACCGAAAGAAATTGTTGAAAAGACGCCCTTTTATATTCTCTTTACTTCTGGCACAACCGGTTCACCAAAGGGGGTCCCAATCAGCCATGCAAACCTGAATTTGTTTTTAGAATGGCTATTAAGCCCAACATTTTCAATTCCTAAAAAAGCCAATTTTCTGGGTCAAGTTCCTTATTCTTTTGATGTTTCAAACATGTATTGGCTGCCAGCAATCTTACGTGGTGGTACGATCAAAGCTCTTTTTCATCAAGAAGTCGAAAACTTTGCCTATCTATTCCAGCAACTGCCGCAACTGGACTTAGATGTTTTTGTCGGAACACCTTCGTTAGCTGAAATGTTGTTATTGTCATCAGACTTTTGCCAAGCAAAAATGCCAGCTTTAAAATTATTCCTCCTCTGCGGCGAAGAATTGACCGTCAAATTAGCGACCAAACTAACTAATCGGTTCCCACAAAGCCGAATCTTTAACACTTACGGTCCTACTGAAGCCACGGTTGCAGTTAGCGCTTGGCAAGTTCAACCAGAAAAGCTTTCAACTGTTAAGCGACTTCCATTAGGGATCGCTGAGCCACAAGTTAAATTGTTGGTCTGGAACGATCACCAATTGCCAGTTCCAACTGGCGAACCAGGAGAAATTATCATCAGCGGACCATGTGTTTCGACTGGCTATCTTAATAATCCATCAAAAACCAAGGCTGCTTTTTTCACTTTAAATGATCAACCAGCTTATCGTACTGGCGACTTAGGTTATTTTGATCAATCCGGACTTTTGAATTACCTAGGCCGCAAAGATTTTCAAATCAAATTGCATGGTTTTCGCATCGAGCTCGATGAAGTTCGAGCAGCACTTGAGCAAAGCAGCGTCGTTAAGCAAGCCGTTGCGGTTCCCAAATACGGCTCTGATCAACGGCCCAGCCACCTGATTGGCTTAATTATTCCAGCCGATTTAACAACTGATCATCAATCGCTAATCGAGCAGATCCGCCAAGAGCTGTCAGGTAAGATCATGCCTTACATGCTGCCAAGTCAATTTATTTTCCAGAAAAGCTTTCCGTTGTCACCGAATGGAAAAATCGATGTGAAACGATTGATCAAGGAGGTCAACTCTTGACAAGCTTTTTAACTAATCTGCCGAACTTGAAAGTTTATGGCACACCAACTTATTTTATTTATTTATTGTTAGCGATCCTGCCGTTAGGAATCAGCCTTTACTATGGGAAACGATTGGTTAAATATGAATTTTTGGTCAATCTTGTCTTTTTGTTTTTAATGTTTGACGGCCAAAGTTTCCCTCAATTGCTGGCCTTGCTTGGCTTTTTATGCTGGCAGACTTTGATAGTTAAATTTTACCTTAACTATCGGCGACAAGCCAACCAAAGCAGCGTTTTCTACTTAGCAGTCTTTTTATCACTGCTACCCTTAGTCATTATCAAGGTTACTCCCGCCTTGATTGGACAAAATTCAATCATTGGTTTTCTAGGAATCAGTTATTTGACTTTTAGAGCTACGGGAACAGTCATTGAAACACGTGATGGAATGATTCAGGAAATTAAGACTTATCATTTCATTCGTTTCCTGGCTTTTATGCCAGCATTAACTTCTGGCCCAATCGACCGTTTTCGACGTTTTGAAAAAGACTATCAACAACTGCCGTCACGTCAAGAATATTTGCAAATGGTTGCCAAAGCGGTTAATTATTTGTTTCTTGGTTTCCTGTACAAATTCATCTTGGCTTATTACCTTGGAAGTCGTTTACTGCCAATTCTTGAAAAGCAGGCACTCTTCTATAGCCCACACTTTACCTGGTATTTGGTTGGCGTGATGTACGTCTATAGTTTAGATTTATTCTTTGACTTTGCCGGCTATTCATTATTTGCAGTTGCTATTAGTTATTTAATGGGCGTTAAAACCCCAATGAACTTTAATCAACCATTTATTTCCAAAAATATCAAAGAATTCTGGAATCGCTGGCATATGACATTGTCATTTTGGTTTCGCGACTATATCTTCATGCGCTTCGTCTTTATGGCAACTAAGAAGAAATGGATTAAAAACCGGCATTTGCTGTCCTCACTCGGCTATTTACTGAATATGCTGATCATGGGTTGTTGGCACGGTTTAACCTGGTATTACATTCTTTATGGGTTAATGCATGGTTTAGGCTTAGTTGTCAATGATTGGTGGCTAAGATATAAAAAGCAACATCTTAAATGGCTGCCACATAATAAGTTAACCACTGGGATTGCAATTTTTGTCACTTTTAATTTTGTAATGTTGAGTTTCTTGTTATTCTCTGGTTTTTTGAATCAATTTTGGTTTGGTTCTCACATTTTAAACAAATAAAAGAAAGTAGGGATTTTTAATGGATTTAGAGGAAAAAGTAATTAAAATTTTGGCTGATGTAACTGCTAATGATGAAGCAGAAGTTAAAGCAATGGGCGATCAGGATCTTTTCAAAAGTGGTTTTTTAGATTCGATGGCTACGGTTGAACTATTAGTAACTTTACAAGATGAATTGGGAATTAATGTACCAGTTTCAGAATTTGATCGGCAGCAGTGGAACACGATTACCAAAATCTGTAATCAAATAAAGGAGTTACAAAAGTGAAAACAAAACATTTGCTTTGGCAGATCTTTGGTCCTGTACTACTAGCAGTCTTATTAATAGCAATCTTGCTTAGTCTGCCGATCCATTACCGGAAAGTTTCTGCTCAGGAAATGCGAAAAGCCGCTGTTTCACTTGACACGGCAACTTTTAAAAATCAGTTTCTCAAGCAGAAAGCCCTGCAGAATAAAAAAGTCAATTACGTCCCTTTTTTTGGTTCAAGTGAGCTGGAACGCATGGATGAATTTCATCCTTCAGTCATGTCGGCTAAATATTATAATTATCGACCTTTCCTTTTGGGGAAAAAAGGTGCCCAGTCACTGCCGCAATTTTTAGCTATGGAAACCATTTTACCAGAACTGAAAAATCGTAAAGTTGTTTTTATTATCTCACCGCAATGGTTTGTTAAACAAGGGATCAGTCCTGCTGCCTTCAAATATTACAATGGCAGTTTGGCTGATTTGACTTGGCTTAAGCAGGCTAATCCCCATTCGGCTTATGATCGTTATTTGGCTCAACGCTTAATAACTCTGTTAGGGTCCAACGATGAAGTCTCCCAGTTAGCGGCCAAAATTGCTCAAGGACACCAGCTAAGTAGTCTCGATCAGCAACTGATCAGTGTCCAACATAATTTTTTATGGCATGAGGATGAATTATTCTCACGCTTTCGACCAGATGACAATTACTTAAACCGGATCAAGCCGCGCCTGAATAATCTGCCAACTAAATATAATTATCAAAAATTGCAAACTATGGCCCAGGCTGACGGGCAAAAGCACAGTACCAACAATCATTTTCGAATTCTTAATAAATTTTATGCACAACGGGTCAAGCCACATTACAAACTGTTGGCCGGTGCAGAAAAGCATTTCAGTTATTTGCAATCACCGGAGTATGCTGATTTAGAACTTGTTTTACATCAGCTGGCTAAACAGCATACGCAAGTCTTATTCATGATTCAGCCAGTTAATACTAAATGGACTGCTTATACCAAATTAAGCCTACCGATGTATTATCGTTCCGTTGCCAAAATCAAATTTCAATTGCGACAACAAGGCTTCGATCAGATTGCTGACTATTCACACGATGGCTCAATCCCTTATTTTATGCAAGATACGATCCATATTGGTTGGCTGGGTTGGGTCAAATTCAACCATCGTGTTAACAGTTTTATCCAAACTAAGCAGCCAGCTGTCCATTATCATTTAAAAAAGCAATTCTTAAGTCGCAAATGGCAGCAGTTAAAACCTGATCAACAGAACCTACAGCGGTTTGCAAGCCAGATTAACTAACTTTAAGGGAATTGATGACAAATGAAGAAGAAACTTTTATGGGGTCCATTGATCCTCATAGCTTTGGGATTAATAATTTTTGGTGGTTACCTAGTGCAAAGAAAACTAAAAACTAACCAAGCAAATGTGACTGCTGTAAAAAAAACTAAAACCAAGACGTCGGTGTTTAATCACGTAAATCAGCCAATTGATCACCTTAACTCGATTCAAAGGAAAACAGTTGCCAAATTATTAACTGATACTCACTTCAGTGGAACCTGTCTGCTGGTTAGAAATGGAAAAATTACTTTTTTAAAAGCCTTTGGCCAAGCTAATCTTAAAACCGATCAACCTAATCAGATAACTACTGGTTACCCAATAAACTCAGTTCAAAAATCGTTGACTGGTTATCTGATTATGCGTCTGGTTTTACAGCACAAATTGAACTTAAACCAGAAAGTAGGTGCATTTTATCCTAAAATTCCTGGTGGAAAAACTATCACTTTGCGAGAAATGCTCAATATGTGTTCAAGCTATCGTTTGCTTAAGCCCCTGAAACATCCAGCGAATGATCAGCAAGTAATCAATTATGATTTAGCTCATTTAAGTTATACGCCAGCCAAGATTGGTAAATATGATTACCAAGAAATCAATTATGTTTTGCTAGCTGGGATTGCTGAAAAACTGACCAAAACCAGTTATCAGCAATTAATTAATAAAGATTTGGTTCAGCCGTTGAATTTGGATCAAACAGGATTTTTATCAGTCAAAAGGGATCGCCAGCTACCAGTTGGATATACAATTAGCAACAATTCTCAGTCAATTGCCCAAAAAATTCAGCCGGCTGTCATCAGTAATGAATTAGGTGCAAGTAATATGTATATGTCAGCCCTAGATGTTTACCGCGTACAAGCTGCTTTAAGAAACGGCCAATTGCTGCCTGAAAAAGATGACCTCTATCTTTATTTGCAGACGCCGCATGATCCTTATACTGCTGGTATGTATCCAACACCGCAATACGATCGACTACATGGGATCGGTTTTGGCTTTGAAAGCAGCGTTGCCATTTCAAATAATGGCAAAAATGCTGTCGTTTTGCTTAGTAATCACTGGAACTCACACGCTATGATTCAAAACACGCTCCTGTCACAACTATATCAGCAAATTACAAACAATTTTTAAGCCAAACAACTAATTTTACTTTTAATCGTCCATTTTGCCGAATAAAAAGCAGTCACAGTCAACAAATTGTGGCTGTTTTTCTTAAATTTAATCAAATTTAGCTTGTTTCTTAAACTAGATTGTAATAAAATGACTTTTAAAAATCCAAGATCCAATTTAACTGGAGGAAAGCAAATTGATGAAACAAAATGTCGAATTGTGTATTAAAAACGGCCGAATTCTAAATGTTTTCAGACGCCAATTTGAAGATAAAAAATTATGGATCAATCACGGAAAAATCATTGCAACCGGTGAAGCCACCGATCTGAATGCTAACAGAACTTATGACGCTCAGCAGGCTTTTATTGTTCCGGGAATGATTGATGCTC
Source organism: Liquorilactobacillus vini DSM 20605 (assembly GCF_000255495.1). Classification (GTDB taxonomy): domain Bacteria; phylum Bacillota; class Bacilli; order Lactobacillales; family Lactobacillaceae; genus Liquorilactobacillus; species Liquorilactobacillus vini. The sequence goes on from NZ_AHYZ01000183.1 coordinate 9,155, forward strand.
ACGTCCACGTTGAAAGCTCAATGGTTGCTCCCAGCGAACTAGGAAAAGCCCTGTTACCAACTGGCACCACAGCAATCGTTGCTGACCCACATGAAATTGCCAACGTTTGTGGTATTCCTGGAATAGAATATATGATCAAAGATGCTGCTCAAACCCCGCTAGATATTTTTTATATGCTCCCTTCCTCCGTTCCTTGCACACCATTTGAACATAACGGTGCAACTTTAACTGCCGCAGACTTGAAGCCACTTTACGCTGAACCGACTGTCAAAGGATTAGCAGAAGTAATGGACTTCCCGGCAGTTGTCAATGGTGATCCTGATCTGTTGCAAAAAATTCAAGATGCTCAAGCGGCTGGCTACCATGCTGATGGTCACGGATCTGGTTTAAACTCTCAGCAACTGGATATTTATCGCCGGGTTGGAATTGATACTGATCATGAATGCATGACCAAGCAGCAAGCTCAAACACGCTTAGCAGCTGGTTTTTGGACATTTTTACGCGAAGGCTCCGTCGAACGTGATTTGAATCAAGTCATTGAGGCTGTTAATGAAGGAAATGCACAACGTTTTGCTTTTTGCACTGATGATAAACTGATCAGTGATATTCTGGTTGAAGGCGGGATTGATCGCTGCATTCGGCTGGCAATTAAAAAAGGAATTCGACCTGAAACTGCCTATACTATGGCCAGCTACAATGCTGCTCAAGCTCATAAGTTAACGAACTATGGCGCTTTAAGTACTGGTTTTACTGCTGATTTAGTTGTGTTAGCTGATCTTAAAGCGGCCAGTGCGCGGCGAGTTATGAAAGCTGGCCAATGGATTACTCCTTCAAACACTCAGCCACTGGCATTTGATCAATCAACTGTTCATCACCAGCTACAACTTAAAGACTTGGAGTTAAAACCGAAAAGTCGCAATTGTCAGGTGATTGGAATCATTCCAAATCATATTGAAACTCAACGACTCCAACGAACTGTACCGCTTAATAATGGTTTGTTTTGCAACGACTTTGACCAAGATATTTCAAAAATGATCGTGGTTGAACGCCACCATAATCTAGGTACTTTTGGTTTAGGTTTGGTTCACGGATTTGGTTTAAAAAATGGAGCGATTGCAACCACTGTGGCACATGATTCGCACAATATCGTGGCAGTAGGAACTGACGATCAAGCGATTTACACGGCAATTCAAGCAATCACTAACTCCAATGGCGGCATCGCTGTTGCTCAACAAGATCAAATTTTAGCAATTATGCCGTTGCCAATTGCTGGTTTAATGTCGGCCAAGCCCTACGCAACTGCCGCTCAAGATTTGCAAGCAATTTCAACTGGTTATCAAAAAATAACTGGCAAAAAGACTGTTGATTTCAATCCTTTTATTACTTTGTCTTTTTTAACTCTGCCAGTTATTCCAACTTTAAAATTAACTGACCAGGGACTATATGATTTTGAGGCGGGAAAGTTTATTGATTTAGAGGTTGATTAACTTTCCCAAAGTTTGTACGCTAGATTTAAAAATAATTTGCAAGTTTGCTTGAAGTTGGAGGTCAATGCATTGAAAAAGATTTTAGTTTTACATACCGGCGGAACGATTGCTATGTCAGAAAATAAGAATGGTGGTGTCACTCCGACTTCACGGAATCCATTGGATGAGGCGCCAGATTTCTTTCACGGTCAAATCGATTTGCAAACCGAGGATGTCTTTAATTTACCTTCTCCTCATATCGGCCCGAAAGAAATGCTCAAAATCCAGCAAAGAATTTTGCGAGCTAGCGACCAGGGCTTTGCTGGAGTCGTCGTCACACACGGAACTGATACCCTCGAAGAAACAGCATATTTTTTGGATCTGACGGTACCTGATGAATTACCAGTCGTTGTCACTGGAGCAATGCGTTCAGCTAATGAAATTGGTTCCGATGGGTTGCATAACCTGCAGACCGCCATTCAAACAGCTGCTAGTGATGAAGCTAAAGGCAAAGGAGCTTTAGTCGTGATGAATGATGAAATTCATACTGCTCGTTTTGTTACGAAGACTCATACCACTAATGTAGCGACTTTTCAAACTCCTTCTTTTGGTCCAATTGGCTTAGTAACTAAGAAAAAAGTGATCTTCTTTGAAAAGTTGCTTTCGCATAGTTACCATCCCATTGATCAAGTTGTTGATCATGTCTACTTGATTAAAGCTTATGCTGGGATGGATCCCGAATTATTGCAGTTGATCGATCAGCCACAGACTAATGGAGTTGTCATTGAGGCGCTTGGAGCTGGCAATTTGCCGCCGCAAGTTTTGCCAGCACTTAAAAGTCTGCTTGACCAGCAGATTCCAGTAATCTTAGTTTCCCGGTGCTTTAATGGTATTGCTCAAGAGGTTTACGCTTATCAAGGCGGTGGTATCCAATTAGGCAAACTGGGTGTCACCTTCTGCCATGGCTTGAACGGTCAAAAAGCTCGCATTAAATTGTTAGTTGGTTTAAGTTATGGTTTAAAGGGCGCGGCCTTAAAAACTTATTTAAATGATGCAATTTCTTAAAATGACAATTAAAAATTATTAAGCGGGTAAAAGTTTTATGAGGAAAAATTTGGGGGTTTTGCTGGTTGGGATGTTGGTCAATATGGGTATCGGCTTGATCATGCCGATCACGACTTTATACTTACATAACCAGTTACAGCAAAAATTAGTTATTGCCGGCAACGTTTTGCTGGCCTTTTCGTTGGCAATGGTCTTAGGCAACTTATTAGGTGGCTGGTTGTTTGACAATTGGCGAATCAAACAAACTCATTACCTTGGCGGTGCTATTGTTGGTTTAAATTTGCTACTGCTCTTTCTTTTTCCACTGTGGCCTTGGTATGCTTTATTTGCGACCGGTTACGGCTGGGGGCTAGGAATTCTAAATTCTGCAGTCAATGGTTACATTGCCTTGTGCCAAAAACACACCCCCAATTTGTTTACTCAAGAATATTGGCTGGCAAATCTAGGCATGGGCTTAGCAACTTTTCTGTCAGGAGTTTTATATGCTGTTAATATTCGCTGGGTTTTCGGCGTTGCTTTCCTTTTATTTCTTTTAGCTTTAATAATCATCAAGGTTGTCTTTCAGGAGATCAAACCAGCAGTTGATCAAGCAAACAGCAAATTTTCTTGGCGGCAATTTGCTTTATTGCCACTTAAATTCTGGTTTATTTGTTGTTTGCTGGTCATTATTTGGCTTGGCTACGAGCAATGGAATAGCAATGTTTCAGTTTATATGCTGCAAAAAGGCATTTCTGTTCAAAAATATAGTTTTCTATTTACCATTTCAACTTGCGAGATCGTCTTATTTCAGCCACTCTTGGGTATTTTCTTTCGACCGACTTTTAAAAATGAAAAATGGCGCATCTTACTTGGCAGTGGCTTTTTTGCAGTTTCCTATCTCAGTTTGCTTCACGCCACTGTTTACCCGCAATTTGTTCTGGGAATTACTTTATTGTCGCTGGGAGATATCTTAACCTTAACGACCACTCCGGCAACACTGAATCGGTTTGCGACTGACCAAAATCGAGCAACAATTCAAGCTCTTGGCAGTACTGCCGGCTCACTGGGGCGGGCAGTAGGTCCATTATTTGGTGGTGCCTTAATTGAATTAAGCGGTTTTGATTTAACATTTCTGATTTTATTTGCAGTTCATTTGCTAATGGTGCTATTAGGGAGTTTTATTTTACGGACTAAAAGTGATCGTTAAACTTAAAATTAACTAACGAAAGACCGACTACGTTAACCTAGTCGGTCTTTTGATTGGTCATCATTTATCAACGCCAAGATTTTGGATTACAAACTCTTTTAAAACTACTGCTTGATCTTTTGCTGCAAACAAACAGCTCACGTTTTGTTGATTAGACTAAAATTTGGCTGAAAATCAATGTTTGCTAACTGCCAACCAGCTTTTGAGATGCTTTTTCAGATACTTGTATCTAATTGGTTCGGTTTTCGGTGTTAAGCTGCTTCCCCAGCTCTCTAAGTTATGCATTAAATTTTCAAGTGCTGCTTCAAAGGTCCTGGTTTCTAATTCTCCAAAGTATTGCTGCTTGATCTTCAATAAATTTTGATATGCACCAGGATACGATTCAGCTTGTTGTTGCGCCAAATCAAAATTATCCAATAAAAGTTCAGTTGCTAAACGCACCGATCGATAATTCATCCAATCCGTTCCTTTCTCAACTTGCTAATTTCGTTAACTAGACTTAATCAGTAAAACAGCAACATTTTTAAAATCAAAATTTCAATTATTAATTTAAGCAACCTTTTCTTAATTTTCTGGAGATTCACGCTGATCTTACTCCTCTTTGAACTAAAACAAAACTTCAGCTGGTTTTAAATTTTTGCCAAAATAGATCCAGGCCAAAACTGGTCTTTAATGGAGCTTTGCCGGTTAGCTTAAAGGTCCGTTGCCCGTTGGCCCTTCTTTGTGCCCGCAGACAAAGCAACCGAATTTCTGGATCTTGATCCAACAGCTGCCAGTACTCATATTGAAAACTGACACTGACAACCAGGACTTGCCGTTCAACCAATCCCTTGGTGATTTGATAATTGATGATCGAGCCTTCATGTTCATTCGTCGAAGTAAATGATTCATTCAGCAAAACAAGTGCTGAGCTTGCCAAACAGTTAACCAAATCAGCCATTCGTTGTAATTCAGCAGCTAATTTCCCATTTTGAATTGTTTGATCTTCTTCACGTTTAAAATGAGTCAAAACTTGTTTGACAGGCTTCAAGCAAAAGTTTTGTGCACATACAAAACTTCCTGCTTCGGCTAATAAGGCTGCCTGCCCCAAAGCCCGTAAAAAAGTCGTCTTACCACCTTGATTAGCACCACTAATCAAAACAACATTGCTATTTTTTTGCTCGATACAATTACCAATTATTTCTTTACCGTTAAGTTTCAATAATAACACCAGATTTTTCAAATTCTCTGTTTTCAAGGCTGATTGATAAACAGGCCAGCAAAATTCGCCTGATAATTTTTGTGCTAAATTAGTCAAGCCTACGAGCCAAGCCGTTTGCAGCTCTAATTCAGCAAAAAATTTTTTTAAGTTCGAATAAACTGTCAGCAGCGTCGTTGCACTCCCCCAAGTTGCGCGATTTTCAAGTCTTCCTAATGCATTTAAGGCATTATCATCACGAATCGGAATCTCAAAGGTCACCTTCCTTTGGCTTAATGCTAATGGTGCTAGCCATTTATGCCAGTGAATAAAACGCCGTTGGGTGATTTGCGAGTCAAGCTGCGCCGTTAATTGACTATTAACCGCATAGGCACGGCTTTTTTTTAAATCACGCAGCAATTTTTGCATCTTGGCCAATTTTCCTTGATCAAAAGCTTGCTTTAACTGGTGGTTCAGTTTTAACACTCCTGCTGGCAATTGAAATTGATCCAGCTCTAAGGCCATGATCTGTTCAATCGCAGAGAGATAAAGCTGACAAGCACTGATGCAGCTAGAAAAAGCAGCGATTGCCGACTCTTTGCCCATAAACCACCAACTAGTTTTGACGTTAGCAATTGCAGTTTGAACAACTTGATAAATTTTTCGAACAATTTGAGGATGTTCCAGAAAAAAGGCTGCTGTCGCTTGACGATCTGCTAAGTCAGTTTTTTCCATGATCGGATCAAATAAGCTTTGTAAAAACACCATCGCAATCAATTGGTCGTCGTCACTAGCAGCTTGAATGATGGGCTCAAGTTCTAAATCAGCTATGATATTTTTTTGCAACTGGTTCGGTTTCCAATTGCTCTGCCATTTCAAGTTGGTTCCGATTAATTCAACTTTCATCTGCTCCACCTCGTTTGATCTCTGCTGCTGTTAAATGGTAGCTCTTCAGTAGTGAAATTGCATAAGCCTGGTTGTTAGGCTGACCCCTAATGATTTTAAATGTCCGCTTAGTTGTTTGAATGCTAACTTGACTTTGCATTGAGACAGTTCGTGGCAAGCTACTTAATTTGGCTAAAAAGGTCACATAAACTCCTGTGACACCTTTTTTGATCAACCGCTGGAGGATAGTCGTTCCCATCTGTTCAGCATCAACAACGGCAGTCGAAGAAAAAAGCTCATTGAAGATCACCAATGTCTGTTGATCACTAGCTGTAACAATTTGATAGATTCGCTCAATATCCGCGGCCAGTAATCCAGTCAATAAACTAGCTTTTTCCTGTCGTTCAAAATGAGTAAGAATTTGCCTTTTGATCGTCAAAGCTGCCTTTTTTCCCGGAATTGGCATTCCCAGCTGGAAAAGATAATAATCCGCGCCAACCATCCGCGCAAAAGTTGTTTTTCCGCCCTGATTTGGGCCAGAAACGATCAAAAAATTTTCCTCAGGCTGCAGCGTAAAATCATTAGTGATAATTTTTGGGGGTGCCATCGTAATCAAAGCCAGATCAAAGCTAGCGGTCACAGTATTGGCGGTACTCGCAGTGACTGGTTGCGGATAGCAAAAGTTCACCTGATAGGTTTGCCTAATTTGCTGCTGATATTTGATTACAGCTGTGTAAAAATTAAATTCTTGGGCCACGCGTTCAATGACTGGATCAGCAAATTCAAAATACTCCTGATAAAAGCGACTCAATTCGCGAAATTCAGCTGGATAAACCTTAGCTAAGGAATGTAAGATCAAAACTTGTAAATTGTTAATCCCAGATTCTTGAGGAATTGGTTTAATTAAATCATTTTGAACAACTGATTGGGAGTTTAATAATGGTGCAAAGCTTTGTTTTAATAAATCATTCAATGGCATCCCTTGATCAATTTTTTGACTGACCGTGATTTTAGCTCCACTGATTGTCAATGAATAATGTAGATCTTGCATTTTCTGCGTTAAATCAACAATTTCTGCTTGCAGCTGTTTAGTAGGATCAGCTTGAAAAAACTTATGCAAGTATAAACACCAACTCCTTAAGCCGGCACTCTGACATGCCAGCTGATCAAGGGCTTTCAGCAACTTGGCCAATGACTTGAGATTTTGCTGTAAGATGATCAGTAATTCATAATTGCGGATCTCACCGTCATAATGGTAGCTGATCTCTGCTTTAAATCGCTGATGGCCAAGAAATTCCCTTTCAAACTGATTGACGGTTGTCAAAACGGGCTGTCGAACCAGATCTTGAAAAATGGCTTGCCGATATTTAATTTCGCTGTCATTGGTCAAAGGATGTTTAAAAATTTCACTCAAATCTTGGATGCTTTTTTGCTGAATTGCTTTGAAGACTTTCATTAACTGCAAATCTTTTAAAGTCGCTGGTGTTGGCTGCGCTAATTCTGATTGCTTGGTATGCAAATACAAAAGACTAGTAAACATTTTCTTCACTCCCTTTTAAACAAAAAACGTCTGTTTCAAGGCCCTAATTTGAAAAGGCCTTAAACAGACGTCATTAATAAATTGGTTTAACGGTGAACGTCATCACCTAAAATCAATAAGTTCAATTTTAATCAAAATCAACACTATTCGGAAAATGAGCTAAACGAGCATTGTCCTCTCCTAATTCTTCTTCGATTCGCAATAATTGGTTGTACTTTTCGACCCGTTCTGAACGTGCCGGCGCACCTGATTTTAATTCTGCAGCATTCGTTGCCACCGTAAAATCGGCAACAAAAGTATCACCTGTTTCACCTGAACGATGAGAAATCATTGTTGTATAGCCATTCTTGCGTGCTAAGCGAATTGCCTCTAAAGTTTCAGTGACTGTCCCAATCTGATTGAGCTTAATCAAAATTGAGTTAGCCATTCCTTGTTTAATTGCTTGCCGAATCAATGCTGGATTGGTGCAGACTGGATCATCGGCCACGATTTGAACTCGCTGGCCATATTTTTTCGTGAAAGCAGCAAAATTATCCCAGTCTTCTTCGCCATAGGGATCTTCAATGGAAATAATTTCTGGGAATTTATCCAGCAAATGAACGTAGTATTCACCCAGTTCAGCTGGAGTATAAGTCTTACCCTCAAAATCATAATTCTTAGTATCATGGTTATAGAAATAAGAAGCAGCCGCATCAAAAGCAATGGCAATCTCTTTTCCTGGCGTATAGCCAGCTTTAATGATCGCATCGTGCAGCATTTGCAAAGCTTCCTCTGATGAATCAAGATCCGGAGCAAAACCACCCTCATCACCAAGCCCGGTTGTATAACCCGCTGCTTCAATAACTTTCTTCAAAGTATGGTAAGTGTTAGCAATTTTTTCAAAACCATCACGAAAGCTCTGACGCTCAACTGGGGTAATCATGAACTCTTGAATATCAATCTGGTTATCAGCATGCTCACCGCCATTAATCACGTTGTGGAAAGTCTGCGGTAATTCTAGATCAGTACCGCCTAAATAACGATAAAGTGGCTGTTTGGTTGCTTTAGCAGCTGCCCGGGCAACGGCCATTGAAACTCCTAAGATAGCGTTGGCACCCAAACGGGCTTTATTGGGAGTCCCATCGAGGTCGATCATCGTTTGATCGATTTCAGCCTGATTAAATGGATTTGAGCCATGCAAAGCCCGATCGATTTCGGTGTTAACGTTTTTAACCGCTTTAAGAACCCCTTTTCCTTGGAGCCGCTCGCCTCCATCACGCAATTCAACCGCCTCTTTTTCACCAGTTGAAGCTCCTGAAGGTACCTCGGCCCGACCAAGCGTTCCATCTGATAGAATTACATCAGCCTCAATCGTCGGATTCCCTCTTGAATCGAAAATTTCGCGTGCCTTGACAGTATCAATAAATAATGACATTTTCTTCTCTCCTTCCAAATCAATAAGCATAAAAAAGGCGTCTACTAAGCTATCTAAATAGTTTAGTAGACGTCATCAGGTCATTTGCTTACGATCATTTAATAGGTGAACGTCATCACCTTTATTTCATTTTGAATATACTCTTTTTTTAGCGAAAAGGCAACTGGAATTCATCTTAGAATAATAAAAATTTAATATTTAGCTTGGAAATATTTTTAATTGCCGCCTTGCTAGCGCAGGAGTATAATTAAACCAGCATTTTTTACTGCACTAGTGTACGCATAAGAACTAGACTAAGAGATCATTGACACCTGTTTTATTGAATAAAAGACAGATGTTTTTTCAGGAGAGAGAATTAATGGAAAAATTTAAGTGCTTATTTAGCATCGGTATTTTCGGCGCTTTAGGTGGGATTTGTCGCTATTTGATCGGCCTACAACTCGATTATCGTGGTGATTTGCTGGTCAATTTGCTAGGTTGTTTTTTATTAGGCTTTTTAACTTATTTTTGGTTGAATTTTCGTGAAATAGCCAATTGGCTGTCACTTGGATTAGGAACTGGTTTTGTTGGCTCATTTACAACTTTCTCAAGCTTTTGCCTGGATAATTTAAAATTATTGCTGGCTGGCCAAAACCTAGCTTTACTGCTTTACTTGCTGATCAGCATTGCTGGCGGTTGGATCGCCGCATTAATTGGAATCAAAGCCGGAACAGAGATAGGACGGCGATTCAGCCAATCAGGGGAGGAAGACGACTGATGTTACTAATGATGATTGGCTTAGGTGCCGCCTTAGGTTCCATCGGTCGCTACCTGATCACTATCCGCCTAAAAAAAGTTTCTGGCTGGCCACTCGCAACTTTGTTGATCAACTTATCTGGGGCATTTGCCTTAGGATTATTATTTGGCCTTAATCTTCTTCCAGACGTTTATAAAATCCTAGGTATCGGTTTTTTCGGCGGCTATACAACATTTTCAACTTTTAACGTTGAATTACTGGCTTTGCATCACTCGCAAGCGCGCCGACTGGAATTATTTTATGGTTTAACTAGTTATTTAGGTGGCTTATTATTAGTAACCCTGGGCTTTTGGAGTAGCAAAATGTTTTAACTTTTGAAAAAATTTAGGAGAAATGATGAACTACTACAGTACTTTTGCTTCACCACTTGGAATGATTTATCTGTTAAGCAGTCCTCAAGCTTTGCAGGGCTTATGGTTTTTTGACCAAAAGTACTTTTCAGCTGAACGCCAGCTGAAATCAGCTATCAATGATGAAACACCAGCTATTTTAATGACCAAAAACTGGCTGAAAGCTTATTTTGCTGGTCAGCATCCGGATATTACGCAATTAGAGCTAGCCCCAACAGTCAGTTCTTTTCAGCGACAAGTCTTGAGAGTTTTAAGCAAGATTCCTTATGGACAAACTGCAACTTATCAAGAAATTGCTGCTAAAGTTGTTGCTGGGAAAAGCAATCCGCATCATTATACGCGTGCAGTTGCTAACGCCATTGCGCATAATCCATTGGCGATCATCATCCCCTGCCACCGTGTCATTGGTACTAATGGTCAGTTAACTGGCTACGCTGGTGGAATTAGCCGCAAAAAAACGCTATTAAAATTTGAAAATCCATTTTTAACTATTAAAGATTAACTTTAACTAATAACTTAGGCTGGCCAGACAATAAGTTCAAATTACTTTTTAATTCCGTAAAAGTGCAGATACGATAATTTGACGCTAATTGCAACTGATTTTGTGAAACTGACTTGACAAGTTGAGTTAATAAATAATGCCAAGTTTGGACCGATAAAGTTTGATTCCACTGTCGCAAAAAAACCAGTCAAGTTTAAGATCCGCTCGTTCTTTGAAAACTGCTACTGGAATCTGATTACCTGACAGTAAACCAACACTTAAAAAATTTCCTTTAAATTTAGTTGCTTTTACAACTTGCCGACCGATTAAGTCGCCAACAGAATCAATGGTATAATCATAAGCTTGAATTGGCAGCTTCTCACCGGTCAGATAAACTCGGTGAGATCCTTGAGCCACTAAAGCTGCTCTTGATTGCTCAGAACGAGTAATGACATCAACTGCACAAGCTAATTTTCTACACAATTGGATTAACAAATAGTTTAGCTGTGAATTCCCACCTGAGAGCAAAACCCGTGTTTGTGGTTTAATTTCCATTGCCCGGTTGACGATTAAAAAAGCCGTTAATGGATTAATATACATCCGACAAGCAGCTTCAGCCGGCAGCTCTTCAGGAACCTCAACTAAAAACTTTACCCGTGTTTTGACTTGTGTTTGCCAAGTTCCTTCACCCCGCAAAGGCAAAACACGTTTATTTAGCCAAGTAGTTGCAACTTTTGAGCCAACTGCAGTTACTCGGCCGACCCCTTCATAGCCAACAAACTGTGGCAAGCTAATCCTTGCTGCATAGGCGCCAGTTACCGGAATTAAATCTGACGGATTGACCGGAAACATTTCCATTTTAACTGAAACTTCGTCGGCCGCTAATTTTGGCAGACTCGTTGAGCAACATTTGAGTTGTTTAATTGGCTGTCCATATGAATTATAAAAAAATCCTGCTTTCAACGCCGTCCCCTTTCGCTAGTTAATCAATGACTACTTTAGTTCCATATTGAATATTTTGATAAAACCATTTGGCATCGGCAACCGATAAATGGATACACCCATGTGATGTTGGCCGCTTCCCCAAATCTTCCGCCACTGATTGAATGTAGTTTCCCTGTGAGTCAGTTGGAACGGAATGAAATAAATATACTCCATGATACAGCCAAGAAACGTAATAATAAGCACCTTCCGCTTGTTTGGCACTATAAAAGTAATAGCCACGTTCAGCTTGAATATAATAAGTGCCACGCGGTGTCCGGTTATCAACCCCGGTTGAAGCATACATTGTATATAATGGGGATTTATTTATTACTCCCATTCATTAAATAAACCCGCTGTTTTTCAATGGACACGTGGATCCACAAATTAGGATATTGGCTGACCACTGGATAAGCAAGTGTTTCTGAAGACAACTGCCAATTCATTGGCCGCCGCATTTGTTTTGGATCTTTTAACTGTTGCTGAGTACTTATCTTTTTGACAGTTGCCGACTGCGTTTTAGCAACTGCCTACTGGCTAATTTTCTTCGATTTAACTTGCGACTTGTGAACAATTTTGTTAGTGTTGGTTGAATTCGAGGCTGTCTTTTGCCGTCTAAAATAACCAGTCGTTCGAATAAGCAATATGCCACTTAACAAAAAAATAACTATCATCAAGCAAATTTTAGCTAAATGATCTTTCTTCAACAATTTCAGCACCTCAAATTAATCTTAGACTAGCACCATGGTCTCCCCCTCAGGCAATCTGAGAAAATCAACAGTTAGCAGGAATATTAACGATGAAAAAGCTAATTCAGAACATAATAAAGTAGCCTTTAAAAATGTTATTAGATCCGGTTTCGAAATTCACGGAAGTTTCGTCTAATCATAATTAAAACTAATTTAATTTTAGAAGTTTCATTGCTAAAGTCAATAGCCTAATTTTTCAAATGGCGGGCTTAATAGCAATTGCTAAGGTTCTAATTGTTTCGCTTTATTTTTTTCAGATCTGTGTTATTTTATAGTTGAATGTAAGCGCTTAAAATTAAAAAATCTGCTGCTCAAAAAGTATATTTAGTAAAAGATTCGTAACGCATAAACAGATACTACGAGGAGGGATAGCTGATGAAATCGATCATGCCAATTTTTCAGCGTCAGTTGCAACAAATTCAAATTGAACATACTCGCTTTTTAAACAACCCATATGATCCTGAACGAACTCATGATTTGCGTGTTTCGCTTCGGATTTTGCGGGGCTTATTTAAATTTTTAAAACGGCAGCTACCAACAACAAACTTTGCGATCATCAATCAGAACTTGAGCCAAGCGGCTAAACTCTTAGGTCCACTGAGAGAAATCGATGTTTTAATTGAAAAAAGCAGTCAGTATGCCCTTAAATATCCCAATGCTGATATAAGCTCAAACTACTATCAACTTTTTAAAATGTTTTACCAGCAGCGCCAGCAAATCATGGAACAAATTCTGAGCATTGCTACCCAAACAACTTTTAAGAAGTGCTTAACAACTATTAAACAACAATTAACTCAGCTAAAATTTCCAGCTAAGCTTAATTGGTCAAAGTTGCTTACGCAGCAGCTGAAAAAACGGCAGAAAAAAATTATTAAAGCTTATCAGAATTTGGACTTGACTGATTATCCGCAAGTTCATCACATTCGAAAACAAGCTAAAACTTTGCGCTATTCAGCCACTTACTTCGCCGCTTTGATTTCTCCTCATGCAGCCATTAAGACTCAAGCAGCTGCCGAGAAAATTCAAGATACTTGTGGTGTGATTACGGATGCCCATGTAAATTATGGCTTGTTGCTAAATTTTGCGACAAAAATCGTTGATCCCCAACAAAAATTTCTCCTGTTAAAAATTGCTCATGAACAAGAAAAAATCTATCGACCGCCTGCTAAACTCAATGATAACTAAAATGTTATTAACCAATTAAAGAATTAAAACCAATCCTGTTCAGCTGAGATACTCTTAAAGCAAGATTGGTTTTTTTACTAGCTCATTCATTGTCTGTTTTTAAAGCCAAAGAGTTTAAACTCTCGCAACAAATTCATGCAACATTTTCTAAAGCAGTCAAGCCGGCAATTACCAAGATAATTGTCGAAAAAGCTGATTAATTTACCTATTTATACCTGATCACTTAACATATACCCAACCCCGCGAACAGTTTGAATCAACTTTTTTGAATTAGGGAAATGATCAATTTTGTTACGTAAATAGCGAATATAAACATCCACAATATTTGGATCACCTTCAAAGTCAGTTCCCCAAACCAGATCTAATAATTCATTGCGAGTAAAAACTTTACCCACCGTCTTGAACATTTCTAATAACAACTGGTATTCCCGTTGCGTCAATTGAATATTTTTACCCTGACGCATGATTCTTCGCTTACCAACATCAAGCGTCAGATCATCAAGTTTGAAAAGTTGAGAATGTGTATTCAGTTGCCGTGGCCTACGCAAAATAGCTTTCATACGTGCCAGCAGTTCTTCAATATCAAAGGGCTTAGTAACATAATCATCAGCTCCACCTCTTAGCCCGGCAACTTTATCACCAGTATAATCACGAGCTGTTAGCATGATTACTGGGACGTCAGATGCATGCCGCAAACGACGCAGGACACCTAAGCCATCTAATTTTGGCAGCATCCAATCAAGGATGATTAAATCGATTACTTCTTGCTTTGCCAAAAAAAGTTTTAAGGCTGTTAATCCATCCATTGCGGTCAACACTTGATAATTTTCAAACTGCAACTCCTTTTTCAAGGAATCTAGCAAGCCCTGTTCATCTTCCACTAAAAGCACAGTTTTTTTCATCAATAACTCCTCCATGATGTAAACTAGTTTCTTCTTAATTCATTTTAGTTGTTTTTTCTCAAAGTTTTCTGAGATTTTCTCAGAATATCCTCAGCCTTTATCAATGGCAGACAAATTTTAAAAAAAGTAATATTTTAAAAAGGCTAGTTTTCTTCATTTGTAACTTCAATCCCGCAAATCAACCACAGATGACTTAAGTAAATTTTAAAAACATTTTGAAAGGAAACCATTTTATGTTTAGAAAACTCGAGTTTAGCAGTTTAATTATTTGGTCCGTCTTTTTTGTTATCTTGCCCTTACCACTAATCCTCAGTCTTTTGACGGAAATTCACACACTTGGGTCTCAACAGCAGCTTTCAATTTACAGTGGAACCATTGCCTATACTTGGATGCTGCTCGCAGTTTTTTTGGGAACTCGTCCGCATTGGCTTGATCGTCTAGTTGGTCTGCCTAATATTTATCAACTTCATGGCATTTTAGCCACTGCTGCTTTACTATTAGCTTGGCTGCATAAGTTCAGTTCACATGCTGGTGGCTTAATAAAACAAACCGGTGATCTAGCGCTAATTATCTTAACCATCATACTAATTTATTCATTTTTGTTATTGTCAAATTGGCTGACTGCCCATTCAATCATCTTCAAAGCCCTCCGCCACTCATTTGAGAAAGTCTTCAAACATGAGTTTACATTATGGACCCATCGTTTAAACCTATTAGCAATTGCTTTGATTTTCATTCATGTCCAACTGATTGGTTTTGTCACCCGCATCACACCATTTATGATTTTATTTGACAGTTACAGTTTAGTGACTCTGCTGATTTATCTAAAATTCAAACTCAACTGGTACCGTTCGGATCAAGCTGAACTAACTGTATTTCAAAATAAACAAATCTCCGCGCGAATATGTGAATTGACACTAGACGGTCGCCAATTAGCCAAGCTGCAATTACTGCCAGGAGATTTTATTTTCTTAGCATTCCCCAAAATCAAAGAATTACATGAACCGCACCCTTTCTCGATCGTTGCTTTACCGGTCGATACTGGAAAATTAAAATTAGCAATTCGAGCTGATGGCGATTTTACAACTGCTTTAGCCAAAGTCAAAGCTGGAACTCAAGTTAAGGTGACCGGCGGTTATGGCCGATATCAACATTTTATTGACGAGCAACCAAGTCAAGCTAATCTGGTCATAATTACCGGTGGAATTGGCGTTACTCCGTCATTTTCAGTGATCAAACATAATTTATCACACCAAATTTATTTCTTTTATACAACCCATCATGTTTCTGAGCTCCTTTACCTTGATCAACTAAAACAGTGGAATCAATTGAATAACTTCCACGGTTATTGGCAAAAAGGCCGCTTTTCAGATAATTTTGTCGTTGAACATTTGCCTGTTGATTGGAAAAAAGCTACACTTTTCTTGTTAAGCGGTCCAACACCGCTGATTAATCATTGGCAAGCCTTTTTGCTCAAGCAACAAGTTAAACCCACTTGTATTTTTAAAGAAAATTTTTCATGGTGAATCGAGGAAAACAGCTAATGAAATCATTTTTCAAAAAAAATCAAAATAGTGATGCAATTATGCTCCGGAGTTTCCTATTATTAATTACGACCATCATCGTAGTCTTTAGTGTTATTTTAGTTATTGCTATTGGTCATCAGCTTTTGGAAACCAGCCGAACCACCGCCGACAATATTGTCACCAGTCTGGAAAAAACTGTTATTGATGGTAATCATGATTGGAAACAATGGCGTTTTAACAGTACACTTGATACCAGCACAAGTTATGTACAGATCCATAATACACGGACAACAGCCAAGACTAAACACTATTATTCTCCTGGTACACAAAAACTCCTAACGGTCCAGCCCCGAAGAATTCCTTTAATCCATGATTTATATTATCAAAAAAATACTGGTTTCTTATTATTTAAGACTGGCCATGCCAAGGGAATTGACTATAATCTTTGGATCAAATTGCAGTCACAAATTAAAATTTTAGTACGAATTATGTTGGTTACTTTTATTATTCTGCTTTTGACTTTAATTACACTGCCACTTTACATCCATGTAATCACGCAACGGTTGACTGGTTCCTTAACTAAACTGACTCACGCTTCACAAAAAATTTCGGCTGAAAATTTTAAGGGTGCTAAAAAACTGCCTGTTCCAGCTTCCCCAACTGAAGTCAAGCAATTAGCCCAAAGTTTTAATCATTTGCTAGACAATCTTTACTATCAGAATAATAAAGAAAAAATTTTTGTCGCTAATGCCGCTCACGAATTACGAACGCCAATTGCCACGATTCAAAGCCATGCTCAGTTGATTAAGCGTCATGGCCAACAACACCCAGAAATCATTAATGATTCATTAACGTATATTTATCAAGAATCAACTCAAATGGCGGATCTCATTGAAAAATTATTAACTTTATCCCGCGCTGATCAAATGAGATTGCCCCTAAAAAATTACAATTTAAGTCAGTCCTTGCAATCTATTGGGAGTAAATTTCAAAAAATTTTACCCCAAAAAATGGAGTTGGTACTCCCCCCAGGAATCACAGCTGTTGCTGACCAGCAAACAGTTGAACAAATTGTAGCTAATTTGTTGACCAACGCCAGCAAGTATTCACCAGCTAATTCAGTTGTCACTTTAATTTTAAAACAGTCGCCACAACAGACGACCATCCAAATTTGTGACCAAGGAATGGGCATCAGTTTTGAAGAAAAAAAGCATATTTTTGAAAGATTTTATCGTTCAAATAATGTTCGTGGTTCGGTTGCCGGTACTGGCTTAGGATTAGCAATTGCGGCTCAACTGGCGGCTTTGAATCAACTCAAACTCACTGTGAGTAATAATGTTCCTCATGGTTCAATTTTTTCATTGATTTTTGAAAATCGTAACTAATCTTTAAAAAATTTCGATTACTGATAAATTTTAATTTTAGCTTCTGTTGAAAACCTGCTTTTCGACAAAGGCTTTTTTAATTCTGAAAAAAACTCAGTTTCTTCTTAGTAAATTTGCCTTTTTATAAATGCTTCTTTTTTATAAACTGTCAACAAGTTAATGTGCTGACCACCTCTAAAACTTAGCCAGCATTAATTTGATTTTAACTTCAAGACCGTGAAAAAAGTCCGTTCAATTTATTTGAATCATCAGTCAAGGGCAATTAAAAAATTCACTTTGAAAAGAGAGGAAAATTAAAATGAAAAAGCTGACAATCGTGGTGCCTGCCTTGAATGAAGAAGCAGTTCTACCGACTACTATTCAAAGATTAATTAGAATTGAACAAAAACTGATCAAAAAATATCCGCTCGACCCCCAATCAAATATTTTAATTGTCGATGATGGATCAAGTGATCAAACTTGGAACATCATCAAACAAGCTCATCAAACTCAGCCAGTCTGCGAGCTTAAATTTAGCCGTAACTTTGGTCATCAAAATGCCTTAGTCGCTGGGATGAAGACTGCTAGCCAAACTGCCGACCTAGTTGTCACGATCGATGCTGATCTGCAAGATGACCCTGAAAAAATTGCGGAAATGCTCAAACAATTTTTTCAAGGAGCTGAAATTGTGTTGGGGGTCCGAAACAATCGTGATACCGATCAATGGTTTAAACGAACCTCATCCAATTGTTTTTACAAATTGCTCAATCTGATTGGCGTCAAGTTGATTCCTAACCATGCTGATTTTCGCTTAATGTCGAAACGAGCTGTTTTAGCTTTTTTAGCTTATCAAGAACGCAATTTATTTATTCGTGGACTAATTCCATTATTGGGTTTTAAAACCGCCAAAGTTTATTATCGACGCACACCACGACTAGCCGGTCAATCGAAATATCCACTTGCAAAAATGTTGGCTTTCGCCTGGGATGGGATAACCTCATTTTCAATTGCCCCAGTCAAAATAATTTTATTTTTCGGTGGTTTGGCAAGTTTTTTGGGAATTGTCATGTTTTTATATTCATTAATCACTAAGCTTTTAGGCCTGACAATTCATGGATGGTCATCATTGATGATTTCAATTTGGGTACTGGGCGGTTTACAAATGCTCAGTTTAGGAATTCTTGGTGAATATCTAGGAAAAATTACTTTAGAAGTTAAACATCGACCACGCTATTTAATTGAAGCTTATCTGAAGTAGGTGTTTTTTTTATGATTACTAAACTTAACTATCTTAATTTTTGGCCTAAAGTTTTAACTAGCTATTTAATAATTGCCGTTTTAAGCAATCTTTTTTTTAAAAATTCAAGCAGTACGAGTTTAAGCTTATTAATTGGTTTAATCTGGCTAGTGGCTTTTTTTAAATTTCTTCAACCGACACTTGATAAAATCAGTCAGCAAACCTTAAATTATTTTTTAATTATCAGTTTGTTCTTGGTCATTATTCTGCAAAGTTGGATCTTAATAAAATTTCCCGTCAGCGTTTTCCATGATCCTTATCGAGTTTTAACAGCCGCTGAACGCTTAGCTGCTAGTGATCCTAATTGGCAGCAAAGCACTTACTTTGAGCGTTATCCCAATAATCTTCCCCTGACATTTTTCTTATCACTTTGGTTTAAGCTGACTTTCAAATTCCACTTGACCACTAATTTTGCTTTGGGAGCTCTCAATTTAGTTTGTTTAGACTCCTTAATAATTAGCATAATTTTAATGCTTAAAAAGTTGGCAGCTCGCAATTCGCTGATCATTGCCAGTTTGGCCTTTTTGGTCTTTACTCCCTTTGCTTATAGCTACTACTTGCAGATTTTTTATTCCGATTTGCCTGCAATGCTCGGACTAATACTCATTTTTCAAATTTTGCTAAGCTGGAAAAATCCGACCGTCAATCAAAAATTTTGGTTAGCCTTAAACTTATTCATTGTTACTCTCATCAGTCAACTAATTAAGCCAAATTTAATCGTAATTCTGCCAGCTATTTTGCTGTATATTTTGATTCTAAAACAACAAAAACTACTGAAAACCAGTCACTTGCTAACACCATTAATTATAATTATTTTAGCGATTAGCCTGTCATTCCCAACTGCCAAAATTATTGAGCAAACTGTCGCTTTCCAGCCGAAATCTAAAGCCGAATTACCGGTAGAATCATGGATCTTAATGGGCTTAAACCAGCATTCACATGGAACCTATGATGCAGCACTCATCGCCCAAGAACTTAAAATGCCCACTAAAGCTGCTCGCCAGCAAAATGATCTGAAAAAAATCAAGGCTCAAATTCACCGGCTGAAAATGGTTGGCTTATTTAAACAATGGCTGATTAAAGCCAGTATTCTTTTAAACGTCCGTTCGTTTCTTACTTGGTATAATGGCGGCTTACGTTCAGCTAGCACCAATCTTTGGAATTGGCAAAAAATAGCCAGCTTTATCTATCAGTTAGCCAATGTCTTGCTAGCAGCAGTTGTTTGCTTGCGGCTTTTAAGCTGGCAACCTCAGCTAGAAAATGCTCACGAAAGAGTAGCTTTGCTTGCAGTCATTGTCTCACTTGGATTATTATCTTTTAATACTTTTCTTTGGGAAACCGAAGCACGCTACGGACAGATAATTTTACCGCTAAACTTTTTGCTTCTCGGAACTATTCCTCTTAAACAAACAAAGTTTAGCAAAATTCAAGTTAAAAAAATATTCTTAATTAGTGTCATTATTCTCTTAGGCATCAGCGGCGGTAATTGGTCAAAGCTTAGTAGTTCAAATCCTGGCTCACATATTGTTACTGCACAAAGAAGTCAGCTTTCAAACCAATATGATCCACCAACCTATGATTTGAAAGCAAATGCTTGCCTCAAACAAAAAATTTCGTTTGCTCACCGGGTTAATTTATTTTGGCTTGAATTACCAAAGACTTCAAGTATTACTGGTTGGTTAACAAACGACAACCATCACTATTTACTATCCAGGCAAGGGAAACATTTTGGCATAAATAAAACACTCACTCCAGGAAAATATTTATTAATTTTAAAAAATCCAACTAATACAGTCCAAAAAATTGATCTATCCCGAAACATTAACTATCAACTAGCTACTTATCCGTTGCAGATCAATCATCAAACTGATTACCATGCTTCTTTAATTTATCAAGCTCTTTACGTCAGTAGATAAATGCTGAAGCTCAAACGATCAAACCAATCTAAAAGCTCGACAGTCACTAACCTCTTTAGCTAGCAATTGTCGAGCTTTTAATCTCAAATTACTTATTTTCTTGTTCAAGATATTTATTATCTAAAATATTGAATAGCTTGAAAAATTAAATATCCGCCAACTAAAATCAACAAGACTCCCAAAGCACGTGCCAAAAGCTTGAGCTCTCTTTTTAAATCTTGTTCCCGTAATGGATAACTTGCCCCTGCCAACAGTTCGTAATGTTTAAAAAATGTTAAAGCCCCGCCACCCCAAAGCACGGTAATGCCAATTAAAGCCGAGCCGAGGTTGCTTAGTAAATTATTGTTAATGATCACCCCTAAAATCGTAATTGTTGTACTTGCTAAAATACTGGCAATCCACGGCGTTCTAAAATTTCTCCCCATTTTCATTACTTCTTTCGACTTTGTTTTTATGACTTCAGCTTTCTTGAAATAAAGCAAGATTAGTACGTCTTTTTTCTGCAGCCTCGGATCTTCTGAAAGCCAGTGGCTAACAATAAATCCCCATTAGTTAAGCAAAACAATGCTCCACTACTTAAAAAAACAAGCATTTTGAAACTCAGGCACTTCAAAATGCCCATTTATCTAATTAATTGTTATCATTGCTTTGATCTGTTTGGTTATTATTATCAGTCGTTGCCGGTGACTCTTGTTGATTATCAGTTTTTTCAGTTGCTGCTTGGTCATTATTAGAAGCAACCGCCTGACTGCCAGAGTCCTCGTTAGACTGATCGGTTGCAACTGCTGTCCCAGCCTTAGTCTCAGTTGAATAATTACCGGTTCCACTATTAGAGCGAGCATGATAATACGAACGTGAACCTTTGGCATAATTTGTACCAGCATAGCTCGATCCACTCGTTTCACCATAATAATATGTAGTTGTTGAGCTTGTCTTCGCACTAGTAGCCGACGAAGCGGTCGTTAATGAGTGACTGTCACTAGAACTTGCAGCTTTTGCTGTATTGGCTGCTGAATCCGTGAGTGTCGACTGGACTGTTGAAGACTTTGCAGCAGTTTGATCAGTCTTTTGATCAAGTTTTTGCAGTCGGTTTGAATACTTTTTGGTCAAACTAGTAAGTTGTTTTTGAAAATCATCCGCCCGCTGAGTCGAGGCAAAAATAACTTGCTGATGTCGTTGCAGCAAAGTTTTGGCATGTTGCAATTTTTTTAGCTTTGCCTTCAGATCACGCTTGCTGGCATGCTTTAAATCAGCAAGCGTATTTTGTTGAAGGGTTTGCTTAATTTGCTGAATAAAATAGTGACGTCCTGAGGAAATTACTGCTTGATATTCTTTGATTACTCGCTGATTTTGGCTTTTTTGAGCCAAATATGTTTGATAATCTTTTTCCAACGTTTTAAGCCTTTGCAGCCGCTGAGTGTCCGTTTTAGAATTCTTTAACGCTTTTTTTTAGTTCGAATCTGATAAATTTCAGCACTAGTTCGATTAGCCTCAACTTGCTGATGATGACGTGAGATTCCTGCCCAGGCAACAATTGTGACCAACAGAATAAAACCAATTAAACTAGCAATAACATTAATCTTTTGGTTGATTCGACGATAATGTGATCCTCGCATTTTTTCTTTCCTTTTTATTTAAATTCTGCCTTATAAATTATTTTAGCAAAAAATGCCCGTTAAAACTAGCAAAAGTGAATGATTCACTAATAGTTTTTTAATCACAGCTTGTTATTTTATTTCATTTTTGATATTATAATGATATCAAAAAATTAGTGGAAGCTAAAATGAAATTATCAAGTATCATTGGTCGCTTAATTGGCGGATATTTGCTTTCAGGTGTCTATCTTGGATTTACTTTACTAATTTTAAATGAGCGTGGAGCTGGTCAAAGAATCCCAGTAGCTTCAAATTTATTCAACAAATATTTTATTTTCGATGCACTCTGCTTATTTCCGCTAGCTTACCTGATTGTTGCTAATTGACGATCAAAGTTAAAAGCTGTGGCTGATGAGAGCAATATCCAAAAAGCCTTTGAAAAAAACGGCGAATCATTTGCCACTGCCAACTTCATCCCCGCTTATTTCTATCATGGCTCCATGACTGACTCATCAGCTGCCATTTTTTTTGCTTTACTACTTGGTATTTTGATTGTCACCGCTCGTTTTAAGTTGCTGGCTAATCTGGAAAGCAATAAAAAAGCTTTGTTTAACCCTTAAATAAGGCCCCTATTTTCAGTGATTTTCTTACTTGTGAGCCGCATTTTTTGATCTCTTTCAAATAAATTTTTGGTGACCGCCGCTGCTTTAAAAATAACGGGACCTTTTCGACTCGTACGTCACTAAATTCCAAACCAAACCATTGAGCTGGTGTTGTACTATGATTTTGCAAAAAAATTCTAGCTTTGATCAGCCAATGCTGCCAGGCTGGAAGCATTGTATCTTCTGACAATAATTCATGGATCAGAATAAAACAGAAATCACCAATTTTTCTTTTTCCTAAGGTAGTGTATTTTTGAGGCTGCTGATCGATGATCCTTCTTTTTACCAAATCATTCACAATTTGTCGCAAATACAGATTGACATGATGGCTGGTTTTAAATCCTAAATATAACTGTAAATTAACAATATTCCTAGTTCCCAACATATCAACTGTGTAATAGCAATTATCGGGCTCATCTGTTGTATTGACCGTCACAAACCAATAGACTAAAGCTCGTTTGGGCTGCTTATCTAAAATCGAATACAGCATTTCTCTTTTTACTTGATAGTTTGGCCGTACCTTTGCCATCATCACCACGTTGCTCATAAATAAAGGAAGCGATTGATCAGCGGTTAAATCAACCAGCTGTTTTTGATAATCCAACAGCGAAACCTCATCTGTTTCATCCAATAAACTATCACGAATTTGGTTCCCAAAATACCAGATTGCCATGATCAGCAAAATAATCATCGTGATCAACAAAGTGATATAGCCGCCATAAATAATTTTAGTCAGACTGGCTAATAAGAAAACCATTTCAATCAATCCAAAAACCGTTACAAAAATTTGAGCGCTTAGCGGGTGCCCCTGGTGCTTTAAAAAGTTCTTCAATAACAACGTCGTCATCAACATTGTCAAAGTAATCGCTAAGCCATAGGCAGCTTCCATTCGTGCAGAAGTCTGAAAATACAGCACAATCAGTACTGTACAAGTACACAACAGCCAGTTAACTTTATTGATATAGACTTGGCCCCGTTGTTTGCTAGGATATTCAATTTTTAAATGTGGCAAAAGTTTTAATCCCATCGCTTCTTCAACTAAAGTGAATGAGCCAGTGATCAGAGCTTGCGAGGCAATAATCGCGGCTAAGGTCGCCAGGAGAATCGCAAATGGTCGAAACTCCAGCGGCAGCATTTGATAAAATGGATTAGTAATCTTCTGACCAGCTGGCTGTTGCAGCAGCCAAGCTCCTTGTCCCAGATAATTAAGCATTAAGGCTAAAAAGATCAACGGCCAAGTGGCATAAATGTTGCTGCGCCCGACATGTCCCATGTCTGAATAAAGTGCCTCAGCCCCTGTTGTCGCCAAGAAAACTCCACCTAAAATAAAAATTCCCACTGGATTTACTGGCGAAAATAATAGTTTAATACCATAAATTGGCGATAAGGCTTGTAAAATCGACCAATTTTGGTTTAAATTCACCAAACCGCTGATCGCCAAAAAACTAAACCAACTGACCATCACTGGTCCAAAAGCTTTGCCAATCACATCAGTACCAAAATTTTGAATTGCAAATAGGATTAGCAGAGTCACTAATGTCCCGGCAACAACTTCTTTTTGCTGGGTTACCCAAACTTGACCATTAAACGCCATGCCCTTTAAACCCTCTAATGCACTCGTCACGGTCACAGCCGGTGTTAGCGTTCCATCAGCTAATAAGGCCGCTCCGCCAATTAATGTTGGAATTAATAGCCATTTGCCATTTTTTCTAATCAGTGCGTATAAGGCAAAAATGCCTCCTTCACCTTGGTTAGCTGCGCGCATCGCGATCAACACGTATTTGATCGTCGTGATCAGCATTAAAGTCCAAAAGATCAACGACAAAGTTCCCCAAACATATTCAGTTGTCAATGGTTGTTTGCCAAGCTCATTCAATAAGCTGCTCATAACATATAATGGTGAAGTTCCAATATCGCCATACACTACCCCAACTGTAATCAAACAACCAACTAACGAAAAACGAATCTGTTTATTCATTCCGACCACTTCCAATTCTCTCTTTAAAAAATACCTGACTGCCAAGCAGCTATAAATTAAAAGCAAATCGCTGATCAGCCAAAGTTCCCCCAAAACAAAATGTTCTGCTAATAAAAAAGTCAAAATTATCAGTCCACTTAGAAAACCTCCAAGCTAGATATTTTTTCAGTTTATTTCACTTTTTAATTTTGCATAAAACTATAGCCAACACCGATATGCGTTTTAATAAATTTCATTGCATTTGAATCTGGCTCGATTTTCTTTCGCAGCGCCGCGATTGCCACCCGTAGTGAGGTAGTATCACTCACTGGCTTATCCTGCCAAAGCGAACGCATAAGATAGCCGTGTGTTAAGACCTTAGAAGTATTGTTAGCTAATAAGCAAAGCAAATCATAGGTTGTTTCTGTTAAATCTAGTGGTCGATCTTTTAAATAAGCCATCCGGGCCAAAAAATCGATTTTTAAATCACCATTTTGGTAAATTCGCTGATTATCGTTTGTATTCTCTAAATAATTTCGTCTCCGCAGCGCCGCCCGAATTCGAGCCAGCAGTTCGTTGATTGAAAAAGGCTTAATCAAATAATCGTCTGCTCCTTGGTCAAGTGCTAAAATCTTATCATTTTCCTCATTTCTGGCAGAGACCACAATAATCGGCGTTAGTTCGGCCTGTCGAATCCGTTCGATGATCTTGATTCCATCAATATCCGGCAAGCCGAGATCAAGCAGGATAACTTCAGGTTCAAATAACTTAAAGCTTTCCAAAGCTTCTTTCCCATCTTTAACCCAAATAACAGTATAATGATTAGCTTTTAAAGCCATGTTGATTAAATGACCAACTTCGTGATCATCTTCAACTAACATTACTCTGAAATTTTTCATCTACTTTTCCTCCCATTCTGGTAAAGTAAACCAAAATCTAACTCCAACCGGATTGACATTTTCAACACCAATTTTGCCACCGCAAGCTAAAATGATTGCTTGGCAAAGTGCCAAACCAATTCCTAGCCCTTTGCGACCAGTATCGCTGTTTTGCCCACGATAAAAGAGTTTAAAGACCTGATCCTTGTCTGGAATCTGCGGACCGTTATTGTAAATTGTTACTAGAATTTGCTGCTGATCGGTTTTAGCAGCAGCCATTTTGATAACTGACCCAGCTGGCGAATATTTGATTGCATTATTGATTATATTAACGATTACTTGAACAATTAACCGGCCATTAGTATGCGCGATTAAATCTGTTTCCGCTAGTTCAGTTATAAGCTGATCTGCTTCAGCTAAGGGACTCAAATGATTAAGGGCCGCTTCAAAAATATCGGCAATTAATTCTGGCTCGCGTTTTACTTTAAAGTTCTGATCATCAACCTTAGTCATCGACAGCAAATTCTCAGTCAAATCAACCAGCCACGCAGCATTTTGATTGATTGAATGAGCCAATTCCTGCTTTTGTTTCCCATCTAATTGATATTCCTCATGCAGCAGCATATCTGAATCACCATAAATTGCTGTCAAAGGCGTACGTAAATCATGTGAAATTCCGCGCAGCAAATCAGCCCGCAATTTTTCCTGTTGTGCTAAAGCCAGTGCTTGGGCTTGTTCCTTTAAGCTTTGATTTTGTCGAAGTGCCTGGCCGCACGTCAAGGCAATTGAGACTGCTAAATCTAGCGTCAATGGATCAGGTAATTTATTTTGATTGATTTTAATAACAATCACTCCAGCAGTTTCCTTGCCTTGAATCACGATCACTGGGAGTAAAGCAAAACTTAATTTATTATTTTTAAGACTGCCCCACCCAGCTGGTTGTTGATGTTGAATTGTCCAATCAAACAAAGCTGTCAAATTAGGACTTGCTAGTTTTTGCAAATCGGCTGAAAAACTGCTGCCAAACTTTTGCACCAATTTATACTGCTGATCATTTTTCTCCAAAATGAAAACATTATCGCCGAAAAGCTGATTTAACTGTTCACCAGTTACTTGAAAAATCTCGGTAATTGTTTGACAAGTCTGC
Source organism: Liquorilactobacillus vini DSM 20605 (assembly GCF_000255495.1). Classification (GTDB taxonomy): domain Bacteria; phylum Bacillota; class Bacilli; order Lactobacillales; family Lactobacillaceae; genus Liquorilactobacillus; species Liquorilactobacillus vini. The sequence continues at coordinate 35,674 of NZ_AHYZ01000183.1, forward strand.
AAACGCTGGCTGGTCTGTAAAAGAATATCAGTTCGATATGCTCGGCCAGCATCTAAATGCGCCTGTTTTTGAATCCTAGCTGTCCATGAGCCACTCAAAAAAGCTACAATAAAAAGTATCCCGAAAGTCATTAGATTGTTAGTATTGGTTTGCAGTGAACCCACTGGTCTGGTAAAGAAAAAATCATATATGATTGGGATTGCTAAGGAATAAAGCAATGAGTAAAATCTGTCCTTGGTTACCATCGCTGTCAACATTACTCCTAAGAGATAAATCAAAGTAATATTGGTATTATTTGAATTGATATCTTTTAAAATTAGTCCTCCCAAAGTCGTTATCACCAATATCAGCAAGGTTTTAAAAAGATTTGTCAATTTTATGTTATTAGTTAGTCTGTCTATAAATTTTAAGTGCTGTTTAAACTTGGAAACTACCTTGTAATTTGAATTAGCTACCCTGATTTTTTCAATTTCCGGCAATCGGCGATCCATCAGGTGTTCCTGATTCTTATTTCAGCCCTTTAAGTAGCCTCTTTCATAGATCAAAGTCGTAATTTTCTTTTGTTTTGCATACTCGCTGAGCAGATGAACCCGATCTGTTCCATAAAGGATCGTAATTTTCATCCCTAAATCTTCTGCTAGGCGAAAATTGGCAAGCAAGCCTGGATCGTTTACCAGTGTTGAACTTTGACTAATATAAATTCCGCTTAACTTGGCTTGTCTACCAGCTGCTAAATCAGCGGCTAAACGAAGCGTTTGACGATTGCTAGCCGAGTTTGAGAGACAAACTAGTAGTTGCGGCGGTTGATTTTCTTTCATCATTGATTGCTCCTTCAACTTAAACTGGTTGTCTTCGACTATAACAAAATTGGTGTTAAGATGGTGTTAAGATTCCAGCTTTTTAAAACAAACTAAAAAAAGTGCTCTAACTGCGTCAAGTTAACTAATCACTAAATTATTCAAGTTTATTTAAAATGGATTGAACAAGCTTGGCTGATTTAGTTGCTAACAAACACGGTTACGACACTTTTTTACTTGAAAAAAGCTAATGATTACTCCTAGCCATGAAAATTACCAGTATATTGATTAACCGTCACATATGGTAAACTGCCGGTATTGTATTCCTTGACCCAGACTTCCCAAAGGCCATTGCCAATATATTGATAACGACTAGGTGTTGCATGATAGCCAGCAAATAATTTTTGTTCAAAAGCTTTGACCCAGGCACCTTGCGGCTGTGTTGAACTAGTACTGGCAGTTGAACTGCTGACTGAAGAATTATTTGAACTTACTGATGTTGTTTGCCGATTGGCCTGTTGGTTTGTTGAACTAACACTGTTTGCAGCCGGACTGGTGATCGAACTTGAAGCGGTTGCATTTGACTGGCTGCTGGTAGTTAGCGAACTGTCAGATTTAGCGGCGGTTGACGATGCTTTCACTGAACTTGAATTAGTTGTTGTTGATTGACTCTTTTGGTGATCCTGTTTTTTAGAGTGCTTTTTCTTTTTAACACTAGTTACTTCAGGTGCCGACTGGTTAAAATGTTGCTGCCAGCCCCAAATTGCAGTTAGACCCATTACCATCACTAAAACAATAACCACTAAAAACCTGATTTTCATCTTCATAATTTTTCCCCAAGCTAATTTTCTTTAATTATGGCATACTCCATATCAATTAATCTGCTTCTTTAAGAAAAATTATATTTTCTAGTCTAAAAAATAGCAGTCAATGTTTGCTTGACTGCTATTGACTAAAAATTTTAAATTCAATTAGCCGTTTTTGACTAATGATAAAAATTGCTCAGTTGCAAGTCCTGGGGTGATACGAACTCGCTCAAGCGAAAGAGCCCCTGACTTTTCTGAGCCAGGCTGGGATGAGTCGTTAAGCCTAATTATAGTTGCATTTTTTAACTAGCTGCAATGTCTGTTGATCATAGCTGCCAGCCGGATAATCAATCACCTGGATATCTTGATTTAATTGCGAATCTAACTTCTGCTTAGCATTTTCAAGGCTTAGCTTGTGTTTTTTTAGTCTTAGCCGTTGCTATCTTATTCTTGAGAGTTTTTTTGTCCTTTTTTAGTTTGCGATGTTCTAACTGCCTATTGACTGTTTTTAGTCACCTCTTTGAGTGACAACTAACTAAAAACAATATCATCAAGCCCAAAACCAAGCCTAATAAAAATTTTTTTCATCCTTGCATTCCCCAATTCATTGCTAACTATCTCTTTTAAAAGTCAGTGAATTGACTTATTATTTATGTAGCTGCTTATTTTCTACCTCATCCTAAAGAAACGAAGGTCTGATAATGTCATTTTTTTTCATTTTTATTTTTTTGATCATTGCTGGCTTTTTAGCCGGTTTATTAGCTTCAGTTGCTGGATTAGCTTCACTTGCTTCTTACCCTGCCTTGTTGCTAGTCGGCTTACCACCAGTTTTAGCAAATGTCACTAGCACAACTGCTTTAGTTTGTACTGGGATCGGTTCAACAGTTTCTTCATTAAAAGAACTCCATGGTCACTGGAATAAGGTCCTTGTTTTGACTTTATTGTCAACTGGCGGCAGTATCTTAGGAAGCTTACTGTTATTACTGGCGCCAGCTGCTTCATTTGAAAAAGTTGTACCCTTCTTTATCTTGATTGCTGGCAGTTTGCTGTTAGCCTCCAGTCGAAAAACCAGCCATCTCCAGCTTAATTCCCAAAAGCTGCCTGAGTTTTGGCTAAATTTGCTGAGTTTTGGCGGCATATTTCTAGTTGGAGGTTATACTGGCTATTTTGGTGCTGCTGGTGGAGTTATCACGCTGGCTATTCTTTTAGTCATCATTAACGAAGATTTTGCAACTGTTAATGCTATGAAGAACTTTCTGGGGTTTGCCAGCAATCTGATTGCCACTGTCATTTTTATTTTTAAAGCGCAAATTGCTTGGAAAATGGTCGTGCCCCTTGGAATTGGCCTATTAATCGGTGGCTACTTAGGTCCCGTGATCGTGAGACACGCTAATATTCATCTCTTACGAATCCTAATTGCCTTAGCTGCTTTTGGTTTAGCGGGTTATCTGTTTATAACAGCCTATTTGTAAAAAGATCATCAAGATTTAACTGATGATCTTTTTTAATCGCTAGTTACTTAAAAAAAATCATCAATGTTTGGGAATTTGTTCAAAAATACTGTAAAACTGAGATTTATCACCAAAATCAGCCATGTACTGCCCATTCAAACCGACTTTTTGTCCGATCATTTCTAAATTAATAATTAAGTTTTCCTCTTCTTTAGAATAATGCAGTCGCCCCGCCATCGAAACACTCCGGATATAGTTAATTAACCGCATCACTAACGCTTCAGGATTTTTAGCTGTTGACAATTTTTTGGAAACTTGTCGCAAAACGTCAATAATATCATTTAATTTGGCTGATTTAACTTCTCGATTGTCGAGAATTGCAATTAATCGATCAATATACTCTTGTGATTTTTGAACATTATTTTCATTAAACAATGACCCCCGAAAATAATTTGTTTTGAAAATGTGAACTATTATTCTTAACATAATCGATTGATATTTTAAAAGCAACCAGCAAAAAGCCTTCATTTCAAGGATGCTTCAATAATCAGACACGCTGGCTTCAAGGCTCAGACACTTTTTTTATTGATTTGGTTGCTAATAAAATTTTTACAGCTGATAATGATTAACCAGGTACCACTCTTAGTCTTGAGCCATTATTTTGGCTGAATTGGTCAACCACCACTGACTAAAGGCACAGGACTAATATTCATTAAAAAATTGAATTACCGGTGGAATTATTAATATCTAACAGACTTTTAGTCAGTTTGGGCATCTGGATATTATTTTTTTCTTACCTAACCTTTCCTTCATCTCCAAATATTCTTGCTCTTTTAGGTGAAGTTGCAATTGCAATTATTTTTTGGATACTAGTTTTGAGTAAAATCAAATCTACTAAAGTTTTTAAAAATCGATTAGTTTTTAATTGGCAACAAAGAATTTCCTTAAGCTTGATTCTTTCGTTGCTAATTTTGATCATGCTTGCAGGCAACGTTCCTCAAAATATTAGCCAGCTTGCAAATGAATCATTAAAAAACTCTTTAGCTGGTTTAATAACAGCCATCTTGGCGAGGGTCTTTGAAGAAACCTTTTTTCGTGGCTACCTTTTTTCAAGTTTTATAAATTGCCTGCAGCAAGGATCCTTGCGCCTAGTCTTAGCTGGTATTATATCTAGCCTGCTATTTGGATTAGCTCATCTAATAAATTATTTTACAGGTGGGGCCGATCTTCAAAGCACCTTGCAGCAAATTTTCTATGCTGTTAGTTTTGGGCTTTGTTTAGCAGCCATCCGAACGGCCTTCAATGGTTTGCTGATACCAATCATCCTTCATATGCTAATCGATCTTCAGGCAGCGCTCACTGCTTACTCGAATGAACACAATTCTTGGTTGCCGATTATTCTAGTCTTTACTCCGCTTTTGCTGATTTCTGGACTGTTTTTATTTGAAACTGGTCACAAAGTAGCCGATAAGGATTATATTAGAATTAAGTAATTAGATTGAATTTAGAAGGATCAAGAAAATGGCTCAAAATACCAAACCAGATTTACGTCAACTAAAAAAGGAATACCGGCGACGGCATCGTCATCCATTTAAACGACTGGTCTTTTTAATGGTTTTTGTCGCAGTTATTTCATTTATTGTTTTTTTTGTCCGCAAATATTTCGAACCCAGCCGTTATTTTTCAAACTTGCAGGAACTTTACCAAACACATGTTAAGTATCAAGAAGCTCAAGGTAGTTTCAATGCTTTGGTAATTGGTTCTGATGAACGAAAGAATCAAACTGTTGGACATACCGATACGATCATGCTGGTTCATGCCAATTTAACTAAACATCGCTATACGGTTGTCAGCATCCCGCGCGATTCGCGAATTTATCTAGATAATATTGGACATACTAAATTAACCAGTGTGCAAACTATTTATCAAGGAAAATATGGTGCCAAAAAAGGAATTTTAAAAACTGTTGAGGCAATTTCAGCTTACTTGAATGTACCAATCAACTACTACTTAGAAACTAACTATTGGGGATTGCGTTCAATGGTCAATGCAATTGGTGGGATTACTATTAATTTACCTTTCAAGGTGACACTTACTCATCCTTGGTATCAAGAGGATTATGCTAAAGTCTTCACACCAGGTAAACACCATTTGAATGGGAAAATGGTTGCCGAAATTGTTCATGAACGCGACTCGGTCCCAGGTACTGATTTTGGACGACAGCGATTACAAGAAGCTGCTTTAGTTGGCATTATTAATAAAGTCACTGAACCAGTTTACGCCCTTAAAATCCCGGTACTCGCCAGATCAATGTCAAAATTTTTGGTTGCCACTAATCTTAATACTAATGATTTAATCAGCATCGGCTTAGCTGTTAGGGGAAATTTCAATGCGCAAAAACAAGTTAAATATTATCAACTAACTGGAAAAAACAAAGTTCTCTATGATAGTGTCTTACAAAACGACAATGATGAGATTGTTTTGAACCGCAATCAGCTTGATAAGATCATTGAACAAGATTTTGATGGCCAATAAATCTTTAATTTGCATAATCAGCAAACTGAAAGCTTTGCTCAATGATCATTAATTAAATTAATAGCTAAGATAATTTTTTTACTTAAAAATAGTCTAGTCAAATTTTAACACTGCATTAACTTGCAAAATTAATAGCTCGCAAAACCGATATTAAAAATCGCTTTGCGAGCTATTTGTGCCGCTAATTTGTCTAATCAATTAAACTCCAAATAATTCTGAATTATCTAGCCAATCATATTTCATAAACTGTTTCAATTTTTTATTAACTGGAATCCAGAGTCCAGTTCGTAACAAATCGCGCATAACTTCGGTAAACATAAAATCATTTTTGGGCTTTTTAATTAAAATAATTTGATCCGTTTCTGTTTCACAAATCACTTGTTGTTTTTTTAGACCAATAATTTTTACTGAGATAATATTAGGATTAAATTTCATGAAACATTTCCTCCTATCAATTAATACTTGATTTGTTGTTTTATAGGTTGCTACCTTAACGACAATTCTTATTCTAGAAGGAAAATTTGAAAATCTAGCGAAAAACTTTTGATGATCTGCTTAGGTTTTTACTAAGAAACACTAACTGTTTAAACTAATTGAAATCAGCTTAATATTTTTTTATTTAAGTTGTGAATTTTCTTGGTTGAAATTTTTGCTATACTATTTGGTAGAGTAGTTTAGCTATTCAAAAAAACGAAAGAAGCGAATCTACGTGAAATTATCTTAGCTGGCGATCATGCCGGATATGAATTAAAAAAAATTATTGCAGCAAAGCTTAGGAAAATGGGACATACAGTTAAAGACGCTGGTCCATTTAGCAATGATTCAGTTGATTTATCTGATTTTGTTTACCCTGCAGCTTTAGCTGTTGGTAAGCAGCAATATGATCGAGGTATCTTTATTGATGGTGTTGGTTATGTCAGTGCTTTGATCGCAAACCGAATCTATGGGGTCGATGCGGTTGTTTGCCAAGATCCATTTTGTGCGAAACTAGCCCGTCAACATAATAACAGCAATGTTTTGTGCTTAGGCGGGAAAATTATTGGTCCCGCCATTGCCGAAGAAATTGTTAAAACTTGGATGACGACTGAACCACTGACTCAGGAAAAATATCTGCGTCGAATTAAAAAGGGCCAAGCAATTACCGAGCGCCATTTAAAAAAGCTGGATGAAATTTAGCTTAACCAACTCAATCAAGTTTTCCAGCAAAGCGAGGCCAAAGAAAATTATTCTTTGACCTCGCTTTATTTAGTTTAGGTTTTCACCATTCGTCGTAATCACTTGCTGGTACCAAAAAAAAGAATCTTTCCGATAACGATTATACGATCCATGTCCTTGATCATCCGCATCAACATAAATAAAACCGTAACGTTTAGACATTTGTGAAGTTGCAGCACTGACTAAATCAATTGGGTCCCAACTGGTATATCCCATTAAATCAACTCCTGCCGCTACTGCTTTTTTCATCTCAAGTAAATGTTTTTTAAAATAATTGATTCGATATTGATCGTGAACCTTGTAATCTGCTGCAAGTTTGTCTTTAGCTCCTAATCCATTTTCAACAATAAATAATGGCTTTTGGTATCGATCATATAACTCAAGCAATGAGATTCGCAAATCGACCGGATCAATCGTCCATCCCCACTCTGAAGTTTCTAAATATGGATTTTTACCGCCAGCTGCCAATACATCAGTTGGCTTGGCAGTCGCTGGATAAGTAGTTGTTTTCGTCAGCATACAACCTACTTGACTACCAGGAATCATTTGGTGACAAAGTTTAGTGACAATTGCCGCAGCAGTAAATTGATAATGCAGTGCTTGAAATTTAATTTGGCGCAAATTCTGAGTTTTTTCCGGAATAATTCCAGCTGAAATGAAAGGATGGCGTAAAACACTGTCGATTTCGTTAAACGTCAACCAATATTTGACTTCTGGAAAGCTAGTAAAACAAACTCGTGCAAAGTTAACAAAAGCCGTAATCATTTTCCGTGACGCCCAACCGTTGTATTTTAAGCTTAAATTTAAAGGCATTTCATAATGCGACAAGGTAATTAATGGTTCAATGTTATACTTTTTTAATTCAGCAATCACCGCCTGATAATATTTAATTGCAGCTCGATTCGGCTGTTTTTCTTTGCCAGTTGGAAACAGCCGCGATTAAGCAATTGAAAAGCGCAACACTTTAAAACCCATTTCTGCAAATAATTTGATATCTTCACGATAGCGATGAAACCCGTCAATTCCCCTGCGTTTGGGATAATTTTGATCTGACTGATCATTAATTGCCCGTTGAAACTCTTCTAAACTGATAGCAACCTGCTTTTGATAATTTGTAACATCAAGCTGAGGTCGATAAGAAGCTACATCGGCTACTGACAGTCCTTTTCCATGCGCTCGCCAAGCACCCTCGACTTGGTTAGCAGCAACTGCTCCACCCCATAAAAAGTTCTGCTTTAAAATCATTTAAACTTCAACCCACAAACATTGGTTTAATTCTCTGATTGACTGACTGAAACTTGCCCATTGTTTAAACTAATCGTTTGATTACTGGTAATCTGTCCGGCCTCAGGATTGGTTAAATATTTAATACTCTTACTCATTCCCACGACAGCCGGACCTGCTTTAACAGTAATCGTTGAAGCTGCTTCACCTGGATTTTTTTGATCCATTTGCTGAAAAATGGTGATATCATCTTGAGGCAGATCTGATGCTGCAACTAACGTGTTAACTTTCTTATAGTTCGTCGTTACCCCAGCTCCGATCCGGATCATCTTATTTTGATTAATAAATAAATAAAGATACCCTAAACTATCACCGCTGGCAACCGTCTTTTGTGTCAACTGATAGCCAGCATTGGCCGCATTAATCTTTTGATTCGCATAAGTCGTATTTTGATTAAGTGAAATCAAGGAATAAGTACTTAAGTTTTGAATTGCTGACCTCTCGAAACTGTCAAAACGCTGCTGATATAGATAACCATCTTTGATTAAGATCTTACCTGTATCCGTCGAACTGGTTGTGGTCTGGGGAGCGATCCAAGTACCATTCAATTTAGCCAATGAAATTTGACCAGTCGCTTTTTTAGTGCCAGTGTCCGTAAAAACTTCTCCTCGATCAATCGTCAAAGTTTGGTTATTATCAAAATATGGAATATTGATTGCATATAAATGGTGTCCCTTGGCGGCAAAGGCCTGTGCAATCGTTAAGCCATTAGATTTAGTTGCTAAAAAAATCAGCTCTGTTAGGTGAGCAATTCTAAAATTAGCGCCCAATTTCTTTAAAACTGCGTTAACCTGATCAACCGACATGAGATGGATTTTCTTGCGGCCACTCTTGACAAAATTGTGATTCAAATTTTTTCGCCACTCTTTTAAAGAAACTTTCTTATAATTGACAGAGCCAGCCATAAATTGACCTTTAGCTGTTACCCAATTAGTCGTTGTGTCAGTTTTTGAAACCATTGAAGTCGTTAACTGACTAGCAACTCCTCGTTTCTTTGTTTGCTGAGAAACAACTTTTTTAGTAAACACCCAAGTCTTGGATTTTGCTTGCAAAACATGGTTAGTTGTTGTTTTAACTGAAACGGTTGCATTTTGCTTCGTAGTCTGTTTTGATTTTTGAGCTGCACAACTAGTTAATAATAGCAACAAAAAAGACAGTCCTAAGATATATCTTTTACGCATGATTTCTTCCTCATTTCCCTTTGATTCATTAATTATAGCATTGCTAATAAAAGAAAGCGCATTAACTTGTTGAATAAGCAATCAAAGAAGCCAGGTACCATCTTTTGGCTCCAGTTTAATTCAAAAAAGTTGTTCAACTTAACTTTTAATTTTAAATTCATAGAACTTATCGATTACCATTTCCCAGGAAATATTAATTTCAGCTAAAAAATTTATCTTGTTGGAATTTGCACAACGATGAGTCGCTTTTATTGAAAATGCGTTAGTTAACCCGCTGAATAATTTACAATTAATCTAACCAGACGATCCTACAATTATTCAGCTGATCAGCTCATTAATCAATCAGTTGACAAAGCCATAATTTTACTTGACACTTTACTTTATTTGCTGATTTTTTTAGCAATTTGATTTTTTGCCAAAAACTAATCAGATTCCTGACCGTAAAAAACCCGATGAGTGCCAAACAGCAGTCGTCGAGCTTTCTTAGTTAGTCAATTGATCAATCATTTTCTTTTAAACATTGATCTAAAACCTGAATAAATTCATCATGCTGATCAAGCAGTGCTAAGTGGCGGCTATTAGCAAACAAATGCCATTTAGCTCCCGGAATATGATCATAAACAGTTTTAGCAATCAAAGGCGTGCACAAATCATCTGTCCCATTAGTAACCAGCACTGGTACATGGATCTTTTTAAGCTCATCGGTTACGTCAAAATCACTGATCGTCCCATTTTCTGTAAATTCATTTGGCCCTTCGGCAATCAAACTTGCTTTCTTGCCATTTGTTGGTCGTCTTAAAGGCTCTGGTGAATTTTCATCAGGGTCATCCCAGCAATAGCGTTCCATATACCGATCATTAGCTGCTAAATATTTCGGTCCGCTGAAATTTCCGGTTCTTTCGGCTTCAGCAATTGCTTGCCGATCTTCATAACTCAGGTATTTAAGCAAGCGGTGCTGTTCTTTGACCCAGAGCTTAATTGAAGCCGGCGATCCATTGATCATCACACTTTTAATTCCTTGGGGATCAAAAGTTGTCAAATAATACATTTCCAACATGCCGCCCCATGATTGGCCTAGTAAGTGCACCTGATCTAAATGCAAATACTTGCGTAAAGCAACTAATTCAGCTGCCCAAGTTTCTTTAACATAAATCGACTCATCATCTGGAATCGATGATTTACCGCAACCGACCTGATCATACATAATCAATTGCCGACCAGTCTTGGCATAATCATCCATTAATTCAAAATAATTATGTGAAGACCCGGGTCCACCGTGGATCAGCAACAATGGAGCTTTACTTTGACTTGGTTCGCCCACAATTCGATAATATGTCTGATACTGATGAAACGGCATATATCCTTCTTGAATTTTCATCATCAATCAGTTCCTTTCAATTGCTTAATAGTTGTAATGTGCAATTATAAAATACAGAAAAAGAAATTTGAGTGTTCTTAGACTGCTCATGATAGAAATTTCTTTGCCATATAATTGGAAAAACAAGGTAAGCATTTGTAGAAATTGTTAGGATGCAAAATTAAAAAGGCAACCCAATCTAAAACTAGATTAAAATATAGTTTTGAACGCTGCAACCTTTTTAAAAACCATCGATTATTAGATGTTTACTATTCCACCCCTTGCTTAATCATAACATTTTAACTGTTTTAATTAAAATGGCGATTTCATTATCATTAATGATTATGTTAAAAGCTCGTTCTAATTTATGAGCACATTTTGAAATGAACTTATAGTCTTCACCGACGGATAGTAGCAGAAGGAACTCATCTAGAACTAATGAACAACAGTAAATTATATAGTGGCTGCTGAATTAGGCCCTTAGATTTAATCTATTTGGTTTGTTTGATAACTGATTTTTAAATAAATAGCGTCAGTTTTGATGATAAGTAAAAGTTTCCAAGAAAAAAAGCGTAAAACTGTTTCGATATTGGCCACCATGATCCCCAAATCGATTGAAACGGCAATGGTGGCCGCTGTTTTAGCGCGCACTAATCCTAGCCCACATTTGTGCTTAATGAAAGAAAAGTGTCGCTCGATTTTTCCGCGACGATTTTCAGCATCTCGGGCAGCCGCATTGGCAGCCCGCCGTTCCTTTTGATCAATATATTTGGGCTTACGTCCTAGTTTGGGACCGATTATTTTTATGCCATGTTCCTTGGCAAAAGCGATGTTTTCGCGGTTCCGATATAATTTATCGGCAAGAACTTCATCTGGGTAGTAACCGTTAAGATGATGATATCGTTCAATCACGGTTTGAAAGTCGGTACTCTCATTAAAGGCATTAAAATCAACCCGTTCAATTTCAATGATGCCATTTTGAATGGAAGCGTCAATCTTAGGACCAAACTCAGTGTTCTGTCGGGCTTTTCCACGCTTGATTGGTCGCACATAGGGCTGTGACAGACTAACGATACGGTTTTTAACTCGATGAGTCTTATTTTGATACATGAAATTCTGTTGTTCAAACAACTGTTGAATCGTCGTCAGCTTAACCAATTGCCGTTCCGACAGCTGGCCACCTTGTTCACGGAGTTCATGGACGTAACGTAAATCACGCCGCACATACTGCAGTTGCACTTTAACCTGGTGTCGAGTTTCCTTAGCTGAACGTCGCGGCTTCTTGGTAAAACGAACATAAACTTTGTGGGCTTCCCGCTTGTAGGTTCGGGGAATCTGAGTGTTTAATTGGTGAGCCAACTCAGTAATGAACTTTTCAAGAGTTGTGCGTGCTTGGTTGAGTAGCGAATAGTCTTGCGGAAAGCGAATGTTTACCGGTACGACCGTCGCATCCACGATAATCGTTTGGTCATCAGTCAAAGAATGCTTCAACTGTTGTTTGGCCCAGTCACCAATAATCGTTCGCAACTCAGGACTAATGGGCGCAATTCGTTTGCGAAAGACCGTCATGGCAGAAGGACTGAAAGGTAACTCGATTTGATATTTGGGGAGTCCAATGAAGTACTGGTAAGCTGGTGTATCACGAATCGCATTAACCAATTCAACATCCGACAGGTTAGTTGCCTGTTTGATTAATTGAGCGCCGAAAAACAACCGAAAAGGTTTTCCAGCTCGACCGACTTTTGACGGAAAGGTGGTGGTATAAACGGATTCCAACTTAGACCAGGGCAACTGGTTGGCCAACTGAACCCACTTATTTTGGGGACTCAAAGCGACGCCTAATTCTTGCCCGAAAGAATCGATTGAAAGTTGAACTGCTTTAATCCGATAAACCATTTTCGCACCCCGTTTTCTAAAAAATGCATGAGAAATAGCGAATCAGCGCCATATCACATGCATTTATTATACAACATATATGATACAATAACTATCAAATTAGCTATTGCATAATTATTCAGTACCCACTATATAGTGAACTCATCAAACAGTAATTTAAGCAAAAGCATGTTTAACGTGTTAAGAATCATTTACCTCTTTTGGAATATATTCCAATTAAAACAATCTAACGTAATAAAAATTAACAACATTCGACCAAAAATAGCAAACGTAAAAAAGCCATGATTCCTTTGAAGGAAACCATGGCTTTTGTAATTCATTAGCGTTTGTTATTAAAGCTTTGTCTTGTTAACAATGTTTAATTTTTCGTCCAGGTCATAAACAACTGGCTGACCTGTTGTCATTTCAACATTCATGATGTCTGCATCAGAAATGCCTTCAATGTACTTGGTCAAAGCACGTAATGAGTTACCATGTGCTGCGATAATAACGTTCTTGCCGTCTAATAATTTAGGAGCAATTTCGTCTTCCCAGAATGGGATAACCCGCTCCAAAGTTACTTTCAAGTTTTCACCACCAGGAATAGCCCGTGGATCAAGATCTGCATAACGACGATCCTTAGCTGCGGACCCTTCATCATCGGCACTCAAAAGCGGCGGCAAAACATCGTATGAACGACGCCAAATATGAACTTGTTCATCACCATATTTTTCAGCAGCTTTAGCTTTGTTTTTACCCTGTAAAGCACCGTAATGACGTTCATTCAAACGCCAGGTCTTGGTTTCTGGGATCCATAATTGGCCACAGCCTTCAAGTGCATAATGCAATGTCTTAATGGCACGAGTTAAAACTGAAGTATAAGCTTGATCAAATTGAATACCTGATTCCTTAAGCTTACGACCAGCCTCTTTTGCTTCTTCAACACCTTTTTCACTTAAATCAACATCTACCCAGCCAGTGAAAAGGTTTTTTAAATTCCATTCACTTTGTCCGTGACGAATAAATACTAATTTTGTCATAGCTAGCGAAAACCTCTTTCATTAATTATTTGTTTACATCTCATATTTTACAATGAAAATTTGAAAATTGATAGTACCAACTAACAGAACTTGTGAAAACTTTATTTATTTTCAATCACCTTTTGTAACCTAGCTACAGCTGCTTTAATATTTTGCGGTGGTGTCGCCAAATTAAGCCGAACAAAACCCCGGCCGCTTTGGCCAAACATTTCACCTAAATTAACCGCCAATTTAGCATCAGTCAGCATCACCTGTTTTAATTTGGCAGGATCAATTACTCGCCTTAAATCAACCCAAGCTAAATAAGTTCCCTGCAAATCATAGACTTTGACTTGTGGTTGGACTTTTTCAAGTTGCTTTAAAATGGCAAAGTTTTGCCGAACAACCGCTAAAAAGCCGTCGAGCCAATCTTGTCCTGCTTGATAAGCTGCTAAAGCTGCCACTTGTCCCAAATAAGTTCCAGCCGGCGCGGCTAAGCGTGCAAAATAAGCATCATAACGTGCACGCATTTGCGGATTAGGAATCACGACATGACTGCTTTTTAAGCCTGCCAAGTTGAAAGTCTTAGAAGCTGCATCCAGCATTACCAAATTATCACGATAGAAACCATTTTTAACAGAAAGTGCTGAAATAAACCTCTGCGGACCAACAATCAAATCATGATGAATCTCATCTGAAATTAATAGAACTTCATGTTCCCGACAAATTTCCAATAACCTCTCTAATTCCGCTTCACTCCAAACACGGCCAACAGGATTGTGCGGGGAACAATTGATCAGTAGATGAACCTGATTAGCAACAATTTTTTGCTCAATGTCAGCAAAGTCCATTTCATAATGATGATCAACTGGTTTTAACTCAGATACCACCAGCTGCCGGTCATTTTCTTCAATTACCTTCATAAATGGAAAGTAAACTGGCTGCAAAACCATGATCGCTGCTTGCGGCTGCGTTAAAACATTGATTAGTGTACTTAAAGATTGAACTACACCTGTTCCATAGCGTAGCCATTCCGGATGAATCTCCGTACCATAATGATTTTGTTGCCAATTAGCATAAGCAGCAAAATAATTTTCAGGAGTCATTGAGTATCCATATGCTCCCTGAGCTATCACTTTTTGCAAAGCTGCGACAACTGCTGCTGGTACCTTAAAATCAGTGTCAGCAATCCACAGTGGCAATAAATCAGCTCGTCCAAAAGCCTGTTTCATCCCATCCCATTTGACTGAATCAGTTTGGCGGCGATCAATTTGGTATGTTTTCAAAAAGTCAGTTATATTCATGAGCTTTTCTCCTTTTTTTCAATTTTGCCCTGTTTGTTAGTCTGCTTAATCGCTTTGACTCCTAAAATATCTAAGAGGAAGGTAAAGATCGGAATGCCGACGATCAATCCCCACATTCCAAAAAGTTTTTCAGCGACAAATAAAACTACAAAAGTATAAAAAATTGGCAATTCGGTCTTATTTGACATTAGCTTAGGATTTAAGACATAAGATTCCAGAGCATGAACGACTAATAACATTATTATAATATAAATCACATCGCGAAGACCACCAACTGAATAACCAATTACACTCATTGGAATAGCCGAAATAATTACCCCGGCAACCGGAATCAAGCTCATGATAAAAATCAGCAGTGACAAACTAAATAATTGCGGCATTTTTAAAAATGCTAAGCAAATTGTCGTGATAATTGTATTGACAATCGCAATGATAAATTGGGTTTCAATCACGATTCCAAAGGTATTGACAAATTTCTTAGCAAAAAAGTAAATATCTTGAAAATACCAGGCAAACGGTCCGCTTAAAAAATTCTGAGAAAAATTAGCCATCCGTCTTTCTTCGATCGTGAAAAAGAAACTCAAAATCAAAGAAAAAATAAAGGTTGCCCCCACTGTTCCAATGCTGGTTACATATTTAAATACGATTGCTACGCCATTTTTTAATTGAGTGGACAGTGTTGAAGTACTAATATACTGACTGAAAAAGTCGAAAACTTTATTAGCCGTCATTGAAGGCTTTTGATAAAAATCAACTAAGTAGCGAATCATTGCCTCAGTTTGTTTAAAAATTAGCGGAAAATATATAGTTACCGCTAAATATAGTAAACCGATCAAAGCTAAATAAATCAGGATCACCCCGAGATGAAACGGTAAACGCAGCTTTTTTTTCAGGAACATGGCAAAATTAAAAACCAGAAATGTGAAAATGAAGGTTAATAAAATCATACTTAATAACCCTCGTAATAAATATAAAACTACAATGACACTAAGTAAGACGGCAAATCTTCTTAAACGGACATTTGCCAAAAATCGTTGCCAAACTCCCACAAAATCACCTCGCAAATTTTTAAAACAATCCAGTTTTATTTAACCACTAATTACGTATTTTTAAAATAGTCACGTTTCGCTGATAATGATAAATTCCAGTAATTAAAAAATATTAAACTTGAACTTTTACTAGAGCTACCTAAAATATCTATTAATTATAGGCACTATGCAAATCAGATCTTTAACCAGTTTTAGCTTGTTTAAATCTGTTTTCGATATTCCTCCTTTTTTTTAAGAAATTTCGTTCAATGTTAAACTAACTGAAATTTTTTAGCAATCATTGGACTTAATTGATATCAGTTTTAAATTTACTATTGACGATGTTTTTGATAATGCACGACCACAGCGGCAGTCGTTAATTTTAGCAAACTCCGCAAAACAAATGGTTTTCTGTCTTACCTAACTAGGTCTAAAGACATTAATAAAAACCCTTATCAACTTCTTTAGGAATTATAACAATCTAAAACTATTTATATGATTGATCATTAATTTTAGAACTCGGGGTTGGATAAGTAATCTTCATCACAGCTGGCATCACAATTGGAATTAAAATCACTAACAAGAAAATGCCGGTAATTACTACTAAAGCTACTTGAATCAGCGTGGTTACCCCTGATGGAATCAAGGCTGCAAAAGTTCCGCTGAGAATGATTCCAGCTGAAATAACTACCGTACCAATGATCGCCGTTGCCCGTAACACTTTAGCATCGATTGAAATTGGTTCATGCAATCCTTCTCGAAATTTAATGACCAAGAAAATGCTATAATCAACTCCCAAAGCCACCAGCATTATAAACGCAAAAAATGGGGTATTCCAGGTCAACATCGAAGTTTTTAAAACAATTTGGCTGAACCAGTGAACGATATTTAATGCACTGTAATAGATAATAACTAACATTGCTTCAATTGTTAGTGACTGAATTAGCGAACGAGTAACGAACATCAGGGCAACTAAAATTCCAACTAGCATCAGCAAAGCAGTCCGCTTAAAGTCTTGTGCTGCTACTTGTTTCAAATCACGTGTTTGCGAAGTTGAACCACCTAAAACTACCTCTGCATGATTCAAACTAGTTCCTTTTAAAGAACCAGTAACTAACTGCTGAATTTTTGCCAAGGTTTGAATGGCAGCTTGCGAATTAGGATCAGCTTTTAGGATAACGGTTAATTGTGTCATTCTTTTATTGTCTGAGAAATAAGTATCTAAAATTGGTTTAAAAGCCTTACTGTGCAGTTTTTTTGCCGGCAAGTAATAAGTTTTACCCGCTGTGGATTTCTGCAATCCCTGCAAATAATTGTTGCTGGCTTGATTTCCTTGATTAACTTGACCGATTCCATTAGTAGCACTTCCTAATCCTGCCGACAATGCCTGAACAGCTGCTGGCAAACCAGTTAAACTTTGAACTAACTTCTGATTTCCAGCAGCAACTTGATTGGCTCCGGTCGTCAATTGACCAGTTTGGTTGTTCAACGTATCCATCGCAGTAGCTAATTGCGCTGTGCTACTGCTTAATTGGCCTAAATTGCTGTTTAATTGGGTAATTGTACTTGCAGCTGCTGGCAAAATTTGTGCTGATGAACTTGCTAACTGACTAACTGCTTGCTGCAAGCTGGCTGATGACTGTTGAAGAGTAGTTAATTGAGCAGCTAGAGAATTAGTTGAATTGCCAATTGATTGGGTATCATTACCAATCTTCGTCAAAGATTCAGTTAATGCTCCGTTTAAGCTGGATAAAGCTTGTTGTTGCTGTTGTTGATTTTGATTAATAATTTGAATAATTTTTTGCCGCTGCTCCGTTGTCAACTTAACACCTGCACTTTGCAATTTTGCCACCAATTGCGTCCCCAAAACGGTGTTTGCAGTTAATTTCCCCATTGCAGCATCAACGGCAGTCAATTGCTGCTGAATATCGTTTGCCGCATTGCCAATTTGTGTTAATGAATTTTTAGTCGTTGACTCAGAACTGCTGGAACTATTGGTTACTTGTTGGTTCAGTTGGCTAATAGCGTGATTCAACTCTGGCAACGATTGAACTAACTTTTGTAATTGTGCTTGTTCAGAATTATTCATCCCAGAATTTAGCTGGTCATGTAGCGTAGTAACTGCTGAGGTCAATTCTTTAATGCCGTCACTTAATTGACTAGTTCCCGTCGCAACTTGCTGCGATCCTGAGGCTAATTGTTGAGTTGAAGCAACTTCCCCCTTAATATTCACTCCATCAATTTGATTTTTAGCTGAACTTAAGCCGCCACTAATTTTACTTAAACCAACTTTAGCCTGAGTTAGCCCCTGAGTAACATCTGTTAGTTGTTTTTTGAGATATAGATTTTTTATTACCTTCCCTGCTGGTTGTGAAGCAGATAAAACCGTTTTAATTCCAGCAACATTTTTCAGCTGATTAGTTAGTTGATCAATTAATTTTAAATATTTTTCATTTATCAATTGGTGCCGGCTATTAAGATAGATAGTTGTTGGTTCTGACATTCCCTTCGAAAAATGTTGTTGAATTAAATTAAAACCAATTTTTGATGGAACTTGACTACTAACCTCATCTACATCATCATAGTTTAACAGCCCCTGACTTTGAACTGCTAAGGGGACCAAAAATGCCAAAACTACAACAATCGTTATAATCGGTCGCAATAATGAATATTTTGCTAAACCTTGCCACAAACGGCTTTGCTTCTCCCCTTCAAAATGCTTAATCGGCCAAAAAATTTTTTCACCTATTGTTCCCATAAAAAACGGGTTCAACGTCAATAAAACCAGTAAAAGAATTGCCACTCCGACAGCAATCCCAGCTGCTGAACGATAAAGAGAGAATTTGGCAAAAAATAAAGTTGTCATACCTATTAAGACCGAGACTCCTGAATAAATAATCGTTCGACCGCCAACTTGCAAAGCAGATTTGGTCGCCTCTTTTTTAGTTAATCCAGCTGATAATCCAGCTTTAAATTCGTTATACAACAAAATATTGTAATCTGTACCAATTCCAAACAAGACAATAATGATAAATACTTCAGTGAAGTCTGAATATGGAAAACCCAGATATTTAACCAAAGTATCGACAGTACTGATAGAAATTAAGCCGGCAACTCCAACTGTTATTAAAGAAAAGATTGGCGTGATTGGCGACTTAAATACCAGCAACAATACTACGAAAATAAAGATTGCTGCAATAATTTCAGTTTTCTTGACACCTTTTTCAGTTGAATTAGAAAAATCTTGGTCTAAAATATCACTTCCTGTCAAATAACTTCTAACACCTGGTGTTTTTATTGCTTTTGTCAATTCTTGTTTAATTTTCTTAATATCGTGCTGTTTGGTTTTTTGGACTGAAATTTCAACAATTTGAGTTGTTTTGTCTTTAGAAATTAACTGCGATTTAACCAGTGGGGTATCTTTAGCATCAGTCATATCTTTAATTTGATATTGCTGTTTTTTTTGTTTCAGTCGAGTAATTGTCTGATTAATAGCTCGATTTTGCTTCGACGTTAAACGATGATGCTGATTGTTAAAAACAACAATCAGCGAAGTTGTCTTGTTTTCTTTGCTTCCCCATTGATTTTGTAGTTTAGTTGCCTTGGTACTTTGATAATTTCTGGGAATTGTACTGCTTTTATTAACATTCGCAACACTTGGAGTAAACAAGAACGCAATTATTAATAAGGCTGTCCAACCGAGTGCCCACCATTTATACCTGCTTAAAAGTTTTTCTTTCATTCTCATTCTCCTGACTACAATGGTCTGCTGAAATTTTAAGCATTTTTAAAGAGTTAAAGTTTTCCTTTTGGATTGCTAAATAACCTCTAAATTTGCCAATTTCGACTTAATTTTTCAAAATTTATCCTTTATTATATTTGTAAAGTCACTACAACCAAAGAGCAATTTGGAGAAAATTGTTTATTAAAAGACACCTGGTCTTAAATTGTCCAAAATAGGAGAAAATCATGAGAATTGATCGTCGTATCACTAAAACTCAACGCGCTATCAGAAAAAGTTTCCTTGATTTATTAAGCCAAAAAAAGATTAATGAAATTACCGTTGCCGATATAACTAAAAGCGCCGACATTGCTCGTAGCACTTTTTATCTGCATTATGAAGATGTTTATGATTTATATGATCAAATCATCACTAACTTATTAAATGGTTTAACTATTCGGTTTGATCAGCTCTATCTAGCCAGCACCTTGGCTTCAAATTTCAAGAAATTAATGCAAGAATTAATCAATTATGTAGTCGAACAGAAAAAGATTTTTCGAATATTATTTCAAAAAGACAGCGAAAGCAAGTTGACAACCGTTTGATAAAATTATTTACTGACCGTATTATAAAAATCGAACATATATCTCGAACTAATAAACAAGCTTACTTTGAAATTTTGTTCACCGTAACTGGTGCCATTAATATATTCATAAGTTGGTTAATGCGGGATTCTGACACTGATTCACACGAATTATCAAATATTCTCAATCAGATTCTAATCAAACTCGAATAACTGTTGCTCAAAAAATACAATCGCTGTTAGTCAAAATTCCTGCTAACATGACAAGAAATAATTCCAGTTTTGATCTATTCCGAGAATTTATAAGAAAGGAATGATTTAAATAAAGATTATTATAGCCAGTGATCATGCTGGGGATGAACTAAGGAAATTGCCGAACAATTAGAAGCTATGGGCAGAAGTTAGGGATGTTGCAGCATTTAGCAGCGAATTTGGCAACTAAAGCTTCTTGATGCTTTAATTTTTACAAATTTCGATTTCTTTGCCAGATAAAATTATCTTCTCTTTTTGACTAATAGAAATTATTACTCTTGTCAGTATACAGTGTTTTGCTTCCAGTATGAATAGTAACCATTACTTTTAACAGTTAGCAGCATGTGCATTAATTGGCACTTGGCTACTGGTCATCCGTAAAACTCTAACTCAATTATCAATGCTGCTTTGACTTTAGGCACATAGCCAGCAAGTCAAACACTCGCTTGATCATTCTTTTGAAGCATAAATTTTTAAAAGTTGATGCAGCTGTCGGATATTTTCTTTGATTTGCTTGCCGGTATCCGTATCAGCTACTTTTTTTCGCTCAACTTCATGATTGACGACTTGAATGGTTGAAATAATATCCGTCTCATTTTTGATTGCATCCTGTTTTGAAGTGAACGGATGGTGAGAAACTAATTGCAGGCCATAAGAATTTGACAGCAAAGTATAGCCGCCAATTCCCGTCGTTGGCTGGTAAGCTTTAGAGAAGCCGCCATCAATAACGATCATTTTTTTGTTCGCCATAATTGGTTCTTGACCACGTTTAACTGGCGTATGACCATTGATCACATGGCCGGTTTGCGGGTCCAAACCAAATTCCTGCATGATTTGTCGGCAAAACCACTCTTCACGGCGCAAAACGAAATAAGGATTTTTACGTTCAATATGCGTCTTTTGATCAGCAACAAAATAGCGAGCAAAAGTTGTCATAGCGTGTTTGCCAAAGAGCGGTGATAATGGTCCTTGCCACAAGTACCAGGTCCAATCGGTTGCTGGATCATTTTGCCGGTTGGGATGGGCGTAAGCCTGCCGCAATTGCTTTTCAAAAAAGCAAAACAAAGCTTGACCGGTGTAGCTTTGATTTTTTGAATGCAAAGTCAAAAACTTTCCTTTTCCATCAACTGGCACACAGCCATGAAATAATAGATTTCCATTAGCAATTTTATACATACTGCCGGCTTGCATCATAAAATCCAGCTGCCGACGTAATTTACTAGAATTGATAAATGAATTTAAAAGCCCGTCAGTAACTGTTTTTTCCTCAGCGGTCAAGACAAATGGATTTTGCTGATCAACTGTTGCAAAACACTGATTGCTTAATTCGTAATCCTGACCATTGATCTTTACGGTCTGATTTTGCCAGTTAATTTCGCCTAATAATCCAACCTGCGGCAACCGCCATTCAGGCCGTCGCTGCTTCAATTGGCCTTCAAGTTTAAACTGAATAATCGTAACGGCCGCTTGGACTTTGGCAATCATTTTTTTCTCTACTTCTGTCAGCTGTTTTTGATCAGACATGGTTTTAGGGTAAAAGGCTGGCAAAGCTTGATAGTGTTGATCGGCAAAAAAGAATAAATGTCGCAGATTGATTCCATAATGATCTTCAATAATACCTAAATTGTCATAGCGAGCACTAATGCGCAGCAAATTCATCAAGCACAAAGCCGATCCTGACACTGCTCCCAGCCACAAAATATCATGGTTACCCCACTGAATATCGACCGAATGGTAATTCATCAGGCGCTCCATGATCTGATCCGGCTCTGGGCCCCGGTCAAAAATATCACCGATGACATGCAAATGGTCAACGATCAAATGCTGAATCGTATAGCAAGTCGCAATAATAAACTGATCAGCTTGATTTAGTTTTAACAGATTTTGCATAATCTGATTATAATAAGCTCGTTTATCAACTTCACGATGATCGGTATACAGTAGTTCCTCTGTGATATACGCAAAGTTTGGATCCAATGCTTTGCGAACTTTCGAACGCGTATATTTAGTCGCTGAAATTTTCAATAACTCGATTAAACGCGCAAAAGTATCTAAATACCACTGTTTAAGCTGATCTTCAGTTCTTTTTTGCCTTTCTGCCAACAACATATCTTCTGGATAATAAACCAACGTAGCAAAATCCTGGATACTGTCCTTGGTTAATTGATCGCCAAAGTTTTCAATAATTTTTTGCTTAATATTACCTGAGCCATTACGTAAAACATGATCAAATGCTGGGAATTCCCCATGTAGATCACTGACAAAATGCTCAGTCGGTTTTGGCAAATTTAAAATTGCCTCTAGATTAGTAATTTCTGTGATCACCGCTTGACGATTAGGAAACTTTTCGCGCAGTAATTTTTGCATTAGTTCCATCAAAATAACCTCTTTTTGATCTTAATTATCATTAATTTTATAATTGGTACACCTAGTAATATACATCATTTTTTTAAAAAAACAATCCATTACGTAAACTTACAATTGCTTACAAACGGGATATAAAGCTTAATATTACGCGCATTTAATTACTAATACCAATTTGTACTTATTTTCACTTATTTAGAGATATATACTTGAAAAATGAAATCAATGATGATATGGTATAGCTATTAACCTGAAAGATAACTGAGGAGGATTTAAATGAACAATTTAACTGTTGAACGGACTGAAGCACGGGCAGAAAAGAGTGCTGTTTGGCGCTTGATTAATCAGGAAACTGGTAATTTTCTAGATGTTGTTTTTGATAAAGGGCTGGAAAAAGCAATGAAAGTTCATCGTAATTTTTCATTCAACCGTTTTGAATCCGAACAAATTAATGAACTCCAAAAGTTAGTTGCAAAAATTAGTGATAATTATCAACTTATTTTAAATCAAGATGTAATTGGCTTGGATTATTTGCCTTTGTCAGCTGATAATGCAGTTACTTATTTGGAAAAAGAGTAGTATTAATTAGTTTCAAACTAAAATAAAAAGGTATCCAGGTGAATTGGGACATTTATTTGTCTTCACCCAGATACCTTTTTATTTAGTTAAACTACAAAATAGCTAATTCTGTCTTGGCATCAAAGAAATGCGACTTATTTAAATCAAAGCCCATTCTAACCTTTTCGCCAGGGTTCATAAAGTCACGCGCATCAACTTTTGAAACAAACTCTGTTCCACCAACTTTACTGTAGAGCATTGACTCAGCACCAAGCAATTCTGACACCACAACTTCAGCTTGAACCGCAGCTTCTGGGAAGGTTTCGAGGAAAGCGCCTTCGGTATGAATATCTTCTGGACGAACTCCCAAAATAATCTTCTTGCCATCGTAACCTTTGCCTCGTAAAGTCTTATCGATGCCTTCTGGAACTTTCAAATGTAAATCGCCTTTTTCATCGGTCACATAGTCATCTTTTAAAGTTACGTTAAAGAAGTTCATTGCTGGTGAACCAATAAAACCAGCAACAAACAAATTAGTAGGTTTATAATAAACCTCTTGTGGAGTACCAACTTGTTGAATCTTACCATCGCGCATAACAACAATCCGATCAGCCATCGTCATTGCTTCGGTCTGATCATGAGTAACATAAATCGTCGTAGTATTCAACCGCCGATGCAATTTAGCAATCTCAGCCCGCATCGAAACCCGCAACTTAGCATCCAAGTTTGATAGTGGCTCATCCATCAAAAAGATTGGTGCATCACGAACGATTGCTCGTCCTAAAGCAACCCGCTGCCGCTGACCACCGGAAAGAGCAGCTGGCTTGCGTTGCAGATAAGGGGTTAAGCCTAAAATTTCCGCAGCTTCTTTAACCCGTTTTTCAATATCGGCTTTTTCATATTTCCGTAATTTTAATCCAAAAGCCATGTTATCAAAAACCGTCATATGTGGATACAACGCATAATTCTGGAAAACCATCGCAATATCACGATCTTTCGGAGCCCAGTCATTGACAACATTATCATTGATATATAACTTGCCTTTAGTAATGTCTTCCAAGCCGGCGATCATGCGCAAAGTTGTTGATTTGCCACAACCTGAAGGTCCAACAAAAACAATAAATTCACGATCCTTAACATCTAAGTTAAAATCGGTGACCGCATAATCACCTTCCTTAGCGTTTTCGTATTCTTTATAAATGTGTTCTAATTTTAGTCCTGCCATTCAAATCACCTTTTCTTTTTATTTACACTTTTATCATAGCGAAATCGTTTGCATTAAACTAGCCAATCTTGCACAAAAAAAGCTTGCCGTTTTTGTGCACTTTTAAGAAATCGGTTTCATTAGCTTGAAATTATTTAAATCACTAAATTAAATGTTACAATTAAGACTGTAAATGGAGGAAACAGCTATGGAACTAACAGAATTGTTAACTATTTATCCCAACTCAACCATCACTTCACAACCCTTGAATTTGCAAGATTACTTAAGTTTTCCCTTAAATCAGGAATGGATCAATTTTCCTAATGCTGAACTTTCAGCTCATGAAAAAAAGTTATTGAACTTGCTTTTTAAAAATAAACAAATTAATTTATTAAATAACGAATTTTCCAATGATCCATGGGCGGCTTATTTGAACGTTCCAGGTTCCAAGCTGCCAACTCTAAACCAAAAAATTCGGATCATTCTTTTTCAAGTTGATTTTCGCAAAAGTGATTATCAATTGTCGGCTTGGTCAAATTTCTTTGCCAAAATGCTGCCACAACCTTGTTTGACCAATCTCCAAATTGATGAACGCTGTGGTCTAGTCTTGGAGCCCTTTTCTTCAGATAGTCCAAACTTAAAAGAATTTGATGGCATTCGGCAAACACTTGATAGCGATTTTTCAACTAATTCAAAGGTCTTCATTGGCCATTTCTGGCAACCGTCACCAACTCTTCGGAATATTTTGTTATTGGAAAAGAAGTTCTTTCAAAGCGAAATAACAACAGTTCGTTCTAACACTTTCTGCTTGCCACAAATTTTTTTGCAAGCTGTTAGTCAGCAAATCTTAGCGCCTGAATTGCTAGCAGCATATCGAACTGAATTAAACAGCTATCCTGAAATTCAAGCAATCATTCCGACATTGTACCATCAGCAAGGAAATTTAAGCTCAGCAGCTAAAGAACTTTTTCTCCATCGTAATACTTTGCAATATCGTTTAGACAAGTTTTATCGTGAAACACAATTATCGCTCAAGAACATGAATGACTTAGTTTTTTGCTATTTTTTGCTGATTTCAAATAATTGCTAATCAGTTAATTCTTGGGGCCTAAAGATTCACGTTCAATAATTTTGGTTGGAATAATCTCATTGAAAACTTGATCTTGATCAATCATTTTTAAGATTACTTCAGCGGCTTTTCTTCCCCACTGATGTTTCGAATAACCAACAGTCGTTAAAGTTGGCTGTAAATAATTGGCTAATAAATCATTATCAAAGCCAACGAGTAAAACATCTTTTCCGGGTTGAAGATTTTGCTTTTTCAGACCTTCATATAATCCAAAAGCCATTTCATCATTTGTTGCGAAAACACCAACTCGATGTCCTGCTTGACAAAGCTTGCTCAGCTGAACTGCTGCTTTACGACCGCTTTCAATCGTAAAATCTCCTGCCATAACCATAACTGGCTGATCAGTTTTTTCATGAAAAACATCAAGTGCTGCCTCCAGCCTTTTCTTAGCATCGTAAGAATCCTTGGGGCCAGTTAAGATGGCAAAAGCATCTGCACCTGATTTTAAAAGTTCATTAACTGCCTGGGTAGCTCCTTGGGTATTATTCAATAAAACATGACTGACATTTTCTAATTTCAGCTCGCGATCCATTAAAACCAGTTTATTACCGTCTTGAGCTAGCTTTGAAATAACTTGGCTAGGAAATGTCGGATCTAAAATAATTGCTCCATCGACTAATTTTTGCGAAATAAAAGCCTGTGCGCGTTGCCCGCCAGACGCAACGATCAACTCATAGCCTTGTTTTTTCAAGGTACTTGCAACTCCATCCAGTAAATGTGAATAGAAGTAACCGCCTAAATCAGTAACATACATCTCAATGATTTGGGTTTTTGTTTTTTTAACCCACGCCCAGCCAAGCTCGGAATGTAATTCATTTCTTTCGCAATTTTCAACACCTTTTGCCGTGTTTGTTCTGTGATTCGCTCACTGCCATTCAAAGCATATGAAACAGTGGAAATTGAAACACCAGCTTTTTTGGCAATATCCTTGATCCCTGTCATGCAAATTCCCCCATACTATTTTTCTGCTTGAATATTAAAGCCTTGTAAAATATATTTTTGAAAAATCAAAAATATTATAACTATAGGTATTACCATAAAGGATGAACCCGCCATTTGTAAACCATAATCTGAAGTATGTTGTCCTTGTAATAGTTGCAGTCCTACAGATAAAGTATAATACTTTTGATCATTGGCAATAATCAATGGCCAGAGGAAAGAATTCCAGCCCCCGATAAAGGTTAGAATTCCTTGAACTGCTAAGACTGGTTTTGAAATTGGCAAAATAATATGCCAAAAAATATACCACTCGCTTGCTCCATCTAAGCGAGCTGCTTCAATAATCGAATCTGAAATGTTACTCATAAATTGCCTGAAGAGAAAAATTGAAAAAGCACCAACTAAGCTTGGTAGAATTATTCCCGTCAAGGTATTAGTCAAATGCGCTTGATTTAAAATCAAATAGACTGGAATCATCGTAACTTGGCCGGGAATCATCATTGTCGCTAACACTGCAATGAATAAAACCCCACGTCCCTTGAATTTAAATTTGGCAAAACCATAGCCGGCCATCGCATTCAGTAAAAGCCCAATAAAAGAAAAGCCTGTAATTATTAAGGTGTTTTTTAAATAGACACCGAAGTTCCCACTGATAAACAGATCTTTGTAGTTTTGTAATGTCCAATGATGCGGTAAAATTGATTGACTCATTTGAGATATTTCAGCATTTGACTTAAAAGATGACAAAATCATCCATAAAAATGGTGCGATTGTCACTAAGGCCCAAACTGCCAAAATCAAACCAACAATAATTTTGGTTTGTCGGCTAGCTTCTTGTTTTCCTGTATCCATAAAGAGAATCCTCCTATTCCTCACCGCGTTGTTTACGTTGTAATTTGAACTGAATCAAAGTTGCAATGATAATGACTGCAAACATAACGAAAGATCCAGCGGCTGCATAACCAAAATTACTATTTTGAAAACCATTTTGATAAACAAAAAGTGCCATTGAATTCGTACTATTGAGCGGACCACCTTTCGTCATCACAAATGGTTCGTCAAAGAACTGGAACCAGCCAATAATTGTCGTCACAGTGACAAAAAAGATCGAAAAGCGCATTGATGGAATTGTGATATGCAAAGTTTGTTGCCAAAAATTTGCTCCATCTAATTCGGCTGCTTCGTACAAAGAACGTGGGATTCCCTGCAAAGCAGCTAAAAAAATCAGCATATTTAAACCAATTGCTTTCCAAACGGCTAAGATGATCAATGAAATTTTAGCTACATTGGGATCGGTCAACCAGCCAATCGGTGCAATCCCAATCTTTCCCAGAATTTCATTTAGCAAACCTAGACTAGGATTATAAATATAGCTCCAGACAACTGCCACGGCAACTGTATTAGTTATTGAAGGCGTATAAAACAATAAACGCATTGTTTTAAAAAATTTATTTTGGCTTAAATTAATCATGACGGCTACTGTTAAGGATAAGAAAACTACCAACGGGACTCCAAGTACCACATAAAAAATGGTATTGCCAATCGATTGCAGAAAAGTTGGATCATTAAACAACTGAATATAATTCGTTAGACCCGTAAATTTGACCGTGGACCAGTTGCCTAGGCCCGTGATATCTAAGCCCGTAAAACTAATTACCAAAGCAACTAAGATCGGAATCAATGAAAAGACTAATAACAAAAGTAGAGCTGGAAAAATAAATGTGTATGGTATATATTTTTTTAGTTTCTCTTTTCCCATGCTAATTTCCTCCAAGTATAAAGACAAACTGCCTCAATTTTTTTGAGGCAGTTATTTTAAAAAATAATCTTATTTATCAATCAATGTTTGGCTTTGTTTGTTGAACTCATTCATTGATTTTTGTACATTGGCATTCTGTAAAGCTATCTTTTGCCAAACATCTAAATAATTTTGACCAATTTCATCCCAGCTTTTGACTGCCGGCATTGGCTGAGAATGATTTAATTGTTTGCGAAAGACTTGAATCTTACTGCTTTGCAAAGAACTATCATTCCAAGCAGCTTTCAAAGTTGGCATTGAATCGCTTTGTTTATAATAAGTCAACTGACTTTGTTTCTTAGACAAGAATTTCAACAATTTAATTGCATTTGTCTTATTTTTACTATACTGGAAAACCGCTAAGTCGCCGCCACCCATAACCGAGGTGTTGTTTTTGCCCTTTGGCAGTTCAGCCACATTCCATTGCGAATCTTTTAATCCAGCATCACTTTTAATACTGCTCATCATCCAAGGACCAGAAATAAACATTGGGATCGGTGCATCTTTACCAAAGGATTGGGCAATCGTTAATTTTAAATCTTGTTTTGGTGAAGCTCCATTTTGAATGAACTTGTGCAAATAATTTAACGCCGAAACCATTTGTGAACTGTTAAATTGGGTCTTACCATTTTTCATCAGCTGTGCTCCATTTTGGCGAGCAAACATAAAACCAAATGTTGGTTCTGAACCATCAACGTTGAAACCGTACATATTTTTCCCACGTTTTGAAAGTTTCAGGGCCGCATCATATAATTGGTTCCAAGTCTTAGGTGCCTGATTGTAGCCAGCTGCCTTTAATACATCAGTCCGATAGTAGAGGACACGGGTTTCTGCGTACCATGGAACAGCATAATATTTACCTTGATACATCGTCGTCTTTTCTGAGCCTGAAAAATATTTACTTGGCGCTAGATTCTGATCTTTTTTAACTGTGCTTGATAAATCCATTAATGAATTTGAACTAGCAAATTGAGCAATTTGGGTAGTTCCAATTAGTAAAACATCCGGACCGCTCTTTGATGAAGCTGCTGTTAATAATTTATCGTTATATTGACTCCAAGGAATACTTTGAATCTTAACTTTAATCCCCGTTTTTTTGGTAAACTGTTTGATCATTGGCTTGACATCGGCATCCCCATCGCCGGCATACCAAAATGTTAAGGGCTTATTAGAACTTGAATTATTATTTGACGAATTGCTGCCACAGCCTGCCAACAGAAAAGCTCCTACCAACAAGGCCCCAAGTAAACTTGCTACTCTTTTAAACTTCAACCTGCTCACTCCTTTATTTTGCTGAAACGTTTCTACTATTTTATTATAGCGCTTTTGGTAGCGATTACAAGCAAAATATTACTAATTTAATCACCTTTTTTTTATTGATGATTAATTGATCCTGACCATATAATTAAGTTAAACGTTTTTATTAAGCAATTTTTGTAAGACTGCTACGTATATTCCTGGTCCGCTGCTATATAAGCGCCAGCCACCCTTGACAGTCGCTGCGCCGGTCTTCAATTTATCAAAATTAGCAGCCGCTGCATAACGATCAGCAAAATCACCGTCTGAACTAGAAAAATAAGTATTAGCTTGCCGGAGCGCCGCATTCTTAACTCGCTGCTGCAGATTTATTGGGTTGACCTTCATCAACGCTTCCCAGGCTTGATCATCAAGCTGAACTGCTGCTAAAGCCTCAGCATATCTGATATGAGCATGCGTATACATCAAACCGATTTCACGTCCGAAGCAAGCAGATTGCTCGGCACGTTTAAAAATATGACTAACTCCACCAGTATAAGCAGCTGGCCGATTCATTAATCTAACCCCATCTGGAAACGCCAAATTGTCCTTGATTAATTGCAAAGCACGGTTAATCTGCTTAGGAGAAAAAATATTGCTCAGGATCCCTTGCTGCAGCGGCAACAAGCGATAAGCAATCCCTGTTGTCCGATCACTAGGATGAATGATCGGCTTCACCTGATGCTGTTGGTTCATTTGAATAAATCCTGGCAAAACATCATCCTGCATGAAATATTTTTTAAAATCTCTTTCCATCCCATTAACCATTGACTGAACATTTTGCTTCAACCTTGGATGATCATGCAGACTCTGAACTAAGGTGTTTAGTGCACCAATTGTTAATTCCATCGTCCAGGTGCTGGCCATAGTCTTTTTTTGCTCAGAATTTGCCGGTTGCAACGTATCATCCCAATCCCCATCACCATAGGAAGAAACCTGCGTATCAAATAAAAAATTAGTTTGCAAATAATTCAGCTGATCTTGTAAATGACTGGCTAAACTTGCTGTGCGAGTTGTTGGCCGCTTTGCCTGCAAGCTGAAAAATGGCAGCTCATGATCTAAAATTGCTTCATCATGCGTTTTTTCAAGATAATCCGCGACCACTTTCAGCGGCCAAATAACAATATCACCGTGGCTTTCATCAGCAAACTGATCAGCGTATTCATCAAACATAAACCATTGTGGCCAGCTGCCATTTTCAATAAATTGATGTTGATATATCATCAAAATGATCTTTTTTACTTGGTCAAAATGGCCTAAGCTGAGCAATAGTTCAGTTGGCCCTTGCGAAACATCGCGTGTTCCCCAAGCCGCACCGCCATATTGTTCTAAGCCATGCGGCGAAAGCAAATGAACCAAAGCATCGTGAACAAACCATGGAATAATCAAATCTGTCTGTTGCAAATATTCAGCAACCGGAGCTTGAGCTGCTTGCAATTTTAAATTCCCCAGAAAATCAATTAACTTATTTTCATTCGCTGCTCGCTGCTTAACAATTTCAAAATCAGCCTTTGCAGCGAGGGTGGTAAGCGTAAATTTAATTTTTTGAGCTGAATGATATTCAAAGACCAAATATTTTTCAGTTTCACTCCCCCAATCAGTGATTTCGACTTGCTGCTGGTCAGTAAAATTGTAATAATACTTAAGCTTTGGACAACGCTTAGCCATCAAAGAATCTTGAGCTGGCAAAACAGTTAATGATCCGTTTTGATTTAATAACTGCAGTCCTTTTCCCAATGTTTGCAAATCAAGCTGTGTGACAACTCGTAAATCATATTCACGTTGTTGCGCTGATTCCACCTCAAAAAGCAAACCATCACCGCTGGCAGCTGCCTCAACAGAAACTTTTAGCAGATCATCTGCTAATTTATAATACCAGTCAGCGCCTTCATAACTCATGCAAAACAGTGATGGCATGGTCAAGATCCTCCAAGTCCCAGCAATTTTTAGCCAAATTCGCATTCCGCTGGCTTTAAATACATTCAAAGCATTTCGCGTATTGGTTGATAAAATATTCAGATTAGTATTGCCAAAAACTGTTTGTGAGGCAAAAATTCCACACATATATTGCGTAGTAGCTAAGACAGGCTGACCCGCTTCAACCTTGGCATATGACATAATAACATTGCCCGTCATTCTTTCTTGCCGAATTTCTTTTTCCGGTAAAACAATGTGGTGCCGTTGCTGATCAAAAAATGATAATAACTGGCCACTGCTAATTTCTGCTTGTTTGCGCTGCTCAGGCGGAAAAAGTTGCTGCAATTCGGCATCAGTTAACTGCCGGCCGCTTAAAACTGAATTTTTAAGCTGAAGCGGTGATTGGGTAGTCCAGTTTTGCTCAGACTTGGTCTTAATCAGCTTTTCATATTCGCACCGCAATTGTTCAACCGTAAACAATTTTTGTTGATTATCACTTGGCTGATCCGGTAAAAAAGCTGCATAGAATGTTTTTCTGGCAGTTTGCAAGCTAACCTGGAAACGAGGAGTTCGCAAAGCCGTCAGGGCAAATTCATATTGATACTTCTGATTAGCTAAATCAGCCTGTTTCATTGCTAACGGAATGTTAGTTTGTTTATATGCCGTTCCATAAAACTGAAAGCCATCGGTTGAATAGCTTTTTAAAGCACCGAAAGCTCCTTGCTGCAAGTAAGGGTACTTCCCTGACTGACTTTGATTTTGACGTGAACAAACAGTAATCGTTTCCGCCTCTTTGATGACTAAATGGTCTATATACTGCGAAGCATAGGCCTCATTACTTTCGACAAAACTTGACTCACCCAGGCCTAAATCTTGAACATACGTCAAATCTGCTTGGTACGCTGATTCGGAACTTAAATCAACCGTCCAAAACCAAACATGCGAAGCAAGTAAAAGTTCGACCTGATAATTGAGACCATTGACGCTGCCTGTCCAACTTGCTTGGTTGTTACCAATTTTCAGTTTGCTAGCAGCCTCAGGGCCCAACAGTGGAATAAAGAACTTTACTTGTCCAGCTGAAAAAACTCGTAAATAAATGTTCATCAAACTGCCATCCAGCTGATTGCCATTAACTTGATTAATCATTGTCTTGCCAGCCTTAATTGAAGCCAGTGCTCCATTTTTAAGGACAGTGACTGTCAATTGACCGTTTTTAAGCTGCCTGTTTTCTTCCATTTAATCAATTCTCCCTTAAATAATTTTGAAACTTTGTATTAAACCACTTTGTGAATCAAAACCAACTTTTAAACGATAATTTCCCGGATCAAGCCGGCTTTTTAAATCGCGATGAATATATGCTAAACGGCTAAGTGGCAAAGAAATTTCGACTTCTCTGATCTCTTTTGCCTGTAATTTGACTTTCTGAAAGGCCTTAAGTTCCCACAATGGACGAACTGTTTCTCCAACAACTTGTTGACTGTAGACTTGAATAACTTGCTTAGCAGCAATATCTGAGTGATTCTCGATCTTTACTACTACTTTAATTGTATCCGACGCTTGATAAGTTTTCTTATCCAACTTGCTCTCGTGTAATGTCGTTTTAGCAAAACCTAGTCCATAACCAAAACAAAAAGCAGGCTGATTTACTTGATCAATATATTTTGAAAGATACTTATTTTCTAAATCACTCTGATCACCAGTCAATGGGCGACCAGTCCGGTAATGATTGTAATAGAGCGGTATTTGCCCAAGATCTTGCGGGAAAGTCATTGGCAGCCGACCGCCAGGTTCTTCTTCTCCTAAAAGAATCTGAGTCAAAGCTGCCGCCCCACGACTACCTGGAAACCACAGCAGCAACAAACCACTACTGCTTTTAACAAGCGGATCCAACACCAATGGTCTCCCAGTAATCAAAACTGTAATGACCGGCTTGTTTAACTGCTGCAGTTGTCTCAATAAAGCCAGCTGTTCTTCTGGAAGCTGTGGATGTGTCATACTGGTTGCTTCACCGCTTTGCTGAGCTGATAAGCCAAGACAAGCAACAATTACATCCTGTTGTTTTAACAGTTGCAGATCAGCCGTTTGCAACTGTTGATTTTGAACAGATGAAACCCTGGTAAATTTTGCTTGCAAAGCTGATTTAATCGTTGGCGTTTCAGCAGTTTTTCCTTGCCAAGACCAACTGCCCAGTAAATCTGGATTATTTGCATAATTTCCGACTAGACCGATTTTACAATCTTTAGCTAATGGCAAAAGATCATTTTTATTTTTCAGTAAAACTGCTGACTCAACCGCTGCTTGTTGAGCAAGCTGTAAATTTTTCGTTGTCAAGTTTTGTTTTTCAGCCCGTTGAGCTAATCCGCGAAACGGATCAGTAAATAAGCCGAGCGATTCTTTAAAGTTTAAAATCCGTTCAGCAGCTTGATCAATCAGTTTTACTAATTTTGAACTTGGATTCTTCTGAGCAGTTAACTTTAAATAAGCCATTGACATCATATCAATGTCGACGCCAGCTTTTAAGGCTTGCTGGGCTGCATCTTGAAGATCAGCAGCTGTTCCATGAGCAACCATTTCGCCAATTGCATCCCAATCTGAAATCAAAAGGCCCTGAAACCCAAGTTCACGACGCAAAATATCTCGCATCAAATGATAATTTCCAGTAGCTGGCTGGCCTTGAAAGGTATTGAAAGCCGTCATAACTAGAGGAGCTCCGGCATCAATTGCTGCTTGATAGCCGCTTAAGTACTGATCACGCAAACGCCATTCAGAAACATCAACCGTATTGTATTCACGACCAGCCTCAACGGCCCCATATCCAGCAAAATGTTTAACACAGGCAGCTACATGTTCAGCATCAGGAATTTTTTGCTGGCCTTGGATCCCCTCAACGCTTGCTTTAGCTAGTTGACTGTTTAAAAATGGATCTTCACCGTTAGCTTCCATAACGCGCCCCCAGCGAGGATCGCGAACCAGATCAACCATCGGTGCAAAGGTCACGTGAATTCCTCCAGCCGCTGCTTCCCGAGAAAAGAATTCGCTAACCTGTCTGACTAACTGTGGATCAAAACTCGCAGCTAAAGCCAATGGAATCGGAAAAATCGTCCGATAGCCGTGGACTACATCTGCCATAAACAGCAATGGGATTTTCAAACGACTCTTTCGCAAATAATTTGTCTGAATTTTTTTAACCTGCTCAAAACCAGAAACGCCTAAAACTGAACCAACCCGATAAAGATCTGCTGAGGATAAATTTTCTTGCTGCAATGGACCAGTAATTGCTGCATTATCACCAACAAAGAAATCTCCACTTAGTTGCGTCAGTTGGCCAACTTTTTCGGCAAAAGTCATTTTACTGATTAGTTCTTTGACAAATTCCGACATACTTTTTCTCCTTAAATTTAATAATCAATTTGTAGAAACGTTTCAATTAGATTATAAAGTATCTGTTTGAACTAGTCAACACTAAATTGTTAGCGGATTCATCTTTTAAAAATCCCGTCATTTAATCTGTTGAAACGTTTATAGCAAAAAACACGCAAAAAGCCTTAAACTTATGACTAATAATTCGTTTAAGGCTTAATAAAGAATTTTGAAATGGTTTATAAAATCATCAATTAACGATCTGCATAGCCATTGGGATGAGTTGCATGCCATTTCCAAGCAGTTGCAATAATTTTATGAATATCATCAAATTGCGGGTTCCATCCCAAAATTTTACGAGCTTTATCGGAAGCAGCAATCAAAGTATCTGGATCACCAGGTCGTCTTGGCGCCATTTCGGCTGGAATTGGTTTGCCAGTTACTTCTCGAGCTGCTTTTAGAATCTCCATATTTGAAAAGCCAGTTGATGAACCAAGATTAAAAGCATCACTTTCATGACCTGCTTTCAAATAGTTAACTGCCAAAATATGAGCATCAGCTAAATCAAATGGATGAACATAATCACGAACATTGGTACCATCTGGAGTGTTGTAATCATTACCAAAAATCTTCAATTGATCTCGCTTGCCTGCAGCCACCTGTAAAACGATCGGCAACAAATGCGTTTCCGGATTATGATCTTCGCCAATACTGCCATCAGGTTTAGCTCCCGCCACATTGAAATAACGTAAAGCAACAAACTTTATCCCATAAGCCAAATCCGACCAATGCATAATTTTTTCCATCATTAACTTGCTTTCACCGTATGGATTGATGGGTTTTTGGGGATCAGTTTCTTTGATGGGCACGTTCTCAGGAATGCCATATGTCGCTGCTGTTGATGAAAAGACGATTTTCTTAACCCCAACCTCATTCATAACCTCTAGCAATTTGATCATTCCAGCTGTATTGTTGTCAAAATACTTGAGTGGCTTCTCCATAGATTCAGCAACTAGCGAAAAAGCTGCGAAATGAATCACTGCTTCAATTGCTGGATTTTCAGCAAACACACGACGCATAAATGGCTGGTCAGCAATATCTCCTTGATAAAACTTGGCTTTTGGGCTAACAGCCGCTCGGTGCCCAGTAACTAAATTATCAACAACAACCACATCGACTCCTTGACTGACCAAGCGATCAACCGTATGTGAACCGATATAGCCAGCACCGCCTAATACTAAAACTGCCATTAAACTTCCTCCTCTAATCAATCATTAAAAATAATTTTCTTGAATTAAAATATCATCTTCATTTTACCAGTTTATCCGTTTAAAGGATAGTTGACGTAAATTTATGACTTCAGCTGCCGACAGCGAAAAATAATTTGATATTCTTTTTTTGCTCCATCCGCTAAAGCTATCTCATCATTCCATTGTGGGTGATTGATTGCATCCGGCAATGATTGAGCTTCCAAAGCCAAAGCATCAAAAACTTGATCTTGATTCAAATCAGCCGTAAAAACGACTAACCCCGGGCGACTTGAATAGAGTTCCAGCTGCATCCCGCTTTTTTGATTTGTTAAAGTTGCAATTGGCTGTTGGCTATTTTTAACGACAAAGGCATCATCGATCTCAGACTTGCCAAACTGCTGATTGATTTCGGCTAATGCTGGTACTAGTAATTGACCGTGGTTAAAATCATACCCTGTCTGCTGATTAGCTAGAAAATTGCCGGTTGGTAGTTTTGCTTGATCAAGCTCAAGTCGCTGTTGACTATTAATCGTTAGAAACTGATCTTGTAAATCATGTTGAACAGGATTCAAGTTGAAATAAGCATGATTGGTTGGATTGAAAAGTGTTGCTCCAGCTGTTGTTCCACTAAATGTAATTTTAACTTGATTTTGCTCATCGAAAGAAAAAGCAACTTGAACTGACAAATCACCTGGAAAGCCATCCATTTTTGAGGTAAAGAGTTTTGTAAAAATTACCTCAGCAGATTTTTCAGTCTGACTAGCCGACGCTTGCCAATTCCATTTTGCAAAGCCGCCAGGTCCGCCATGCAAAGTATTTTGACCTTCATTTTGCGGCAACTGATAAACCTGACCAGCCAGCTGGAACGAGCCATGACTAATCCGGCCAGCAACCCGACCAATGGTTTGACATAAATAAGTTGGAGTCGCAAAATAATCTTCCACACGGTCAAAATGGGCAAGCAAATTTTGACCATTAATCACCAAGCTCTGCCAAGTAGCCCCATAACTCAAAACATCAATATAATTTTTTTGCTGATTGATCAGCCGATACTGAAATACTGGCTGTTTTTGAAAAGTCGCCACTTGTCGTTTTTTAATTTGCATTTTTTGCCTCCGTTTGAATTCCGATAGTTGTTATAAATCGATCGAATGCCGCTTGGCCTGACTGATCATTTTTGAAGACGCCCGCATCTTCTAAAACTCGCGTAAAAACTTGACCAACTGCATCTTGCAAAATTGCCGTAACATTAGCTTGATTAATGGCTCCAGCCTGTTGTTTGATCTGTTTAGCCCATGGCAAATGCTGGTCTGCAATTTGATTCGGCAAATCCAGTAAGAAGCGTTTAACTTCAGTTAGCTCAGGCACTAAGCGCGGTGGCAAGATTGCCAGTCCCATCACCTCAATCAAACCGATATTTTTCTTTTTAATATGCTGAACATCAGCGTGGGGATGAAAAATTCCGGCTGGATATTGTTGATCCTGACGATTATCTCGCAAAACTAAATCAAGTTGATCAGCAGCACCTCGTTTACGCGCAATAGGAGTGATCGTGTGATGCAACTTTCCATCGGTTTCAGCCAAAACACTGACAGTAGGATCAGAATACTGTTGCCAACCGTCTAAGATTTTAGCTGCCAGCTCAATTAACTGTTCCTGATCTCGGCTGGTTAGCCGAATTACTGACATTGGCCAGTGCAAAATTCCTGCCTGAACTGCCGGAAAATCTTTAAAAACCACTTTTCTCCGCAATTTGGCCTGATCCATTGCAAAGACATGCCGACCACCTTGAAAATGTTCATGATTCAAAATCGAGCCGCCAACAATTGGCAGATCGGCATTGCTGCCAACAAAATAAGTCGGAAACAAATCAAGAATCCTCAATAGCCGGGCAAAAGTCAGGCGCTCGATTTTCATTGGCTGATGTTGCTGATCAACGAAAATACAATGTTCATTAAAATAAGCATACGGTGAGTACTGCAGTCCCCAAGTTTCTTCAAACAACTTAAAACGAATCAGCCGATGATTGCTACGTGCCGGATAATTAAGGCGACCTTGATAGCCTTCATTGCTAAAGCACAGTTGACATAACGGGTAACCACTGGCCTTTACTGTTTTTAACCGCGCTATATCACGTGGATCTTTTTCAGGTTTAGACAAGTTAATCGTAATTTCCAACGGCCCGTACGGCGAATTAAACTTAAAATACTTATTCTTCTTGATTTCACTAACTTTAATATAGTCACTTGCCTGGCTCAAATGATAAAAGTAATTTAAAGCTGCAGTTGAACCTTGCTGCTGATACTTCTGCCAAAATTTTTGATTCAAGCGGCTCGGGGCTGGTACTAAAAAGTCCATTAATTGAGCTTTTAAAAGTGACTGCTGTTGTTTGGTTAAGCGGTCATCATAGTTTTCCACCATTTTAGCGACTAAAGTTAATAAATCAGTTTGCCTAAAATCACCAGGCAAATCTTTCTCACCTAACAAATTCAATAATCGATTATATAAATAGGTGCGATCCATTTCCGTATAATCACTTGCCGCAATTATTCGGTTAACAAATTCTCCCAATAAGCTTGCTTGCATTTTGATCCCCTTCTTAAGCTAAACGTTTAGTTCCAGCAGCAATTTGGGCAACATAAAAACTGGGCGCATAACCGATCTTTTGTTGATAAACTTTGGCAACTTCTTTTTTGAAGACTGGTACTTGCTTGGCGGCAACTAAGGCAATTGCACAGCCGCCAAAACCTGCGCCGGTTATTCGCGCCCCCAAAACTCCTGGCTGCTGCCAAGCTGTTTGCACTAAAGTATCTAGTTCTTTGCCGGTAACTTGATAATCATCGGCTAACGAAACATGAGAAGCATTCATTAATTTGCCAAATTCTGCTAAATCGCCATGATCAAGTGCTGCCTTAGCTTTTAAGGTCCGCTGATTTTCAAAAACTGCATGGCGAGCTCGTTTACGACAAGTTGGCTCTTGGATCAAATAGCAGTTTTCATCAAACGCGGAAATACTTAATTCACCCAAGCTTTTGATTGCCAACTTGGTCTGCAAGTCTTTTAACGCGGTCTCACATTCCTGCCGCCGTTCATTGTATTTAGAATCAGCCAGTTCTCGTTTTTTATTGGTATTCATGATCACAATAACGTTATCTTCTAAGTTCAAATTAGCATACGCATATTCTAAAGTATTGGTATCTAACAAGATAGCTTGATTAGCCTTACCCATGCCAACCGCAAACTGATCCATAATTCCTGATTTGGCACCGATGTATTCGTTTTCAGTTTTTTGACCAAATTTAATCAAATCCAGCCGGCTAACTTTGAATCCAAATAGTTCATTAATCATTACCCCAGTCAACAATTCTATTGAGGCAGATGATGAAAGTCCAGCACCATTTGGTAAATTACCATTGAAGTAAAGATCTGCTCCACTTGGCAGCGAATAACCTGCGGCCAAAAATTGTCGAATCATGCCTTTAGGGTAATTAGCCCAGTCGTCGGCTTGATCATATGTCAGCTCGTTTAAATCAACTTCAATCATCCCCAGTTGGCTGAAATTGGCTGAATAAAGGCACAGCTTTTGATCATCTCGGCGCCTGATTGCTCCATAAGTCCCCAAACTCAAAGCACACGGAAACACGTGACCACCATTATAATCCGTATGCTCGCCAATTAAGTTAATCCGGCCTGGTGAAAAACAAGCCAAATCTGGTCGATCGGCAAATTGTTTTTTAAATTCATCTTCTAATTTAGCTTTTTCCAAAATATGTCATCTCCATAATTCCAAACTTAAAAAAGCTTTAAGTCTGCAAAAAGTTTTACAAATTTAAAGCCTAAAATATAATCACTCGGTTTTTATTATAGTATTTCCTAGCTCACGATACCATAATGCACTCTTTTTAATCTCTCGAGCTTGTGTCTCAAAGTTAACATAAAATAGACCATATCTCTTATTATAACCATTTGCCCACGAAAATTGATCTTGTAGCGACCAGATAAAATATCCTTGAACGTTTACGCCTTCCGAACGTGCTTTAAGCAAAGCCGCAACATGTTGATCAAGAAAATCGATTCTTTCATCATCATTAATTAATTTACCAATTCCTTTATATTTATCTTTATTTCCTAGACCATTTTCTGTAATGTAAATCGTTTTACTGATAGGATATTCTGTGGCAACCCGTTTCAACATTTCATATAAACCTTGTGGATAAATATTCCAATCCCAATCAGTCGTTGGTACACTAGGATTTTTAACGTGTTTGCCAATGCCTTTAAAACTAAAGGAAGATGTTCCCTTTTCACCGGTTCCATTGAAAGTATTACTACTATCACCTTTAAAATATTCAATAAATGATGGTTGATAATAGTTCAGACCAAAATAATCATTTTGATTAGCTGCTTCCTTTAAAATATCCATATCATCTGGTTCAATTTCTAATTTAGCATCATTTGCCGATAAGATTTCATTAATAAGTGACATAGTTTTTTCTGAATATTGACCTTTGAAAGTCCCATCTAACAAAAACCGATTCATAAAAGCATCTTCAAGTTCGGCTGCGTGACGATTTTTTTCATTATCTGGATAGGGATACACTGGTTGCAAGACATGAATTAATCCAATTCTTCCTTGATAATTTTTCTTTTTAAACTGATTTACAACTCTCGCATGGGCTAATAACTCATTATGTTGCGCTTGGATAGCCTTGCTTACATTAAAATGCTCATTAGGTGGAAAATTCCCTTGAATATACTGAGAAAATGCTAATGAAATAAGTTCGTTGATCGTAAACCAATTTTTAACTTCCGAAAATTCTTTGAAACAGAAATCTGCATAATCGACAAAATAATCAATATTTTGTCGATTCAGCCAATCACCATCGTTAAATAAATTCTCAGGAGTATCAAAATGATGCAATGAAACATAAGGAGTTATTCCATTATCAAGACAACACTTAAAAAGCTTATGATAATACTCTATTCCTTTTTTATTTGGAACTGAGATTGCTTGATATTTTTTAGCAATTAACCGTTTGTACATTTGATAAACATGGTCAGTCAAGGTCACATAAATGTAGTTTAAAAGTGGATATTTGTAATCATTTTTTGCTGAATCAATAACATCAAAAGTTGTTAAAACAATATCCAAGGGAACATCTTTTAATAATGACATAAATTTCTCTAATTTTTGATCAGTGAGATAAATGATTTTTTCGACATTTCTTGAACTTATTGTTTCACCTTTTTGTCGTTTATAGCCAATGCCTTTCCCTTGAGCAATTGCTTCTCTCCCCTTTCCCAAACTGACAAGCAAACTGTTATTGTCATATATTCGTTTGATCACAAGCAACATTTATGTTCACCTCCCTTGATTTTGACTGAACCATATAATCATTTTTCTTCAATTGCATCAGGAGCATTAAGATTTTTCATAATAAAATCTAAGGCCTTCTTTGGATCTCTCGTTAATTCAATATACTGTTGACCCTTCGTTGCTACTAATTTAATTCCTAAACGATCGGTATCGTTTTTTAAATCTTTATAGTAGGTTCTAACTTGCGGTGCCAAGACAACTAAATCATAATTTGGTAAAATGTCATGATGTGAACCATATGCTCCAGCACTTGCCACAATAGATTTATGA
The DNA here is from genome assembly GCF_000255495.1 of Liquorilactobacillus vini DSM 20605. Lineage (GTDB taxonomy): Bacteria > Bacillota > Bacilli > Lactobacillales > Lactobacillaceae > Liquorilactobacillus > Liquorilactobacillus vini. The sequence goes on from NZ_AHYZ01000183.1 coordinate 77,544, forward strand.
TATTTCTTAGCCCCCTCAATCAAAACATTAGCCAGCTGTTCGCTTGTTCCTCCACCAGCACAAAGTACTAAGACTTTTACTTCTTTTTCTAACGTTTGATTTTCACTAACTGTATCTTCCGCTTTTTTTATTGCGGCTTCATGCTCTTTTGGAGTTTTAACATCGCTAATAGCTACATTTTTATTAATTGCTGCTCTTGCTTCTGCAAGATCTTTTTGTTTCTCTTTTGCAACTAAAATATCATCATAAGCACGGCAAAAAGGTAAATAGATCAAAGTGTCAAGTACAAGCAGCAAAACCATTAATACTAGCGAAATTGGTTGAAAGTTAGTATCTAAAAAAGCACCAATCGGTCCTGGCAATGCCCAGGAAAGAATATACATGAAACCATTCATATGGAGAAAATCAATAAATAATTTGCCAATAACGACATTAATCATTGGTGTTAAAACAAATGGAATCAAGAAGTATGGATTTAAAATAATTGGGGCTCCAAAGAGCAAAGGCTCATTAACAGCAAACATTACTGGCACAACTGATGCTTTTCCGATTGCCTTTAGTTGCTTCGATTTCATCAAAAAGATAAATATGATTGGAACTACAAAGGTTGAACCTGTTCCTCCAAGTTCACCAACAAAGTTTAAAAAGTTCTCAGTTAATGCATGATAAGGGAAATTGCCATTCTTGAATAAATCTAAATTTGCTGTTGTATTACCATACAGAGCAGCTTCTAGAGCTGGCTTGACGACTGATGGGCCATGGATACCTAAAAACCAAAACATTGGAATTAAGAATTCTACGAATGCGATCCCAGGATAACTTTCGGCACCGTGGAATAATGGCTGAAAAACTTTTGCAATGATCGCACTAAAAGGAACATTTAACGTAGTTCTTGAAAGAACATCAATTGCCGCCATTGCTAAAACTGAAAATCCAAATGGAAAAATATCTCTAAAGTTTTGAGAAATCGCTCCTGGAACCTCTTTGGGCATTTTAATAGTGATATCTCGTTCAACACAGAATTTGTAAATATGAACCGTTACAAAAGCGGATACAAAAGCAGATAAAATACCTTGAGTACCAAAATACTGGCTTAAATAGTTGCCACTTTTAGTTGTGCCAATTGCTAAAAGCATAAAACCACACATGGATGCCATCATAGTTGAGGTGTTATTAATAAATTTACCACCTTTGATTCTTTGGTTCATCGATCCGGTCAATGCTTTTGCAACTGTACCGGAAACGTAGAACCCAACAAAACCCATCGTATAATTGTAAATTTTATTAAACCAATTAATTAAATCTACTGGTAATTTCAAGCTTAATAGTGTCGGAATGTTTGCTAAAAGAATAAAAATACTTGAAAATAGAATAATCGGCATCGCTGCCAAAAAGCCATCTTTAATAGCCATTAAATAAATATTTGTTGATATTTTTTCGAATAACGCTTGATGTCTTTCAAGCCTTTTAATAATAAAATCTATCATTTAACTAACTCCCTTCAGAAAAGAAAAAGACCACGATCAAAGGACATGCATTATCCTCTAATCGTGGTCACGCCTAATTGAATAGTAACGATCCGCACGTGCAATTTATTTTTAAACTTTGTAAACGCTTAATTTTAAAAAAACAATTTTCCCTTGCAATTAAACCGCTTGCAAACTAGAATAATAAGCGAAATTAAAAGTAGGATAGCTTTTTAATTATCTAACAATTTGTCAACCAATACTCAATCCTTACAATTTATATTTAAACGGATGTGACCAGTTATGAAAGCTCTGCTCGATGATTTACTTTACGGTGGCGATTACAATCCTGAACAATGGCCCACCAAAACATGGGATCAAGACTTAACTTTTTTCCAAACAGCCCACATTAATTCAATTACAATCAATGTTTTTTCATGGGCTTTATTGCAACCAAATGAGAAATATTATGACTTTTCAACCTTGGATCAAATTATTAAAAAATATGCAGCTGCTGATTTTAAAATTGTTTTAGCAACTTCTACTGCTGCGATGCCAGCCTGGATGTTTAAAAAATACCCCGATGTAGCTCGCGTGGATTATCAAGGTCGACGCCACGTTTTTGGCCAACGTCATAACTTTTGCCCGAATAGTCCCAACTATCAACGCTTGTCACAGAAGCTAGTCGAACAATTAGCCCAACGTTATGCTAAAAATCCAGCAGTTGTTGTCTGGCACGTCAATAATGAATATGGAGGATATTGCTATTGCCAAAATTGTCAACGAGCCTTCCGTCAGTGGCTTAAGACTAAGTATCAAACTACTGGTCGGTTAAATCAGGCCTGGAATCTTAATTTTTGGGGACATACAATTTATAATTGGGATGAAATTGTTGTTCCTAACGAATTGGGCGATGCTTTTGGTCCTGAAAATACCGTCACGGCTGTTGGTGGTCTCTCGCTTGACTATCAGCGTTTTCAATCAGAAAGTTTATTGAAATTGTTTATCAATGAAAAAAAGATTATTGAAAAAATTAACTCTCAAGTATTGATCACCACCAATTTTCACGGCACGCCTAATCCGGACTTAGACTATCATCAGTGGGCTAAACATCAGGATGTGATTGCCTACGATAGCTACCCGGCTTATGACACGCCGGCCTATCAAACTGCATTTTTGTATGATTTAATGCGTGGCTTAAAAAACAATCAATCATTTATGCTAATGGAATCGACTCCTTCACAGGTCAACTGGCAAGCATACAGTCCTTTAAAGCGCCCCGGACAATTAGCAGCGCAAGAACTGCAAGCTGTCGCTCACGGTGCCGATACTGTACAATATTTTCAATTGCGGCAATCGTTGGGTGCCCAAGAAAAGTTTCATGGAGCAGTCATTAGTCATGCTAATACTGATCAAACACGTGTTTTTAAAGAAGTGAGCCATTTAGGTCAAGATCTCAAAAAAATAACTCCCAATATATTACATGCGCAAAGCAAAAATCAAATTGCTATCATCTTTGACTGGCAGAGTTGGTGGGCTTGTCAGCATATTGCCGGCATTACCCAAGACTTAGATTATCAAAAAGCCGTATTAACTTACTATCAAGCATTTTATCAACAACATCTTCCAGTCGATGTAATCGGCGTCAATACTGATTTTAGTCAATACAAGTTGATCATGGCACCTGTTTTACATTTAGTAAGTGGCAAATTAGCTCAGAAAATCACTGATTATGTGACTGACGGCGGACATTTCCTTACTACTTATTTTTCTGGTTTAGTTAATGAAACTGACCAAGTTTACTCTGGTGGTTATCCTGGACCTTTGCAAAAAGTCTTGGGAATTTGGGTTGAAGAAACTGATGCCTTATTACCCAAGCACAACTGTCCAATCAAATTTACTGCTGGTCCCAAAATCAACGGCTCTTTAGTTTGCGATTTGATTCATTTAAGGCAAGCTAGTTCTTTAGCAAATTATGCTGCTGAATTCTACCAAGGAACACCGGCAATCACTGAAAATCATTATGGTCAAGGAACCAGTTGGTATGTGGGCAGTCAATTAGATGCTGCGGGAATCACTTACTTAATCGAATATCTTAAACAAAAGGTTCCCACCCTTGTCCCTTTAGCAGTTGCTGCTAAAGAGCTTGATATTACCGTTCGCTATCAAGCAAAGCAAAAATATTTCTTTATTCTCAATTTAAGCGAGTCTGTTCAAAAGCTACCACAGAAATTTTTGGATGGTAACTTTAAAGATTTGCTCAGCGGAAAAGTTATGACAGATGCTGCTTTGCCGGCTTGGAAAACGTTAATTCTCCAACAATTTAACTAGTAAATGCTATTTTCAAAATACAGTAACAGTAAAAGATGAAGCGATCTCCAATCTAAATTAGCACAGTAACTAATTTGGGAGATTACTTCATCTTTTATTAATCTCATAAACATTAATATGTCTGGTTTCCTTAATAATTATCTTGTTCGTCGCTTGTTGTTTCTTAATCATTGTGGTTAACTAAGATTTAAGAGTAAATTTAAGGAGAGCTTTCATGTCACAACTGGTATACAAACAAATTATTACTGATTTAAAACACAGAATTTTTGCTGGCGAGTTTTCCAGTATGCGCCTGCCGGATGAACGAACTTTAAGTGAAGCTTATCAAGTCAGCCGTAGTTCAATCAAGCGGGCACTTAGCCGGATGGCAAATGATGGAATAATTTTTAAAAAACGCGGCTCAGGAACTTTTATAAATCCACTTTATTTAAAAAACGAATCAGTTTTCAATTATGAAGAAAGTTCAAACTTAGGAGTAACTGATAATTTCAAGATGAATGGCAAGCGTCCTAAAATTAAAGTCTTAACCTTTGAAGTTATTAAAGCGACTCCTGAATTACAGCGTGATCTTTTCTTAGGAAATGACGATTTTGTTTATAAAATTATTCGATTACGTTCTTTCTCCAGCCAACCGTTTATGATTGAAACCGGCTATATTCCAATTAAAATTGTTCCTGAGTTATCCCGACAAATTCTTGAGGGCTCATTGTTTAATTATTTGCAAAAAGAGCGCAATCTAGCTGTTACTAAATCATTTTTATCAGTCTTTGCCGATCCTTCAACAAAAAATGATCAACAGCTTTTGAAACTAAAACCAACTGAGCCCGTGGGCGTGATGGAAGGAATTTTCTTTTTAGATAATGGTACACCCTTTGAATTTTCAAGCATGCGCATGCATTATAAGTATTTAAAATTCAATTCCTTTATGACTGTCAATTAATTGTCGGTAATTCTCTTTTCAGCCAAATAATAACTTTTTTCAGCGACCAAGGATAAAAATTTGGCTGACCGATTTTTTCTAAATAGATCAATGTTAAGCGCCCATCATGGATCTTTTTGTCATGAGTTAGCGCGGCATAAAAAGCTGGTGTTGCTAGTGCTTCATCAGTCAGTGGTAAACCGACCGCCTGTAAACGTTGAGCTACTTGTTCAGTCGTTGGCGAGACAGTCAGCTTTGCTTTTTCGAATAAACGACAGATCTGATATAATCCAATTGCAACCGCTTCACCATGAAATAATCGACCTGCAGCTGCTCGTTCAACCGCGTGTCCCAAAGTGTGTCCCAAATTCAATAATTGTCGTTGATGCGTTTCAGTTTCATCTTCCGTGACAACTTTAGCTTTAAAGGCCACGCTCGCTGCAATCAGCTCAGATGAAAATTTGTAGATATCGGCAACTGAATGAATCTTGCTCGTCAACTGCCAAAAGTTACTGCCGACCAGCGCTGCACATTTAATTACTTCTCCATAGCCTTCAATTACTAAGCGTTCCGGTAAGGTCTGTAAAACGGTTGGGTCGATCAAAACCAAATCTGGTTGATAAAATGTGCCAACTAAGTTCTTTCCTGCGGTCAAATCAATTGCCGTTTTGCCACCAACTGAACTGTCAACTTGGGCTAACAGCGAAGTTGGAACTTGAACAATTGAAATTCCTCGCAAATAAATTGAAGCCGCTAATCCGGCTAAATCACCAATCACTCCACCACCTACAGCTAAGATCCCGTCTGATCGGGTAAAGTGCCAAGCAGCTAATTGATCAATGAGCTTAATCAATTGTTGCCAGGACTTGCTTCGTTCACCGGCTGGGATCACTAAAAGCTGAGCGGTAAAACCAGCTGATCCGAGCTGCTGGCGAACTTGTTCAGCATAAATTGGAGCTACATTTTCATCAGTAATGATCGCAATTTGCCGTTTTGACCAAATCTTTGAAAGATAAATCCCTAACTGACTCAACCCATTAGGAATGATTTTAACTGCGTAAGCATGATGCGCTGTTTTGACTTTGATTGTCTGCTCCATTACAATTCACCTACTTCCAACTGGCCACTAATTGCTGGACTTGTTGACAATGCTGGGCCATTACTTGATAAGCTGCTGGTTTAAGCGCTTGTGGACCATCAGAAAAAGCATGGGCTGGATCATCATGGATCTCAACAATCACTCCACTCGCTCCAGCCGCAATTCCTGCAACTGCCAGCGGAGTCACTAAATCCCAATATCCTGCGGCATGACTAGGATCAACAATTACTGGGTAATGCGTTAGCTGCTGTAAAACCGGAACCGCGCCAATATCAAAGGTATTGCGGGTATATTTATTATCAAAAGTTCGGATACCGCGTTCGATCAGCATAATTTGTTGATTGCCACCGGCTGCAATATATTCAGCTGCATTCAGTAAATCATCAATCGTTGCCGACATTCCACGTTTCAAAGCAACGGGAATTTTAGTTTGACCAACAGCTTTTAATAAAGAAAAGTTTTGCATGTTTCGGGCGCCAATTTGAAAAATATCAGTATACTTAGCTACCAGTGGCACATGTTCATCATCCATAACTTCAGTGATCACATCCATCTCATTTTCATCCGCTGCCGCTCGCAGATATTTCAAGCCTGCTTCCCCTAATCCTTGGAAAGAGTATGGCGAAGTTCGGGGTTTAAAGGCCCCACCTCGTAGAACTGTTGCCCCACCTTGTTTGGCAACTTGTGCCATTTTAAAAATATGTTCCTGGCTTTCAACTGAACATGGACCAGCCATGATCGTCATATTAGCAGCACCGATCAGCGAATGAGCAGTTTTGATCACAGTATTTTCAGGGTGAAATAAACGGCTAGCTTGCACAGCTGCTGGTGTTTTGTCGATCAATTCAGTGGCTGCTTGTTTAATTTCAGCTGGCAAATCAGCAAGCGAGGCTCCAACGACAGCTACCCGATTTCGATGAACAAAAATCTGCTTTTGACCGGCAAAGAGTTTTTCGATTTTAGCAACATTTTCAGCAATTTTTTCTTTTAAAACAATAATCATGATGATCTCCTCCTAATTTCATTAAGTAAAGCCGTTTTGACTTGGTGTAACGGCATTGATTGACCAGTCCAAAATTCAAACGCCAAAGCTCCTTGCCACAACAGCATTCCGACCCCATTAGCATATGAGCACCCTTTTTGAGCTGCTAAGTGCAAAAGCGGTGTTTTTAAGGGCTGGTAAATAATATCATAGACAAATTGTTCAGCCTTTAGCTGCTCCAAAATTGCCGATGTTAGCGGCAAAGCTTGACCGTCCATCCCGACGTTAGTTGCATTGATTAAAATTTGGCTTTGCTGTAAACAGCTTTTTAAGGCCGCTTGATCAGCATAGTCAATCAGTTGATATTCAGTCGTCGTTGACTGGGAAATTTTTTGCAACCATTGTTTGATTGCCAAAAAGGTTTGATTCGGGCGTTTGCAAACAAAAACTTTTTTTACTTGATAATCGGCTGCCGCGGCAATGATTGCTCGTCCTGCCCCACCAGCGCCCAAAACCATTAAATTTTTACCAGCTAATTTTTGATTTTTTTCCTGCAAATCAGCAAATAGACCAGCTCCATCGGTACTTTCGCCAATCAAATGGCCCGCTTGATTTTTGACAGTGTTAACAGCCATAATCCGCTGAGCTTGGGGGGTCAGTTCATCAAGATAAGGAATAATCTGTTTTTTATATGGCATTGATAAATTGAAACCAGCAAAAAAATTTTTTAAATTAGCTGCTGACAAATCAAATGCAGTTGGTTTCAAATCAAAAGCTAAATAACAAGCATTTAGCTGCCTAGCTTGAAAGCTTAGATTATGCATTAACGGTGATAAGCTATGCCGGGCGGGATGAGCTAAAAAACCATAAAGTTGAGTTTGACCGTTAAAATTCATTTTTTTCCTTTCTATTACTAAATTTTTTATTTTAAGGTTTGCAATCATCAATTATCAGATTGTTGTATCAACATTTAACTAAAAAGTATCAAATCAAAAAAAGGCTTCTGCAGCCAACATTGCAAAAGTCTTTTTTAAATTTAATTTGAATTTTTAATTCAAAAAGCATTTAATAAAAGGCCACACAATGCTGTTTGCATCTGTGTGACCAATTCAGTAAAAACTACACGAAAAATTACTGGTCACATCTGATGCGGGAACGTAATGCCCGCATCAGATGTGACCCGGACATTACTTGATAAACCAGTAATAATAAAATCGATTAATTTTTTGGGTAACTTTTCGTAAGTTCATCATGAAATTCTCCTTATAAATAACAAATAAATGAGACTAATTTAATAATAGTAATTCT
>NZ_AHYZ01000182.1 GCF_000255495.1 Liquorilactobacillus vini DSM 20605
CCCTTTTCCCCATTTTGATAAAGAGACACAATCATCTTCTTAAAATCAATATCATATTTAGTGGCCATATAGGATATCTCCAATCTTGATAAAGATATTCTACCAAAAGCTGTCCATAATTTATACTAGCTCCAGTATAAGAAAGGGCTATAAGGCTGGATGAACTAGATAAGATTGTTATACAAATCAAAATTGGTGTATATGCTCGTTTCGCAAACGTCCAAGCTAAAGAATAAATTATGTCTGGTCCTAAAACAAATCATCAAACACGAATCATATGTACGGTGAGTAATGTGGGAAGTAGTTTTACTATAGCTATTTTATTCGCCCCACAATTTCTGCTTTTCTAAGCTCAAAATACGCCTGAAACATAAGCAATAGTATAATTTAAATTGCTTTATTTCTAAATTTTCCCTATAATTATTAATTGCATAAGGGAGGATTTAATTTGAAACAAGAAAGTAGATTTATTAATATATTGAGTAAAGTTGCGACAGTTTTAGCAATTTTAATGTACGTTTCATATATTCCACAAATATTTAATAACTTACAAGGTGATTATGGAAATCCTGTTCAACCACTAGTGGCGGCTATTAATTGTTCATTTTGGTGTATTTATGCGTATTTTAAAGTACACCGAGATTGGCCTGTATTTTGGGCAAATTTTCCTGGAATAATATTTGGTGCAGTTGCTTTTGCAACAGCTTTGCATTAAGACATTTTTTAGGGCTGCTGAGGAAGCTTGAAAATCAGTCACTCAGTTCAAAGTTATATTTACTAAAAACTGAAGGTAATATTTAGCTTTTCTTTATGAGTTCTTCACACACTGTTAATATGATCGGTTTATGATTAGTAGAGATAAGATAGGAGGGCTCATAATGGATTTTTTTAAAGGATTAAAGTATTCGTTATTGCCAAGTGTTGCATTATGGGTTATTTTGATTTTAATGGCAAAGATAGTATTTTCTTGGATTTGAAAATGAAGGCAAATAATTCAGTTAACTAGATCAATTGCAAAAGCCATTAAATCTTGTTTAAGCCGAAACAAGATTTAATGGCTTTTTTGTTTTAGGCAGTATTTCAATAGCTAATTCTAATAAGCAATCGATAATTTTACCATTTTGCAGCAAATGTGCTGGCTCGAACTAACTGCTGATAATTATCATGATGTAATTAATTTTCCGGCTCACTAAATTTAACAGCTGTTCCATAAGCTGCAACCGACTGCATGTCCTGACCGATTGCACCGGAATCAAAACGCATCATAACAACTGCATCAGCTCCCATTTTAGCTGCATTTTTTCGTAAACGTTCAACGGCAACTCGCCGAGACTCCTCTAGCATTTTGGTATAATCCTTGATTTCACCGCCAACAATGTTCTTCAAACCAGCTCCAAGATTGCGAATCAGATTTTTGGATTGAGTAGTCATTCCAAAAACTTCGCCAATTACTTCATACTTTTTTCCAGGAATATTTTCAGTGGTAACAATTAAAACACTTTTCATGATTGATCGCACTCCTTTACTAAATTTATTGTAGAATAAAGTTAGGAATTTGGGAAAGTAATTTACTTGGAAAGAAATGAAAAATATGAAAAAGATCATCCGTTTGTTGACCTTATTGCTGTTATTTGGCCCGCTGAGTGGTTGTTCTCAGGCAGCGCTGGCTTCAAATAATAAGACACAGCAAATTCAGCAGTTGAAAAAAAATTCCAGCTCGCTTAAAAAAAAATTAGCTGTTAAAGAGTATCAGTCGGCTTCATTAAAGAAAAAATGGCAATCAGTTAAAGCCGCTCAGCAGCAGTCATCAGCTTCACTTAGCAGTCAGCCCAGCTCAAGTGCAGTATCAGCCAGTAGCTCAAGCAGTTCAGCTAATCAAGTTATTACTGGACAAGGTCAAATCATTGGTAATCGTAATTCACATATTTATCATGTTCCTAGACAAACCGGTTATAAGATGAATGCTGCCAATGCCGTTTATTTTTCAACTGAAGCTCAAGCTCAAGCAGCGGGTTATCGAAAGGCGTTAAGATGATGAAAAAAATAATAAGAATGATGTTGTTGGGATTCATGATTTATTTATTGTCGGCGGTAATCATGCCAGAACCAATTTTAGCAACCAGCAATCAGCAAAAGATTACTCGGCTTAAGCAGCAAATCAGGATAACAACCAAGAAAATCAAGTTAAAAAATCGGCAAATCAATCGCTGGCACCAAAAGCTTAAAACTTTAACAGCTGGTTCAACAATAACCGCCAACCAGCAAACAGTGACCGCAACGTCTCAGCAGTTGGCTAAGCTTAACTATAGCGGTCAAAATGAAATTACTGTTAATCACAATAATCCAGAATTTTCAGCCAGCGATCTGTCAACTGCCCACGGTGCATGGCAAACATATGGACAGTTGGATAGCCTTAATCGGGTGACGGCAGCCAATGCTTTATTAAATCAATCATTAATGCCGACAGCTAAACGGGCCGAATTGACTTGGGATCCAACTGGCTGGCACAATAAAAAAATCAAATCTGGCTGGCTATATAACCGCAGTCATTTGATTGGGTACCAATTGACAGGGCAGAATAATAATCCCCGAAACTTAATGACTGGAACTCGTGAGCTGAATGCTCCAGAGATGCTGGCTCATGAAGATGATATTGCATATTATTTGAAGCAAAATCCACATGGCTATGTTAGATATCGAGTAACACCAATTTTTCGAGGAAATGAATTGTTAGCGCGTGGCGTCCAGCTGGAAGCTCAATCAATTGGTAGTAATGAAATTCATTTTAATGTTTATATCTTTAATGTTCAGTCAGGAGTGACGCTCAATTACGCAGATGGTACCAGTCAGATTAATTAAAGGGATGAGCAAAACGAAAGTCGGACAATCAGAAATTTTCCTGTATCAAGGAGATATTACCAAACTCAGTTGTGACGCGATCGTTAATGCTGCAAATTCCAGCCTGTTAGGTGGTGGCGGGGTTGATGGTGCGATTCATCAAGCAGCCGGGCCGCAGTTGTTGGCAGCTTGTCGTAAATTGCATGGCTGTCAAACTGGAGAAGCTAAAATAACGCCTGGTTTTAAATTGCCAGCGCGCTATGTGATTCATACAGTTGGGCCAATTTATCATACAGCTTTAAAACCTGAGCAGCTCTTAGCCGCTTGTTACGTTAACTCGCTTGATTTAGCACGTCAATACCAATTAAAAAAGGTCAGCTTTTCGGCCATTTCGACCGGTGTTTATGGCTATCCCTTAAAACAAGCAGTGCCAATTGCAGTTGATACGGTTTGCCACTGGTTAAAGCAGCCTACAGTTAGTGAGTTTAAAATTATTTTTTGCTGCTATGATCAGCGAACTTATCGGGCCTATCAGAATTATCTTAAGCAACTAACAATTTGATGCCCTTGTATAAATTATAAATAAAAATCAGCAGTGTCACTAAGGCAATGATGCCAAGCAAAATAACGATCATTGCGCCAGTAATTTTCCAGGAACTGGTCGCTAATCCTGTTACTCCTAAACTAATCAGGCAGATGGTACCTAGCAGCAGCGGTAATAACTGTAGCCAGAGAGCAATCGCAGCATGGTGGCGAATAAATGGTTCATTCCTGCAGATAATCCAAATAATCAACGGGAAAATAAAGGGTGCAAATAAGATTAAGAGATAACTCAAAGAACTAACGACTTGATTTTTGGTCATAATTACCTCACTTTATTTTTTGATAGTTTAATTGTAACGTGAATAATTTTCTTTAGCAATTTTTTGAGATTTTTAGGTAGGAGTTCTTGCCATTTAAAACCTGGTTAAGTTACAATTAATTTAAAAGGGTAGGAAATGGGGATGGCTGAATGCTAATTGATTTTTTGAATGATTACTATCAAGCAGATTTAAAAAGTATTCACGATGTAGCAGGCAATCAACATCTGGTTGGCGAAAGCAGATTATATCATGCTAAGCTTTTTGTTAAGATTTTTAAAGAAAAAGAAATGTTTTATGCTGAGCAGCATGTTAATGAAGTTTATGCACCAGATGTTTATTTAGATAACGTTATTTTTGAGGACAATTATGTTGTTACTTTGCAAGACCGACAAATGCAAGAATTGGAAGATCAGCAAATTGATGGCAATTTAGCTTATCAATTTGGCAAGCTGCTGGCGGAGTTTCACAACAAGGTGACTGGTAAAGTCCTAGTCTATGAAGATCAGCGACCGTTATCTTTACAAATTAAAGCAAAAGCAGAACGGTTAAAAACTTCAGCTTATGCTGCGCCCATTTTGACAAGTTTAAATTTGCTGCAGGCGGACTTTTCGCGAGCTGATGAGGAGTATGAGCAGCTGCCCAAAGTTGTTTTGCATGGTGACTTTAGTGTTCGGAATATTATGAAATACCGAGAAAAATTAGTTCTGATTGATTTTGAGCGTTCAAAAGTTGGTGTAACTTACCAGGACTTTATTAAATTCTTTTATAATGAAGTTAAAGACCCACGTTTTCGACAACAGTTTTTAGATGGCTATGAAGCTATGCATCAATTTGAAATTCCTAGTCATGAATTGCAACGTTGTTTATTGTTGCGGTCTGCTTTGGAAATTTGTGAATATAACACCACTCACCCGAGTAAAAAATACGGAACAATGGCGCAACAAATGTTGGCAACCATTAAAAATGGTGATGCAGTCCTATCACTTTAAAAAAATTAAACAGCCGTAAAATCAGTTGAAATTATT
>NZ_AHYZ01000181.1 GCF_000255495.1 Liquorilactobacillus vini DSM 20605
AAAAGTTTCAGTTCACCAACTTGGCCGATAAACTATTGAGGTTCAATGACCAGCGACGATATTGTCAACACAGTAATTCTAGTATCTTAAAACAGTTAATTCTTCAGATTATTGCCGGTTATAGCACAGATTCTGCGGCAACTTTTTTAGAAAAAGAACCACTTTTTAAATTATTATTGGATAAATCGTCTTTGGCTTCACAAGCAACAATATCACGTTTTTGGCAACGTTTTGATAAAGATAGTGTTAGCACATTACAGACTTTAAATGAGGCTTTGATCGATCGGGCTAGACTGTTAACCAACCAGACAG
>NZ_AHYZ01000180.1 GCF_000255495.1 Liquorilactobacillus vini DSM 20605
AGCTTCCCGCTTGTAGGTTCGGGGAATCTGAGTGTTTAATTGGTGAGCCAACTCAGTAATGAACTTTTCAAGCGTTGTGCGTGCTTGGTTGAGTAGCGAATAGTCTTGCGGAAAGCGAATGTTTACCGGTACGACCGTTGCATCCACGATAATCGTTTGGTCATCAGTCGAAGAATGCTTCAGCTCTTGTTTGGCCCAGTCACCAATAATCGTTCGCAACTCGGGACTAATGGGGGCAATTCGCTTGCGAAAGACCGTCATGGAAGAAGGACTGAAAGGTAACTCGATTTGATATCTGGGAAGCCCAATGAAGTACTGATAAGCTGGTGTATCGCGAATCGCATTAACCAGTTCAACATCCGACAGGTTAGTTGCCTGTTTGATTAATTGAGCACCGAAAAACAGCCGAAAAGGTTTCCCAG
>NZ_AHYZ01000179.1 GCF_000255495.1 Liquorilactobacillus vini DSM 20605
GTAAATCTTGTCAGACTACTTGTGGTGCCAACACTCCAATCGTTGAAAAAAATCATTCTCTTTCCAGAGGTTTCAAATCTGCTGTCGTTAAATTAGCCAAACAATCACTGCCTGTTACGACGATTGCCAAAATAGTCGGGATCTCTCCTAGTTCAGTTGCCCGGATTTTATATCATGATTTTCAAAGGCCTCAGCGCCTAGCTAAACTTCCTGAACAGCTTTGTTTTGATGAATTCAAATCAGTTGGCCGATCATATTCATTTATTGCCATCGATGCCAAAAAACACAATTTGATCTCAATTCTTGATGATCG
>NZ_AHYZ01000178.1 GCF_000255495.1 Liquorilactobacillus vini DSM 20605
TTGAAGAACGGGAAAATATTATTGATCGTGATTTTTCAACTAAATCAATTAATCAAAAATGGGCAACAGATATAACTTATATTCACACCTTGCGTGATGGTTGGCTGTATCTCTCATCAATTCTTGATTTGCACACGAAAAAAATTATTTCATGGGATCTTAGTTTAAACATGACTAATGAACTAGTTCTAAAAACTCTTAACCGGGCAATTATTAAATATAAGCCAAGTAATCT
>NZ_AHYZ01000177.1 GCF_000255495.1 Liquorilactobacillus vini DSM 20605
TCCAATTACTGCTTTCTTGAAAATTGTTAATTATAATAACGGTTCGTTAACCTATCACGGAAACACGAGTTACATCACGGTGTTGATAGTCCTGTTGTTTTCGTTAGTAGCTTGGATATTTATGGCTCAAAAATTAAAGAAAGCTGATTATGCATAACATTGTTCTATCCCCATTTCCCTGTATAATAGATTAAGCAGGAAGTTTTAAGGGTGGTGGCTGTCTTTTCCCTTGCGAGGTGAGGCCCATGGGAACATGGAATAATCTTCAGGAAGGTTTCACAGTCAATGAGCGTCTTCCAGACACTCTCGTTGATGTTGCTGTTTGGCACGTTTTTAATCGCGCTACTCAGCTATATCGACAAGCACCACAAATAAAAAAGCCGCCCTGCGTAACTTTGGTAGGTTACAGGGCGAACTAGTGTCGTTTTAATATCTGCCACCGCCTTTGAAGTGGCTTGCATGGGAAGTCCTGTTCCAGCGGGACTTCCTTTTTCTTTTTTCATTATAGCATGTATTTTTGAAACTTTACACTAATAAATGTGGCTAGTTACGTTTATTTAGCGTTTCAGTAGCACAGCTTTTAGTACTCCAATTGCGATTGTTTCTCCATTAAGCTCCGACATTTTCAGATTTCTGATTCCAGTGACCCAAAACATCAAGTTGCCTATACCGGGCGCACATTAAAAGAGGCATTAAAACTTTAACATAGATTTTAATACCTCTTTTAAATATCTAAAATTTCAATGTCATGTGGACCTTATATAACTTAGCTTTTAATCAAAGTAAGCTTTTTAGTTGCCCGGGTAATTGCTATCCGGGATATTTTCATCGTAGCTAACAATCCCCTTTTTAACAAAGGTTGTCATCGTCAGCCATAACAAGAAGAGACAGACAACGATAAAGATTGACAAGACACCAATTGATGTCAAAATTTGACTTCCACCTAATCCAGAATTCAAAGCTTCACGGAAACCAAGAACTGAGTAAGTCATTGGCAAGTATGGGTTGATGGCCTGGAAGAAGCCGTTCATCCCATTAGTGATCTGAATTGGGAATGAACCACCACAGGCACCCAGCTGGATAACCAGCAGGATCATGGCAACGAATCGACCCGGATTATTGCCGAGCATCGACATGAACATGATTAGGAACATCGCCGAATATGAGAAGAACAACGCATTAACGATCATGGCCACTGGATGCATTGGAACCAAGCCGCAAGCCATCATGAAGAGCGTTTCAATCAAGGCATTGCCGGTTGCAACTAGTGCTCCAACTGAAACTTTGCTCAAGAACCACTCCGTACCGGTCCCAGCGGCAGCCATCCGCCGAATTGGATAAACCAAATTGAAGACCAATGAACCAACGAACAAGGCTACTGACAACATGTATGGCGCTAAAGCATAACCATAATTTTGCACCTTACTGTAATTACTATGCTTCAAGTTTGAAGGAGCAGCAAACATGTTGGCGGTCTTATTCGATGTTTGAACACTATTGACTTGCTTAGAACCCTTCTTCAAAGCAACTGCCAAAGCTTTATTGCCACTAGCAAGCTTATCAGCACCTTGCGTCAATTGACTCGAATTATCATTCAACTGTTTAGTTCCACTGGCTAACTGACTGACACCGGAAGTCAAGGTTGGCACTTTATTATTCAAGGTGCTCAAACCACTAGCTAATTCTGCAGCTCCATTATTCAAAGTTGAGCTATTATTAGTCAGTGTCTGAGTACCAGATGCTAATTGACTAACACCCGAAACCAGTGTTGGCACATTGCTATTCAAAGTTCCAAGACCACTGGAAAGCTGCGAAGCACCAGAAGTCAGCGTACTGTTATTGGCAGCCAACTTATTCGCTCCAGTTGCGGCTTCATTTGCACCAGATGTGTAGGCAGAAACTCCGGAAACAAGTTGTGAAATCTGTGAAACTAAAGGTGATCCACTTGATAATTGATTGACCTTGTTTGTCACTTCAGTAGTCGTTGTCAAATTATTGGGGTTAATTGTTGGTAAATTATTTATAGATTTATCAAAAGTCTTAGCATAAAATTGTGCGGAAGCATACTGAGCAGTACTTGCTAATGTCTTAAAATTGCTAATTTTAGTTTGTGTATCTTTGCTCTGCAGTTCTGTCTTTAACTCAGTTAATTTGCTATCAAACTCCTCTGTTGTTGAAAGGCTTTGCTTAAGAAAAGCATTAGAGTCATTCATCAATTTACTCAAAGCTGAATCTGCTTCTGAAAGTTCTTTAATATTTTCATCACTTGCCAAACTTAAAAGAGGTTCCATGCTTTTTTGAACATCACTAAGTGTAGCTGTTAAATTACTCCCTAAAGTGCTTGTTGCTTTACTTATATTTTCAGCATAATCTCCATTTTGCTTTGCTATTGCAGCAATTTTTTCAGCATTACTTGGATCAGATGTTTCCAATTCCGCCGCTATTTCACCTAAAGTTTTTGAATTATCAGCAAGTCCGTTCAAGTTCGGAGTTAATGAAGTTTCTGAATTGCTTTGACTATTTCCTACATAAGTTTGCATATCTTGTTTAACTTGTGAAGAAATTTCATTTGGAAGATTCTGTATTGCTTCCTTATTCTCTTTCAAAGAATTAATTGTTTCACTCAATAATTTCAAATAATTCTGCATACTGCTAAGTTCATATTGGAATTCCTCTATACTCTTTTTTGATTGGCTTAACTTCGTTTGTGTACTTTCGAGTTGCTGAACTATTGAATTTTCCTGCGATAAAAGTTGTTGCACATAATAATTTATAAGCGTATTAGTAACATAAAATCCTGCAGCTACAGTTGGCAATTGTGACGTGGATGAAGCCAATTGTTGCATACCACTATTTAATTCACTAGATTTGCCAGATAATTGATTCAAGCCACTTGAAAGCGTACCAACTCCACTTGTATAAGTACCCAAACCACTCGCCAAACTATTCGAACCTGTAGCTAATTGACTGACACCACTTGCCAAAGTACCAGTACTGCTATTTAAAGTCTGCGTACCAGAATTAACTTTAGCAACTCCAGCGGTATATTCCTTAATACCTGAACTTAGAGTAGTTGCACCGGTTGTCAGTTTAAGCACGCCTGAGCTTAATGGAACGACACCTGTTTGCAGCTCAATTACCCCGTCATTGACCTTGGCAACCCCGGCCGTATAGGTATTGATCCCATCAGACAAGGTGTTTGAGCCAGTCTTCAGCTTATGTGCGCCCTTAGCTGCTGTGCCAAAACCTTTACCGACTTTTTTGATTGTTGCAAACATTGTCTTGGCATAAGCCGTCGATACTGATTTGCGAACTTGGGTATTTAACTGCTTAACACCCTGCTCACTAATAACTTTTCCAATATAGTTCAGTGAATCATTTGTCTTGTATTTCAACTGCATTTTCTTAGGATTTTTATCCAAAACAGTCGTTGCATTTTTGGAAAAATTCTTAGGAATCGTAATAACCATATAATATTTTTTATGGCTGATTCCATGCTTAGCTGCTGAAGCTGACACAAAATGCCACTCCAGGTCATTGTTCTTCTTCAATTTCTTAATTAAGTCATGACCAACCTGCATCTTTTTACCGTTATATTTGACTGGCTGATCTTCATTAACGACCGCCACCGGTAATGATCCTGAATTCCCGTAAGGATCCCAAACTGACTTCAAGAAGAAAACCGAGTACAAAAACGGGATAATCATAATTGCACAAATTGTTGCAATCAGCAGTTTGTGTTCCCCCATATGTTTGAACTCGCTTTTAATCATTTTCAATTATTCTCACCTCAGCCTCTCACTTCGTTTAGTTTCATTATCTACTTTAATAATCCATAATATACACTAAATATCTATGAAAGACAACAAAATCGACATCTAATATCCATAAAGGTCTTAAAATCTTCAATTATTTTTTTAATTTGGTAATAATTTCAAATAAAACTTCAAAAAAAGTTTTTAAACCAAGCCGTCCTGTCAAAATGAAAACATTTTTTAATTAACTGACTGTCAGATCCGCTTAAAGTAAAGTTTTGATTCCTAAAACTGCCAAAAACACTGCAACAACAGGTTCTAAATAATTGCCAATTTTAGTATGAACATTTTTTCTAATAAAGCTGGTGCAATCGCTGCCCCGATTAATGCTCCAATCATCAAACTAATACCAATATTCCAATCAATTTCCCCCCAGCAATATGAAAAATTGTACCAACTACTGACATAAATGCTAAGACATAAGAGGATGTCGCGGCAGCATTAATCATCGGAAGTCCCATCAAAAATAAGCCAGCTATAATCGGAGCTCCGCCACTCATTCCAGCTACTCCAACCATTAAGCCCCCAATAACTCCAAACAAACCCGCTTTCAGTTTTGGATATTTTTGTTTAGTGTTACCTGCGTGATTCCTTTTTTGAAAAAACATATTTATACCAAGAATTACTAAAATGCCCCCAACAATTAAGTTATACAAATGAAATGGTATATATTGAGATATTAAGGATCCAATAATCACAGCAGGAATAGCTGTTAATAACATTTGATTGCCTAATTTAACTTTAATTTGACCATGTTTATAATAAGTCCAACAACCAAGCATTAATGAAGGAAGCACTGTTACCAGCGATGTGGAAGCAGCTGAAGCAGCCGGAAGTTGCATAATTCCTGTTAATATTCCTAAATATATCGCTGCTCCACCACCTCCAAAGATAATGACAAATGTTCCAACAATTAATCCAACTAAAAGTAATATTACATAAATCATAATTAGCCTCCCACTTTATTTTACTAATTGTAATTATAATATTACTATATGTAAAATACAATAAAAGAGATATAATAAATTTGAAAAAATTCAAGATGTAATGAAGGAATAAAAATGGTTAAAAAAATTTTATCCAGGGAAAAAATTATCACAGCCGAAATCCAATTAATTAAAAATGATACTCTTCTAAACTTTTCTATTCTTGCCGATCACCTAGGAGTGAAGCCGCAAGCACTTTACCCGTATTTTAAAAACCAAATGGATTTAAATTATGTAATTTTGTCAGAAACTGTAAATAAATTAAATGAACTGCTTAAAACTCAATTGTTAGGTTTGACTGGAAAAGCAGCGTTATTTCAATTAGCTTTAATTTGCCGAAATGAAGGCCTAGAAAATATTAAATTATTTCATTTTATTGTTACTCTACCGCTTAAAAATGCTCCTACATTTACCAAAAAAAGTATTGATGAACTTAGAAATATCTTTAATTCATTACTAGCGACTGCTTTTAAACATGCAGAAATCCAACTTTTAGCTGGACGGATGATTAGGAATTTAATTTATGGAGAGCTTTTAAATGTTGGAACAGGATGGTTTGTTGATAAGAAGATATCTCAGTCGGAAAGCTTTAAATGGATGATCCAAGAATCATTAGACAGTTTAGATAAAGCAGATAAAAATTTTTAATTTAAAATCAACTAAATTAATGTGTATATCATTAAAAAATTCCAGCCGAAGAAATTTTATCTCCGACTGGAATTTTTTATTTATCCGTTTTTGCTTTGAAGATTCCATGAAAAATAATCTCATGCATGGCGCTGATTGCTGCCCAAAAATCCAGCTCTTGTTCCCGCAAGAAATCACCATTAAGCAAAATCTGGGTCGTCTTGCGCAACATTAAGGCCAGCAGCTTTTTTTCCGTTGCCGACATCTCACGAGTATGTGCGTCATTAAGCAAGATTCGGTAAAATGTCGTGCTAATCTCATTGACCCGTTGATTGAATTGCTGCCACTGCTTGGGGTAAAGACGTTCAAGCTCACGTGAGTAGCGTAAAATATAGCCAATTTGGTAAGTTGACGGAAAGTCACGGACATATTTTTCAATCTTTTCGTAAGCTGAAAGTGACGGATCATTCTTTAAGCTTTCAGCCCTTCGAGTCAGATCAGTAAAGAGAAAATCAATCATTTGTGATATTAATTGCTCTTTACTAGCAAAGCGCTGGTAAATCGTACGTTTGCTAGTATGCAGTTTGCGTGCCAGATCCTCTGTGGTAAACTTTGGCCCTTTTTGTTTGATTAATTCCATGATTGCAGCATACATTTGCTGATCAGTCAATTTCATCTTGAATGCTCCTGTCTACTTCTCTTTCCCACCGTGCTTGCTGATTTTATCTAGCAGCGGATAAGTCAGTTTGATCGTGCTGGGAATTGTCACCGGAATAATCACGACCAAGATAACTAAACCAATAATGACACCTAACGCCACTTGAATCAAGGTCAAAATTCCAGATGGGATCAAAGCGGCAAAGGTTCCCGACAAAATCAAGGCTGCCGATAAAACAACTGCCCCAATAACTGCCGCTGCTGAAATAATCCGTTTTGATGGTATCTGATCAGCAAACTCTGGGCTGCGATATTTCATCATCATGAAGATACTATAATCAACCCCTAGAGCAATCAGCATGATGAAGGTGAAAAATGGTGTATTCCAAGTCAGCATCGGCTGGTTCAACAAATATTTGCATAATAATCTCGTCAAGCTTAATGAAGAGGCATACGCTAAAACTAAAGTTCCAATAATATAAAACGGCTGCAAAATCGAACGAGTGATCAGCATTAGGGCCAATAAGATTCCTGTTACCATAATGGCAGCTGTTCGCAAGAAATCATGCGAAGCGGTATTTTGAATATCATTGGTAACTGAAGTCTGACCGCCTAAAGCAACCGTCGCATCAGCCATCGAAGTCCCCTGCAAATTGTCTTTAACTTCACGCTTGATTTTGTTCATTTTATCCATTGCATTCTTGGAAGCTGGATCCTCGTCTAAGATAACAATGATCTGCGCCGATTTACGATCATCAGACAAATACGTATTCAGTGATTTGGTAAACTGCTTGCCATGAATTGACTTTTGGGGAATATAAAATGATTTGACAGCACTCGACTTTTTAAGTTGTGTTAAATAACTCTTCATTTCGCCGGTTCCAGAGTTGAGAGTGCCTAAACCAGTCGTTGCTTGACCTAGGCCGTTGGAAAGTGTCCCTACTTGGCCACCCAGAGCAGCCAAAGAACTAGCCATCTGCTGGTTGCCTGCAGCAACTTGATTAGCACCATTACTTAGAGTCCCCGTGCTTGAATTCAAAACATTCATTGCTGAAACGATTCGCGCAGCACCACTATTGATGGTTGTGTTATTGGCTGTCAATTGACCGCTGCCTTTAGCTAACTGACTGATACCCGAGACTAGAGTCGGGACTTGACTATTTAAAGTTCCCACCCCGCTGGCAAGCTGAGAAGCACCTGAAGTTAATGAATCGCTGGAGCTATTTAGTTTGGCTGCACCAGCTGCTGCCTTCCCAGTCCCAGCTGTATAACTGTTAACTCCACTGACCAATTTTGAAACCTGTGAATTTAAAGTAGAACCGGCAGCAATTTGAGAAATTTCATTAGTAACATTCTTGGAATTAGTATAATCGTTTTTATAAATATTAATTTTGGGGCTTTGACTATTGACTTGAGCATTAAATCCATTAGCTGCCGTTGCCGCAGCATCTGACAAGGTTTCAAGCTGTTTAACTGAAGTTGCTAGTTGAACAAGGGCATTAACCTTAGTTTGAGCATCGCTGCTAGTTAATGAATTGCTGGTTTTCAATAATTCCTCTAATTGTGGAAGCGTGCTGAAAAGCTGATTTAGTCCATTTTTAAATTGATTAATAGTAGTTGGATCCAGACTTGAACTATCGAACTTAGTTGCACTATCCAGATTTTGAGCAGCTGTTTGAATTTCCTCTAATTGTGCCAGGTTGCTACTTGAGTCTAAGCTCTTTGGATTACCGGATCTTTTAATAATATCTTGCAAAGCAGATTGGCTGGCTGTCGACAATTTGGAACCATCAGTTTGTTGAACACTCACCGCATCACTTGTAATCGCGATGGAGTTAGTTTTGATCTGCCCTAAACTGTCAGTTAAGCTTTGGCTAAACTGTTCTTTAGCTTTTTGAGTGTTAGTTAATAACGCTTCAAATTGAGTAAGATTGGCTTCGATTTGGTCTTTTTTACTTGCTAATTCTTGAAGTTGGCTCAGCATAGCTGCAAAATTAGGATTATTAAGTGTTTCATTAACATCGCTCATTGAAGCTGACATTGAAGCTAACTCTGCTTGATTATTTTGCAAAGCTGAATTTAGCTGTTGAATATCTTGATTTAATACATTATTCATGACATAAAAGCTGGCCGCAGCGGTTGGCAATTGATTAGTAGCGGTAGCTAATTGCTGAACACCACTAGTTAAAGCCCCTGAGTTGCTAGTCAAAGCTGCTAACCCATTAGTCAAAGAACTTACTCCATTAGTATAGGTGCCTACACCACTAGCAAGCGTCCTTGAACCACTAGACAATTGGCCAACTCCACTGGCTAAAGTTCCAGTTTGACTATTTAAGGCCTGTAACCCGGTATTGAGCCGCGTTACCCCACTAGTATAGGAATATAAACCATTTTTCAAAGTCATCGTTCCATTGGTAGCTTGGTTGATTCCATTACTATACTCTGCCAGTCCTGCTGACAATTCTTTTGATCCAGCTGCTAATTTTTGAGCATCGTTGACCCCACCATTGACATCAGCGGCATCGATTTTGTTTTTAGCTTTCTTCAAGCCCTTTTGAATCCTATGCAAACCATCCTGGGCTTCAGCTAAACCGCTGTTAACTGTTTTCAGCTGATTCTTGACATAAAGTTTTTTAATTTGACTGCCGCTTGGCTGAGTGACAGACAAAACCTTCTTAACGCCTTTGACCTGTTTCAATTGGTTAGTTACTTCATCAAGTTGTTTGAGTGATCTTTCATTGTCTAGCCGCTGCTGACTTTGAATATAAATAGTCGTTGGTTCAGCCGTCCCGCGCGAAAAGTGCTGCTGGACTGTCCGAAAACCGATCATCGACGGCAGTGAGTCGTCTAATTCAGCTGTAGTGTCGTAGTTCAGCTGGTTATGTGCTGTAAACGCAAATGGCAGCAAAACTAACAAAGTAATCCCTAAAGCAATTAACGGATGCAAAACTGAATTGCTGGCTAACCAGCGCCAAGATTTGCTGCGCCCACCGCCGGAAAAATCTCGTGAAGGCCAAAACATCTTCTTGCCCAACATAGTCATAAAAAATGGGTTAAGCGTTAAGATAACGACCAGCAAAACTGCGACCCCAACGGCAACTGCAACTGCCGAACGATAGACTGAAAACTTTGCCAACCCCAATGTTGAAAAACCAATCAGAACTGATGATCCACTATAAAGGATCGTTCTGCCAGCAATTCGTAAAGAATTGCGGGTTGCAGTGAGCGGATTTTCCCCGCGGGAAAGCTCTTCTTTAAACTGATTAAAAAGTAAGATATTATAATCAGTTCCGATGCCAAACATGACGATCACCATAAAGACTTGGGTAAAGTTTGAAACTGGAAAACCACTTTTAACGAGGTTCATTACCAGACTTAATGCAATTAAAAAGGAGACCCCAACTGACAACAGTGACACAAATGGCACGACTGGTGAACGGAAGATAATGATCAAGACCACTAGGATAAAGACAACTGCGATCCCTTCCGTTTTCTTGATTCCTTCTTCAGTCTGAGTAACAAAGTCATTTTGCAAGATGTCACCACCAGTCAGGTAAGCGTTGACTCCTGATGTTTTGATTGCCCGCTGTAATTTACTTTCAACCTGGGAAATAGTGGCATTTTTTGAAACTGAGAGCTGTACAAGCTGGGTTGTCTTATCTTTTGCCAATAGCTGCTTTTTAGCCGCAGCATTATCACTTGCTGCCATCATCGATTTGATATCGTAACGATGGTGATGATTCTCCAGTTTATTAATTGTTTTTTGAATTTGTTGATTCTGAACAGTTGTCAGCTTATGATCATGATTACTGAATACCACTACCATCTGACGGGTATTGCTTTGCTTTTTCCCCCAACCATTTTGGATCTCATCTGCTAGTTGGCTGGTCACACCGTTCGGCAGTTTGGTACCACCATACTCACGGACCAAATAACTGATATTCGGCATCATGACTAATGATATGATCAGTAAAATTAACCAGACAATTGCCTGGGAAAAATACTGTTTCTTATTTCCCAATATCCGACTCAACATCTAAACTCCTCCAGTCTCTCCATGATTCTGTTTCATGTTTGTTTGTTAATATAGATATTAACTGTCTATGGTACTAAAACAATTATATAGTACCACTTTGGCAAAAAAAGTAAATACTATTTGCATTCTGCTAAAATTTCAGTCATTGCTTTTTAAATTGCTAATTTGATCTTTAAAAAAATTCCAAAAAAATCAGGCAGCCAAGCTAATGGCTGTCTGATTTTTTATTTTTACATTCGATTAGAATAAATTCGTAAAGAAGTTTTTAATTGATCGGCCCATAATGACAAAGACATTTGCTTTTTGGATTGTTTGGGTGCTAATTGCCTTAACTTGCAAACTAGCTGATCCATCTAAATACTGCAATTTTTGGCCTTTAACTGTCAAGTTTAAAGTACCAATTTGCTTATTTTTAGCAATTGGTGCAGCTAAGCCATTCTTTTGATAAAGTTTTTTATTACCAGTTAATTTAGCTTTCAAGTTGTTGCTGGAAAGTCCGCGTTTAAGCCAAATTTCGGTTGATTGACCAGTAACTGCTTTAGCTGTCAACTGTTTGCCATGATAAACTGGTAAACTATTTGCTCCCTTATAACTCTGATTAGCTTTGATCTTCGTGTAAGTGAAGTTGTTGTAAACATATGACATTAATTTCTGTGTCTGCACAAATCTTGAGGTATCCTCCTGATTCTTGTGTTGCGCACCCAAAACGACGGTAATAATCCGGTGGCCATCTTTGTGAACTGTTCCGGTAAAGTCAGCACCGGCTGAATCAGAGGTTCCTGTTTTCAGTCCATCAACTGGTAATTCGGTATAAGCCTTGGCCAAACCTTTCAGCATCCAGTTCCAATTTTCCATTTCAGTTTCAGTTGTTCCGTTATTAAATTTCATCCGGGCAATTTTCGTTGTCTGTAAAACCTCTGGATAAGCTTTTAATAATTTTTGTGCAACTAAGGCCATTTCAGCAGCGGAAAGTTTGTTTTCAGCTGAGTCAGCTACGCCGGGATACTTAGCACTGCCGACTTCTCCATTTGGCAAACCAGAAACCGTATTGATCTCAGCATCTTTGATTCCCCAGCTCTTCAACAAAGCCCGCATTTGGTCAACAAACGCTTTTTGAGAACCAGCAACTGCATTAGCTAAAGTCATCACCGCACCATTGGCTGAATAGATTAAACTTGCTTGATACAGTTGACGAACCGTATATTTATGATTCTTCAATAAGGGCACATTTGATAACGAAGTATCTTGACTGACTTTATAGGAAGCTGAATCAACTGAGACTTTTTGATTCCAGCTGAGCTTGCCTTTCTTAATTGCTTGCAAAACCAAATAAATCGAAATCAATTTGGTCATTGAAGCAATTGGTAATGATTGATTGGCATTTTTACTGTAGAGCACTTGACCAGTTTTAGCATCAATGGCAATCGCACCCTTAACATCAAGGCTCAAATTGCTGGTGGATGTATCATTGATGGTGGTTGCTTTAGCCGAACTGACTGCTCCACCGGTTGCTCCAATAGTTGCAAACGTCATAACTGCGGTAACTAAACTGATCAAAAACTTCTTAGTTTTCTTAAACATTTTTCCGGTCCCTTCACTCTGTTAAAATTTAACGATCTATTCTAGAATAACCAAAAAAGATTAGTCTGACAACGACTAATCTGCGATTTTTTTGCTTTCCTGATGCTCTTTCTTTGGCTGGTCAACTGGCAATTGGATTATAAACTTAGTCCAGTTTTTATCTGACTCTGCATGAATCTTACCATTATGCAGTTCAACAATGCTTTGAGCAATTGCTAAGCCTAAGCCACTGCCGCCGGTTGCTTTTGAGCGTGATCTTTCTACACGATAAAAACGATCAAATAATTTATTTAATGAACTTTTAGGAATCGGCGCGCCATTATTAGCCACCGTAATCTCGATTGCAGTAGCTGACATTTTACGCGCCTTTAAAACCAGTTGGGTCGCTCCTTGGCCATATTTAAAAGCATTAGTGATCAAATTATTGAACACCCGCACCAATTCTTGGGAATCGGCTTCCATTTCTAAATTATCATTCGAAAACTCCGTCGTGATTTCCAGCTGCTTTTTCCTAGCCTCTAATTCAAACATCACTGCCAATTGATCCAACAATTGTTTCAAATCAATTTTCGACAAATTCAGCGGTGTAGTTGGTTGACGAACCTTGGTGTATTCAAACAAATCATCAGCCAAAGTCTTCATTTGCCGAGCTTTTTCAAAAGCTGTATGCGTATACTTTAATAACTCAGCTTGTGAATGATACTGACGATCTTCAATCAAACCTAAATAACCGATAATTGAAGTCAGCGGCGTGCGAATATCATGGCTGACATTGGTAATCAACTCATCTTTGGACCGTTCAATCTGCCGTTCTTCTTCCATCGAATTCAATGCGCTATCAACCAAGGCATTAATACTAGTGATCACGCGCTGCATATTTCCTGACAACTGAAAAGGTATTCGATGGCTCAAATGTCCATCGGCAATATAATGCAGTTCAGCGATTACATGCTGGAGCTGCATTTGCCGATAGCGCCGAATTAGCCGCCAATAAACGACAAAAACATCGATGATTGCCATTATACAGATGAACAGCCAACCCCAGCTCCAAAAACGAATATTATTTGGTCCAAATGACAACGACATTTTAATTTGAAAAATTCCATTTGCCAACCCTGGATTAGATTCGATCATCTGATCCAACAAAACATACACGGACAAATTCAGCAGCAGCAATAAAATAATTGTTACTACCCCTTCGCCAAAAAGTTCGCTTTTTTCGCGGGCTGTTAGTTTCAATTGTCCATCATCCCCAGCCATTAACGTGTTTCAACTTTATAACCAACACCCCAGACAGTTTGGATCACTTTTTCACCGTTAGTAGCCGCTTCGATTTTATCCCGTAAATGACTGACATGTACCATGACTGTCTTAGCTGAAACGACCGATTCTTGCTGCCAAACCCGTTCAAAAATCTCATCAGCTGAAAATACACGGTTAGGATGGCTCGACAAGAGATACAAAATGCCGAACTCCAAAGCTGTCAGCTGAATCGATTTACCCTCAATTGTTTTAACTTCATGTGAGTCTTTATTAATCACCAGCGGACCAATTGCTAACGTATCCGGAACATCATTTTTGACATCATGTTGAGAGCGTCGTAACAACGACTTGATCCGTGCCATAACTTCCAGTGGATTAAACGGCTTAGTCACATAGTCATCTGCTCCTTGAATCAAGCCTTGAATCTTATCCAAATCACCAGTTTTCGCTGAAAGCAGTAAAACCGGAATCTGTGAATCTTTGCGTACCTGTTTTAAGACTTCAATTCCATCCATCTCCGGCATCATAATATCCAAAATCATTAAAGCAATTTCTGGATGAGTGTTTAATTTTGTGATCGCCTCTTTGCCATTATAAGCTTTGACGACTTCGTAGCCCTCATTCTTGATATAAATACTGAGCAATTCAACAATATCTTTATCATCATCAACAACTAATATTTTCATAAGCAAACTCCTTAAAATTAATGTAGTTCTCTAAACTCCCATGCCTTGTTTAATTTGCTATATCCAAAGCACCGTGCATCAGATCTTTCTCAACTGCACTTTATAACACTATTGTAACAAACTACACCATTATCGTATCTAAAGAATTATTTAAAATCAAGGACTTTAACATTTATCTCTAATAAATTCTTTAAAAATTCAATTTATCTTCTCAATCTGCCAAGCCATGCTAAATTTTGCGGGACATTTTCCTTGATCAATGAATTGGGACTACTGCCAAGCTGACCAACAGGAATCGGCAAGCCTAAACGCTGATAATAAGCATGCCACGCTGGTAAAATTGTCTGTTGTGACCCAAAACACATTGGCTGCTCGTGAAAAATTGCTGCTGGCTTAAAGACCTCGCAAATAAATTCCGAACAATAATAGCCTGGCTGATCTTTAATAAAACTGTGATTATACGGCTGACCTAATAAGGACTCTGCTCTGGTAATCACTTGTTCAAAATCAATTTTAGTAGCAGTCAAACGGTACACGTCGATCGCTTGCTTGGGGTGATCAGCTAAAAAAAACGTCAGTGTCTGCCGAACGCAGCCATATTCTGGAGCGACATGCAAAACAAAATAGTTGCCATTTTGTCGTTTCACTAAAGCAACATGTGTATAGTTAGACTGATTCATATCTGCCTGCGTACTTGCAGCAATTAAGCGCGAAAGTTTCTCTGTTGAAGCTTGGATAAATAAAAGGTCACCACTTTTTAATTCAAGCACCTGCATTCCTCCAATTTAAATTTCAGTCATTCTAAATATGTTACGCCAAAATAAAAATTCACTATTAAATAGCCACTTTCAATTCACAGAAGGTTTAATTCTCCACATTTTTTTTAAATACCTGCTGTGAAGCGATCAAAAGTCTAAATAATAATAAATGTCAGCTTTGCCTTTTTGCTTAGTAAACTGATAGTTTTTAGTATTCAAGCCACCGATTTCAAAACCGTAATGTAAATAAAAACGGTTAGCTCCTAAATTGTTATCTTGAGCAATCGTTGTTAAGCCACGCATGTCATTTTCCTTTGCCAACTTGGTCGCTTTGTCCATCAGTTGGGAAGCAATCTTCTTTCGGCGATAAGCAGCCACTACTTTTAAATCGCTTAAATATAAATAGTGATTCCAACGATTTTCAAAAATAGCTAAGCCAACACATGTCTTGCCAGCAAACGCACCTAGCGCAAAGCCGTTCTGTTCGATAACTGCTAAATCATATTTTTCATTGGGGAATGTCTGGGTCTGCTTGCTGTTATCGAACAAAACTTCGTGAAATTGCCATTTGCCATCTATCCGTGAAACCATCAGTCGACCAAACAAAGCAAACGGTTCATTTGGCAATTTTAGTGCCACCTGATTATTTGGGGTTATGCGTTCAATTCTAATCACTCACACCGACCTCTTTTTTAGTATTCAAATCATTACATATATAACAGCTGCAGCTTAGAAATTCACAGGAAAGTCTTATCGAAATAATTGAGTACACGATCAAAAACTTTCTCAACAGCAACACCAGCAAAAGTGTCTAGGAGTTGCTCATGCCAGTGCAATCCCTCTGAGAACTACTCTTTTTTCTCAGTAGCTCTATCTTACAAAGAGCAAGACAAGGACTACTTGAAAATCACTCTCAACTTAATAATTTTCTCTTAATTGCTCCTTGTTTTCGCCTTTAAATTGCGTTAAGATTCATTTAATATCTTAGGAGGTACTACTTATGTTTGCTTATCACGTTGATAATCAAATTGACTTGGCATTGCCACGTCCTGAAATCGACAGCCCAGCATTATTTTCTTTAATCGTTGCTAGTCGCAAAAAATTAGTTGCCTGGCTGCCTTGGGTCTTAAAAATCAAATCAGCTGAAGATGAGTTGACTTTTTTAAAATCAGTTTGTCAACATTACGGCGAAGGAAAATCCCTTAATACAGTAATCTACTATGAAAACCAACCAGCGGGAATGATCAGCTTTAATAAATTTAAAAAAACCGATCAAAGTGCTGATATCGGTTATTGGTTAGGCAATAAATTCACTAAAAAGGGCATTATGCAACGCTCAGTCAAAGCCATGTGTCAACTGGGCTTTAATGACTATCAGCTGAATAAAATTGTAATTAATGCAGCTGTCGAAAATCAACCAAGCAATCACGTTGCCCAAAGTTGCAGCTTTCATTTTGATGGTGTTCTGCGTGCAAATGAATATTTAATCGATGGCCACTTTCATGATGAAAATCACTGGTCATTGCTAAAATCAGAATGGGAACAACGCAAGTAGTCAGCCAATTCAGATTTTTGCTGGCGGCAAACTATTTCTAATGCCGCCAGTTGGATCAGGTACATCACCTTGATAACGCGGCATTAAATGAATATGGCAATGCATAATTGTTTGGCCCCCATATTTACCGATATTGATGCCTAAATTATAACCATCTGGTGCAAACTTTTGCTCAATCAAATTCTTGCCGCGATGTAAAAGTTCATTGATTGCCAAAACTTCTGCCTCATTTAAATCAAAGAAAGTCGGTTTGTGAGCTTTAGGAATTACCAACAAATGCCCTGGATTGACTGGATGGATATCCCAAAAAGCTGCTGCTAACTCATTTTCCATAATTATTTTTAAATGATCACGTTGACAAAAGATACACTTGGAATTCGTCATATTCGCTCACTCTTTTCAGTGGTACTTTATTTTTAGTCTAAAGCATTTCAAATGTTTGTCTAGCTAATAATAAGCTTTTTTTACCAAAGATGCACAACCGGTCCAACCATATAAAGTCCAAATGCCATTACAATCAGGCAACAAAGGGTGACCAACCATTTGTACCAACCGTGCATGCGATATTCCAGCGGCAAAGCCTTAGCCTCTAGCAGTAATAAAAAGCCTAAAACAATCGGCAGCAGCAGAGCATTGATAACTTCAACTGTCACCGAAAGAGCAACTAAATTAAAATTGATTAATACCAATCCCGCACCAATGACATGAGCTAAAATATAAATCAAATAGAAACCGTAATTATTGCGACTCAACTTCTCATTTAAACTATGTGGCCAATTTAAAACTTCGGTTATTCCCCAAGTCCCAGCTAAGGCTACCACCAAGGCTGCTACTAAGGCTCCTCCAAGCAAGCTTAAGCTCAACAACATCCGCGCATTGAAAGCACCTAAAAAAGGGCTCAATACTTTGGCTAAATCCTCAACACTTTGCAAACCATTAACTGCATGGTAACGACTGGTTGCAGCTGCAAAAACGACGACGAAGAGGATCATAATTCCTTGCGTAATGAATGTTCCAACCGCCGTGTCATGCTGTTCTTGTTTTAAATCAGCAACGGTTAACTGCTTATCAACGATTGCTCCTTGTTGATAAAAGATCATCCAAGGCATCACCACTGCCCCAACATTAGCAGCAACCAAATACAGGTAAGAAGGATCCCGATACGGAACAGTGATCAAACCATGGCCAATCGCCGTTAAACTTGGGTGGATCATTAACAAAGCAATTATAAAGAATAACTCTCCTAAACCAAGGCCAATTCCAATTTTTTGG